>JBBSKW010000014.1:0-32037 GCA_038256005.1 Pyrinomonadales bacterium
AAACGCCCTTTGATCAGAATCGCGATCCTGACCACGCCGTGAACGACGTGGCTATCTGCCGCGAAAAACGCGGAAAGACGTCTGGCGCCGACTATCCAACGCGGGCGAAGGTTGACGGGCCGGAACTCGGTGCCGGAACGCGGGCACATCGAAAAGAAAAAGAGCGGTCGATTCCGCCGCTCTTTTCTCATGTTCGCAATGTTTCGTTAACTCTAAGGGATCGTCGAGATCGTATCGATGTCCGAAAATTGTCCGACGGCGTTGTTTCCGATTACGTAGCGTGCTCGTATTTGCACGGCACGCGGAAGTGCTTGAGCGCCTTGCGTAACAATTATGCTCGCGGGCGATTTGAAGTATTTTCCTGCGTTTTCCCAATTACCCGAATTATCGAGCATCATTTGGATATCGATTCCGTCGGATTTTCCGCGTGTAAAATCAACGAGGATCGTATTGCCCGGTTCAGCTCTGACGCTCGGATTGGGCTTCATGTCGGCCGGATCGCTCTCCGGAGTTTTCGACGGAATTATCCCAAGCAATGCGCCGATCTCGGGCGAATAAGCCGGCGAAACTCTGATCCGTTTGACCAGATCATCAAGCCGTTGGAACAATCCAACAGGCACGAGTGGTAGCGGCGGCATTCCTGCAAACTGCGTCGGCCAAATTGGCGGCGGACTTCCGGGCGCTCCTTCGGTCATCACGGTTCGAAACTGTCTCGCGGCGTCGATAACGGCATTCATCTGGTCGTTCGCATTGACCAAGAACTGCATCATCAGATTATCGTTCTCAACATTGGTTACGTCCGAAAGCGTAAACCCGAGATCGACCGCGACCGTCTCGAATTGCGTCGCAAAGTTGTTGTACCAATCCGCCCGTGCACCGAGTGAAGTGGGAAAATATTTTGAACTTGGGATCATTCTTATCTCCTTTATTGTTTTGGGAATGCAGGCTTGAAGCGAGGGAATTATATACGGAAACAAATAAATATTTCAACTACTTTCTGAGAATTGTCGCTCTCTTTCCGGGTTAGGAAGCAATGTTTCTTGGTACGGACGGAATGTTTCTTGGTACGGACGGAATGTTTCTTGGTACGGAAGAAATGTTTCTTGGTACGGACGCGATAATTCTTGGTACGAAAACAAAATTCTGCGGTACGGATGCAATATTTCTTGGTACGGACGCAATCATTCTTGGTAAAAACGCAACCATTCCTCGAAAGTTCGCATACTTTACATCTCCGCCGACCTCACAAAAACCCGCTTTCAAACGCAAAAACCCCACAAAACCCAGTATTCATCGGCCTTTCAGCCTCGTTTGCAGATTTCCCGAAAGTTGCAGTATGAGCAAAAGCTTTCGTGGGGCGTCATTGGGAACATTTCTTTCGGCTTTGGTACGTTGGTCTCGGGAATTTCGCAGAAACTTTTCATTTCTTCCGATTGATTTCTTATCCGTGTAGCTAAATCGTCGATATCGAAGTCGGTTACCTGAATCGCAGTTTCGGAATATTCCGGAAGCATATGGGAGACTATCGGCTTTATCTTGGAAACATCGGTTCCGAACTGGCTATTGGCCCAAGCGGCATAACCGCGAAGCTGTATCCCGTACTTTTTATCATTAGGCTTGCCGGTTTTCCAATCAAGAATATAGAGTTCGTCTTCGACCGGGAACATAAAATCTACCTTGAAATACGCCTTCATGTTCTCAATGCGACATTCTCCGAAATAGTTACCGTTCGTATGTTCGATATACCAATCGTCCTTCGAAACTAGAGCCTCCTCTAGAATCCATTGGTATCGGGCGCTCTGAAGCAGATTCATCATGGCCTGGAGCGTCGGAATAACGATCGAGGATTCAATATCAATAACAGGCTGCTGATGGTAATAGACTTCCGAAAAGGCCTTCTTACCCGCCGTCGCATTTGCCTGACTTCGGGTATACGCGGCGAGACTCGGAAGGTCGATTTCACCCTGAGTTTTCTTTAGACGGGTAAGCAATGCTTCGCAGATGAGGTGCGTTAAACTGCCGATTTCAAGCGGAATTGAGGTAAGGTTTTTAAGACGCTGAATATCGTTGTAATGATCTAGGTCATACTTTTGATACCTTTGAAAGTAATACTTCCGCTTGCACTTGCTGAAATCGTCATAGCGCGAAAAAGACCAGCCAATCTCTTCCGTATAGGGAAAGTTTTGCCGCTCTTTGACGTATTTGGATACTTGATTTTCCGCCATTTATCGTGTGCTCAACTCTTTTTGAAGACTGATTTCCATTATTTCGTCTGCGTTTCCGATTCGTAGAAGCTGAACACCTTCCTCATACGGTCGGCGTACCGATAAATCTCGTCTATATTCTTGATTGCAACTCTTTCTTCGTTACGGTGTTCATCAAAAACGCCTAAATACTTTTGGGAACGATTGAAGTGGAGACGAGCCAGCGGTTTTCTATTGTTGTCGTCCAGTAGAATTCCCATGTAACTCTTTGTATCACGGTGGATTATTCGATTTGGATCAACCACGTCACGCAAAAGCGACTTCACAATGTAGAAGCCTTCTAGCTCTTCAGCGGTAGTTTCGATCGCTTTCTCACTCAGATCGTCGCCCACAATCTGCTCCTCAACAACCGTATCGACATTACCGGACATTACATTCTTTAGACGCTCATTAATTCGTTCGTTTATAAGCTGGCGAAAGCTTCGATGAGTCAGCTCAGTAAAATATTCTCGCCTTGTTGGGGTTAATACGCCATCAAATACCTTTGACGCGAAAAATTTAACAAAGTCGTCGGTAGGCTTTTCAATCTGCTCGCTAATCAATCTTTTTATCTGTCGCGTGTACTTCAAATCGCCCGCCGAATTTAATATTCCTTGAACATCAAAGGTCGACTTTCGCATTTTCTTAAGTTCTGCGATCGCAATATCGTTGAGATCGAGCATATTTACTTCCAGAAACGGCTTTTGATCCATTCTATTAGGCGCGTCGAGGTCCGTAAAAAATCGATATACAATCCCGTTTGTTAATACACCTATTCGCGCGTCCGTGACTGTAAAGTAACGATACAATTGCGACGCATGCGAGACGCTCAAATCACCGCCACAATGCTTGCACTCAAAGAGCATCACAATCTTTCCATCTAATCTGACCGCATAATCAACCTTTTCACCCTTTTTTATTCCTACATCCGCGATGAATTCGGGCGTAACGTCATTCGGATCAAAAATGTCATAACCCAACAGATGTATGAATGGAAGGATTAATGCATTCTTTGTTGCCTCTTCGGTTTGTAGAACGCTCCGAAGTTTTTCCGATTTAAGTGCAAGTGCTTGAAGTTGTTCAACGAAGTCCATAATAGTCGAAGTCCTTAATTTTTTTAGTGAATGATAAAGTCGTAAATCGAAAGACACCCTTGTCGCCTTTTGAAACGATCTGGCATCTTCTTCGCGAAGAAAAACACGGTAAAGGTAACATCTACGGCGATATTCAGCAAAGTTCGGCCGATAATGGCGGTGCAGGAAGCGAACGCTCTTGCTGGGGAGCAAACGATCGAGTTTGAGTTTCCGGCAGCTACTCTCGGCATGATGGAAACCATCACGCTATCAAGCGGGACCGAGATCGTAGTGACCGACGCGTTAAAGATCCATGGCCCCGGTGCTGGTCAGCTAACGATCGACGGCGGAAATGGAACGAACCGTATATTCTCCGCAGGTTTGGGCGTTTTATTCGAACTGACGGGCATCACGCTCACCGGCGGCAATGGGGTCGGGGCGAGCAGTAGCGGAGTTGGCGGAGCTGTCCTTGCCCGTGGTGATCTGACCCTTGAGGAGATGCACTTTACGGCGAACGACGCCGCAAGCTGCGGAGGTGCGGTCGCTATCTCAGCAGGTACGCACGTGATTCGAAATACAACATATTCCGGAAATACCTCAGCGAATACCGGCGGCGGACTTTGCGCAACTACGAATTCGAATCTAACTATCGAAAACTGTACTTTTTCGGGAAACACGGCTGCCTCGGGTGGCGGCGGAATACTTCACACCGGGGCATCGCTGCTGATAACCAATTCAACCATCTTCGCGAATACCGGTTCGGCCGGCGGCGGTGGTCTGCGAAATACGGGTTCAAACGTAACGGTTCGTAGTTCGATCATTGCCGGGAACACCGGAGACTCAACGCCCGAAATATCCAGCAACGGCGCTGTTATCTCACAAGGATTCAATCTCGTCGGTGACGACTCCGGCGATTCGCTGAATACGGAGATCACATATCAACCGACCGACATCGTTGACATTGACCCGCTCTTGGCTCCACTTGCAAATTATGGCGGACCGACGCCGACGCACAGGCCTTTTCAGACGAGTCCAATAAAAGATAAGGGAAATTCCTTCGGGCTTATGACGGAGCAACGCGGGTTCGCCCGGATATACGATTTCCTCGATCCTGTGAACGCAGGCGACGGTGCGGACATTGGTGCGGTCGAGATCCTGGCACCGAGTGCGGCGGCGGTTAGCTTGAGCGGACGTGTATTTTCAGGTGAAGGCACGGCGATCCGCGGAGTAACGGTCACGATCTTTGGCGGAAGTCTTGTCGAACCGATAACGGTTTCGACCGGAACATTCGGAGCGTTTGCGTTCACCGGTCTGCGGGCCGGCGAAACCTATTTTGTCAGCGTTTTCAGCGGACGATACGCCTTCGATGAACCGGTTCGGACCGTGACTCTTTACGACGATCTTTCGGATTTCGAATTCGTCGCAGTTCCTCGATGATTACGAATAAGTTGATTCATTTAACCGCTGCCGATAACCACACAAGGTTCGGCGGCGGTTTCATTTGGCTGTGATAATATTTGAAGACATATGAAGTCTTTAGTTTCGCTTTTCCTCGTGTCTGTGATCATGTTTTCAAACGCTTTTGGCCAGATCGCCGCTAACCCGGAGCATTTCACCGTCTTTGATGGCAAGGGAAAGCAGGTGAATCTGAACGCGATAACTTCGACGCTCGGGCAATACGATGTTGTGTTTCTCGGTGAGTTTCACGACGATGCGGTCGGACATGCGATCCAGGCCGAAGTGTTTCAAACTGCCGTTAATCAATTTGACGGGAAACGAAAGGTGACGCTGTCGCTCGAGATGTTTGAGCGTGATGTGCAGATCGTCCTGAACGAATACCTCGCCGGGCAGATCAGCGAAAATCACTTTATGCTGAGCTCGCGGCCGTGGGGAAATTACAAAACGGATTACAGGCCGCTGGTCGAACTCGCGAAAGAAAAGAAACTTGAAGTGGTAGCGGCGAACGCTCCTCGACGCTATGTGAATATGGTCTCACGCGGCGGTCGAGATTCATTGGCTTCGCTTTCACCGGAAGCGAAGAAATGGCTTGCACCGCTGCCTTATGCAGAGGCTTCGGAAGCATATTCGCAAAAGTTTCGAGCTCTGATGGGCAGTAGTGGGGAAGCTGCGATGGGCCTCGATAATATTCTTAGTTCGCAATCTCTGTGGGACGCGACAATGGCTTATTGGATCGCGGAAAGCCTCGGACGAAACAAAGGCTCCTTGGCTGTTCACCTTAACGGCGGATTTCACACTGAATCGAGGTTAGGAACGGTGGAGCACGTTCTAAAATACAAGCCCGATGCCCGCATCCTTGTCGTCACGATGCGTTACGAGAAAGACTTCAAGACTTTTGATCAAACAAAACACACGGGCTTGGGCGATTTCGTGATTCTGACGGACGCCGCTCAGCCACGAAGTAAGCGATAACGACTACGTTCTTAAAAGCTCGAGAAAGTTTACCTCCAGTCTCTTACTGAAAATGACTACCATTTATAGTAAAAGGCTCAGCATTATTCTTGATAATGAGTATTGCTAATTAACCCATTAAATAAATTAAACACGCCTAAAGTAAGAGAAACGTTTTTCAGCTCTCATACTTCACCTAGAACAAAAGATCTTCAGGATCTATTCAATTTTCTAATTGTAAAACAAACAGATTGACAGATTTCGATCGGACCCCCGCCGATCACATGAATGCGAGGAATATATATGAAGTTATTGAATTTTTTATTGGGGACACCGCGGGCTTCACTTTCCGTGATCGCTATCGCAATAATGCTCTGGGGCTCTGTTTCAGCACAGACCGGACGCGGAATTTCGGTTCGCGTAATTGATGCAAACGGTGCTGTCGTACAAGGAGCAACGGCTACGCTCACCGGCCGTAATCTTCTCGATCGCGTTGTGGTAACAAACAATGCAGGTGAGGCAAATTTCGAGAAACTACCCGATGGCGAACTTCGCCTCAATATAAAGGCGAACGGATTTGCAACGCAATCAAATGTTATTTCAGCTGATTCCAGCGAAAGGTCGATCAGCCTGACGCTGATTGCCGGACCGGTTTCCGAAACCCTGACGGTTACCGCCGAACGGACGCAGGTTTCGTCGATGGAAACCGCGAAGCCGGTGACGGTCGTTGGTCGGGAAGAGGTCGAACGAAAGGCCGTTAACTCGATCGGCGATGTTTTTAGAAAACTGCCGGGAACGTCGACGGTCAACGAAGGTGCATTTCAGGTTCGTCCCAGAATTCGTGGCTTGGACAGCAACCGTGTGCTTATTTTAGTGGATGGCGAACGTCTTAATAATGCTCGAACATCGACCCAGCAATCCGGCGTGGAGCTCGGTTTGGTCGAAACTTCGCAGGTCGAATCGATCGAGGTGATCCGCGGAAGCGGTTCGGTGCTTTACGGAACCGATGCTTTGGGCGGTACGATCAATATCATCACCAAGGACACGCCCGCTCGTCGCGAAAACGGCTTCCGCTTTGGAGCAACGCTCGACACGTTCTACAGTTCCAACGAACGCGGCCGCCGCGGCAATCTTGCGTTGAACGGATCGAGTAAAGTTTTCGCGTTTAGGCTTGCTCAATCGCTCGAACGCTTTGGAAATTACAAAACGGGCGAACTCAATGGAACCGTCATCGACGGCGTTTCAGCAGATGGCGAAGTTTTGAATTCGCAGTCGCACGGAGGGAACACACAAGCGACGGGGCGATTCTTTATCAACGATACGAACACGCTGAAGTTCAACTATGAAAGGCGTCGTGCGTCGAATATCGGTTCGCCGACATTGGTCGGTGTCTTTAACGGATTCTTCCCGTTTTCAAATCGCGACAAATTCGGCGGCCGTTACGACTCAGCGAATATTACTGAAAATCTTGCTCGAGTTTCTGTCTCGGGTTATTACCAGACACAGGATAGAAATTTTACGAACATCCTAACAGTGCCGCCTGTGCTGCCGTTCTTTCGCGGGCAATATCAGTTCAGTGAAACCGTTACAAAGACGAAGACCGCCGGTTTTGATTTGCAGACTGACTGGACCTTCGGCACGCGATTCAACGTTGTCGCCGGTGCAAGCTTTTCCGCGACATGAACAATGATGAGCGTCTTGTTATTTCGGCATCGACGCCGACTTCAGCGAATCGCGTTACATCAAATTCGAGAAGCGTTCCCGATGCATCGCTTTCAAACGTAGCAGCGTTTGTACAGGGCGAGTATCGTCTAACGAACCGTTTGCGGCTGGTCGGCGGGTTCCGTGTAGATCGATTTAACACGCAAGCTGAGCCAACGGGACAATTTGCATTACCGATGTCGCTGACACCAAACCAGATCGAAGATCTAGGGCTTCAAGGTTTGACCGATGGATTAAATGTTAAGAATAATTCGGTCACGGGCGACGCAGGGATCTTGTTCAAAGCAACGAACAATGTAACACTCTCGGCTCGTGTCGGACGCTCATTTCGAACACCGAATATCTTTGAACGGTTCTTTACGGACTTTGGTTCTGTCGGCGGATTTATCGTTGGTAATCCGAACCTTGTGCCTGAAAAGGGAATTAACTTTGATAGCAGCGTAAAGATCCGTACGAGTAAGTTCACTGCTTCGGCAACATACTTCAATAATTACTACGAGAATTTTCTGGCGACGCAGACGGCACTCGATCGAAACGGAATGCCGATCGTTCTTCCGCGACCCGTTCCGCAACAACCGATCCCAGTGTTCCAGACACAGAATCTAAGGCGTGCGAGAATTCAAGGTTTTGAAGCTGAGATCGAAGTGCCGATCAAGATCAGTCTCGGATATCTGACGGCGTACGGAAATTTCAGTTATCTTCGCGGCGACGATCTGGATAACGATGTGCCGCTCGATACGATCAGTCCGCTGCGGACCAATGCAGGATTTCGTTGGCAGAACTTTTTGAAGAACTACTTTGTAGATTACAACACCCGGATCGTTGTAACTCAAAATCGGCTATCGCCTGCCTTCCTTCTGCCGGTTAACCAGGGCGGAAACGGCGGACCCGAACCGGGTTTTGTTTCGCACGATCTATCCGGAGGGTATCAGTTCAAACGAGAGAAGTTCAACTTTGGGATCAATCTGGGGATCTCGAACTTGTTTGATCGTCAATTTAGCGAACAGTTCGTATTTGCTCCGGCACGCGGGCGTTCCTTTACGATCGGAACGACGTGGAATATTAAATAACCGATGGCACGTTAAATGCAAAAGCCCTGTCCAAATAAGGGCAGGGCTTTTCAGTTGCTGGTTGACCGAACTAACGGTAAATGTTTTCACCGCGATAGTTACGCCATTCTTTATCGAAATAATCCGAATCTTCCTGCGAACGCGGCGATACACCGATAACGGTTCCGCCTTCTTTGATGCCGCTTTCGTAAACCTCTGCATGCTCTTCAGGGATACCCCATCCGATCAATGCACCGGCTAAGCCGCCTGTGATCCCGCCGGCACCGGCTCCGACCAAAGCTGCAACAAGCGGACCTGCTACGACCAAACCCAGACCTGGAAGAACGACGTTGGTTCCGATAGCGGCAACTCCGCCGATGATCGCACCAAGCGTTCCGCCGATAGCTGCACCTGTACCGGTTCCTTCTAGAGCTTTGCTACCAAGTTCGGTTTCAACTTTACCGTCGCCGTAGTAGCTGTCACGGGTCTTGTCCGACATCATTACGTTGATCTCGTCTTCTGTATATCCGCGTGCGAGCAGCGAGTTGTATGCACTCTCAGCTCCTTCCTGATCGCGGAACATTCCGGTCAATACACCTTGTTGGTTTTGTTTTTGTGATACTGCGTTGTTCATAATTTCTCCTTTCAGTGGTGGTCAAATGCGACCTCAACATTGGAAAAAGCAATACGCGTACCGAAAACTGCTATACGGCTTAAATCTAAGTACCAGAGTAACTTACGGGAATATTGTAAACGTGTGGGATTAGGGGTCACTGTTCGGATTCGAAACGGTCACAATCATTATTGATACGGACTGACCAAAAAAAGGGAGACCGGCCGAGACCGATCTCCTTTAAACGTACTGTAACAGTTCGACTGTACCGGTTAGCTTACTTTTGCTGAACGGCGATGAATGCAACAACACCAATTCCCGGAACGTTCATTGTCCCGGTCATCTTGCCGCCATCAACTTTGCCTTCGACCGTTATGATTGATGGCTGGCCTTGCACGTCGGCATTGAGTGTCGCGGTCATAGCATTACCGTTGATCTTACCTTTCTCAAACGAACCGTTCCCGACCATCGACGCCATCGTGCCGATAAAGTCTGTACCGGTCTGTTTCAGATCAATGGAAAGATCGATGATCTGGCCGCCGGCATCGACTGACATTATCCACTTTCCGTTAACGTTGGCTGCAGTGCCCGATGCCGCGGGAGCTGCTGTGGTAGTTGGAGCCATTGGATCAGAGACCTTGACCGTGTTCACATCTACCGTGATCTCTTTAAGCCGAGTTGCGACCGCAGGCGTCATGGATTCCTGATAACGTCCGCCGAGGTGTTTCGAAAGGAATTTCTCAGCTGCGGCCATCATCGCCATGTTGTTGACCGGTCGTGCAAAGCCGTGGCCTTCGTCGGGAGCAAGGATGTATTCGACCGGATATTTGCGGTCGCGAAGAGCGACGACGATCTGGTCAGACTCCCGCTGTTTCACACGAGGATCGTTCGCACCCTGAACTACCATCAGCGGCGTTGTGATCTTATCGGCATGTGCGTGCGGCGATTGCCGTTTCATCTGAGCAAGCCCAGCCGGTGTTCGCGGATCGCCCATTCGCTTGTAAAAGGTTTCGCGGATCGCCTCCCAGTATGGCGGGATAGAATCGAGCAGCGTTTGAAGGTTCGACGGCGGAACGATGGCTACCGATGCTGCATAAACGTCAGGCGTAAATGTAACACCTGCGAGTGCCGCATATCCGCCATAGCTGCCGCCCATAATGCCGACACGCTTTAAATCGACGATGCCTTGTTCGACGAGATGCTTGATGCCCCAAGTGATGTCATCTTGCATCTTCTGGCCCCATTCGTTATTTCCGGCATTTAGGAACTTTTTACCGAAACCTGTTGAACCTCGGAAGTTCGGCTGAAGCACGGCATAGCCGCGATTTGCCAGAAACTGTGCGTACGTGTTGTAGCCCCAACCATCGCGAGCCCACGGTCCGCCGTGTGGATTTACGACTAGCGGAAGGCCTTTCGCAGGAACGCCTTTTGGAAGCGTCAGATAAGCCGGAACCTCAAGTCCATCGGACGATTTGTACCGAACGACGGTCATCGGTGAAAGGGTCTTACGGTCGATCTTTTCGCGGATTTGATAGAGCGTTGAAAGATTCTTTCCGTTTGTGTCGTATACCCAAACCGTACCCGGATCGACATCGCTCGAGCTGACAACGAGGAACTTTTTCTCGTCTTTCGTCATCGATTGGAAGTTGATATCACGATCGCCGAGACGCTTCTTGATATCGTTGTAATATTCTTCGAACTTCTTATCTTTCCAATAAACACGCACGCGATCGCCGTAGTAAACGGTGGAGATAATCTCTTTCGTTCTGCCCGAAAAGTTCATTCCGCTGAAATCGACCTGACCAAGCGGATCGCCTTCTACCTTTTCGATCTTGCCGGTCGCGACGTCCATCAATGCGAGTTCTATCAGATCGACCGAACCTTTGTTCGTCTGCATGTAGACCTGTTTGTTGTCCTTGTGAAACGCGATCGGGCCGCAGGTTTCGAATGCGTTGCAATCGTAAAGCTTGGTCGCCTTACCGTCTGCCTCAATGCGAAGTATTTCCGTATCGCCGTTCTGTGCCGAACGCACCGCAAGCCGCAGCTTATCGGTGTGGTCAAAGATCATTCCTTGATAGCGGTCCTTGTTCTCGGAAATGAGCGTCCGTTCGCCGGTCGAGATCTTTACTTTGTAGAGGTCGTGCCATGCCTTATCACGTTCGTTAATTCCGACATAGATCGCATCAGGATCAGACTCAGGAACATGCTGGATCATTGCCCGAATGCCTTTTGCTTCCGTGATGTTTCTAGCAGTAGGAACAGGCGAACCAGCCGCAGGTTTTGCTGCCGGATCAACGGCATAGACATTAAAATTCTCATCGCCGGCGTTGTCCTGAACGAACAAAATGTACTTGCCGTCCTGCGACCAGAAATACTGTCGGACGGGTCGCTTTTGGTCGTTCGTCATCGGTCGTGCCGCAGTAAACGGTTCATCAAAGCCTTTGACCCACACATTCAGCGTGCCGGTCAGCGGTTTCACGAACGAGATGTATTTTCCGTCGGGCGAGATCTGTGCTCCGGCGTACTCCGGATTATCGAAGAACACCTCGCGATCGATCAGGGCCGGTTGCTGTGCCGAAACTGAGACTGCCATAGCAAATGCGAATAGAAACGTTGCGATCAAGATAAGCTTGTTTTTCATAATCTTTGCGTTGTGTAATTGACCTTTACGAACCTTGCAATTTCAAAGTTCCGAATTTAATCCCATGCCTCGAAGTGCCAAGTGCGTTTTTTGAACCTCGATTCATCCCAAAAGCCTTTGTGCAGTTCGATCGTTGGATCGCTGAAATGCCCAAGCACGATGCTAACGACATCGTAACGGTGTGGCATTTCGGAAACATCAAATATTCTTCGATATATCTTTGCCGTTCGCGTGATCTGTCTTTGCTTGCGAAGTGTAACAGCTGAAAGGGGCGATACCACGTCATCGACCACGCGTGTTTTAACTTCAATGAAACAAAGCGTTTCGCCATCCAGTGCAATAAGATCGATCTCACCGGTTATCTCGGCACCATTAGCGTTACGTCCTACCGGCGTTTTGAAATTGCTCATTGCGAGCCGATAGCCGAGGTCTTCAAGATATGCGGCGGCCAGTTCCTCGCCTTTTGCACCGACCTTGCTTGTATCTGACGTGCCGCGACGTTTATTCTCTAACAAAGACGTTCACTCTTAAACATTTCGAAAAAGGGGATAATATGTTTACGAATTATATCAAAGGTGGCCTTTCGTTGGTAGGGCTGGTTTTTATTGCTGCGTGCACCGGCATTTCGCAACAGCCGACGAACACTCCGCGTCCTACACCAACGCCGTTTCCAATTGCCAAGACATTGCCGGAGATCGTGCAGGTGGATAAACCGCTGGTCACGTCAGTCGACCCGAAGGCTATGCTTGCTCCGTTTCACACTGAGAGTGCACGGCGAAGTTCGCGTGTCGTTCCGCAGCCCGAAGGTGCGAAGCTGACGGTTCCCAAAGGATTCAAAGTAAGCGTTTATGCCGAAGGCGATTTCGTCTATCCACGTTGGATGGCTCTTGCTCCAAATGGTGACGTCTTTGTTGCTGATTCACGTGCGAACCGCATTGTCGTCTTGCGTGATACGAACAAGGACGGGAAAGCCGATCAGCGTTGGGTGTGGTCGACCAAGCTTTCGCAGCCATTCGGTATGGCGTTTCACAAAGATTGGTTCTATGTTGCGAACACCGATTCCGTGGTTCGGTTCAACTATAAGTCTGGCCAGACCGAGGCCGTTGGCGAACCTGAACGCATTGTCGAACTTACCGCGGGCGGATATAACCAGCATTGGACACGCAATATTCTATTTTCGCCTGATGGAAAGAAGATGTACGTATCGATCGGCTCGGCGACAAACGTCGATGTCGAGGCCGATCCGAGACGTGCAGCGATCTCGGTCTATGATCCGGACGGAAAGAACCACAAGATCTTCGCCGGCGGCCTTAGAAATCCCATCGGTTTAGCTTGGAATCCAAAGACAGGTGAACTGTGGACGGCTGTAAACGAACGTGACGGGCTTGGTGACGACCTTGTTCCCGATTACGCGACCTCGGTCAAAGAAGGCGGCTTTTACGGCTGGCCATATTCTTACATTGGGCAGAATGAAGACCCGAGACGCAAAGGCGAGTCGCCCGAGCTGGTAAAGAAATCGATCGTACCCGACGTACTCTTCACTTCGCACGTTGCCTCCCTCGGAATTCAGTTTAACAACGGCAAGATGTTTCCGAAGGAATATCAGGGTGATGCGTTCGTTGCAATGCACGGCTCGTGGAACCGGGCGAAGCTTTCCGGTTATAAGGTCGTGCGGATCAAGTTCGACAATAAAGGAAAGCTCGAAGCCAACGCGTTCGAAGATTTCGTTTCAGGCTGGCTGCCGGACGAGAATTCGAATGAAGTTTGGGGAAGGCCGGTCGGACTGCTCTTTTTGGCGGACGGCTCGATGTTGATTACTGACGATGGTGCGATGAAGATCTGGCGGGTTAGCTACGGCAAATAAGCCGGTTTAAAAAGAAGAAGAGCCGCAGAGGAAGACAGTTCTCCGCGGCTTTCTTATTGGCTCAAATCGTGGTTTATTACGACTTGGGCATTAGGACTGTGTCAACAACGTGGATGACGCCGTTCGACTGCATTACGTCTGCAATGGTCACGGTCGATTTGCCGCCCTTTCCATCGGTCAATACGACCTTTCCGCCTTCAATAGCCGCAGTCAAAGTTCCACCCGCGACAGTCTTGAATTCAGCCTTGCCCTTTCCGGCTTCGATAGCCTTCGTGATCGTAGCTGCGTCTTGCTTACCGGCAACAACGTGATACGTAAGAATACCCGAAAGTGCCTTCTTGCTTTCCGGCTTCATCAATCCGTCAAGAGTTGCCTTCGGAACCTTGTCGAAAGCAGCGTTCGTCGGTGCAAAGACGGTGAACGGCCCTGCACCCTTCAAAGTTGCGACTAGATCAGCGGCCTTGACCGCAGCGACCAGCGTGGTGTGATCTTTCGATTCAACAGCGTTATCGACGATGTCTTTAGTTGCCAGCATCGCTGCTCCGCCAACCATCGGATTTGAACCGGCTGAAGTATTCGAGTTTGAGTTACTCGATGCCATCGAACTGTTGGTGTTCATCGGCATCGTCACGTTTGAGTTCGCCCGTGTGGTTGCCACATTGACCGTCGTGTTCGTTGCCGGTGCTCCGCAGCCCGAAAGGACCGTAGCCGCTGCCAAAGTAGCCGTAAGTGATAATGTTAATTTCATTTTAGTCTCCCAAAGGTAAAATATTGACACACCCGAACAGAGGCCTTTCTTTCAGCACGCATCCAAACGATGCAATGCAGACCTGTGCCCTAAAGTGTTCGTGGAGAGGTTTCGCCTTAAAATTAAGATCGGATTCAGATGCGTAAAAAAAAATTAGCGTGTATTTCGAGAAGCAGAGTTCTGTATTGGCCGACGAGTGTAACAGTTGCAGGTAGTGAGGCGTGTTTGACGGCTAATCAAACAGTTTAGGGTGTTTATTACTGATTACCTGTTTACCCTATTTAATGTTTAGAGGTAGTGTTAACCCTTCACTCACAACTGTTACAGTTTTAGGTAACGCGAAACGCTCATCGCACTAATTCCTAGTTCAGCTCCGATCTTTCGCGTGGAAAGTCCTGTTTCGGACAACCGTTTTGCTTCCTCGATCAGCCCACGGCTTGCTTCGATCCTCGGTATCCTTATCAGCTCGGTCTCTGAAGCTGTGTCGAGAAATTCAAATCCGAGGAAATTAACCGTCTTTACGATCCGTGCAAGCAGCACATTATCGCGATCATACTGTATCTCGGAGTTTCGTGCCTTGATCTGCTTTAGATAGCGAAGGCCCGGGTCTCTTGAACTTTCACCGATAGCGAATGATGAATCGCAAAAGTTAATAAGCATCTTCGAACCTTGCAGATCATTGCGGTCGAGCGGTTGGGTCGAATCGCGTTTCGGTGTGTGAGCAAGAGCGAGTATCGAAAGGGCATATTTCGATTTAAGCGATTTCAGGTACTTCATCAAAGGTAAGGCAGACTTTGCATTCTCGGTCTCGTCACGCATATATGTCAGGTTATCGATAATGATCACTTTTGCACCGGATACAGCGATGGTGTGCTCAAGTTGGGAATTGATGAAGTCTTCGAACTTCACATATCGTTCGGGACCGCCTGCATTCGGATTTACTTCAGCCCGAAAAAAGTTTTCGTGAAACTGATAATGATTCACGTATTGATTCAAACCTTCTTGGACTTCCGAGAATCGCGATTCAAGCTGCTTGGCTGTTAGTTCAAAGTCGAAATAAACCACCTTTTGTGCTTCGCACTCGACATATGATTTTGCCGGGGAACTGACCGCTTCTTTACGACCTCGCGAAATCTGGTCGGCTATCTGCATAGCAAGTATCGATTTTCCAACGTTGGTATCTGCAAATAGTATGCAGATCTCGCCTTCGAACCAAAGTTCTCCAAAGAGCTTGCGTGGAATTGGCTTTAAACGTGCGGAATCTACCCATTCATTGCATGTTTTGAGAATGAAACAAGAGTTTGATTCGGTCAAATGTTCTTTGACATAGCTCTCGCCTCCTTCCCCTTCGGGTAAAGGGGAAGGTAAATGATCTGTATTATACATATCGTAGTTACCTATCTATTTTGTAAATGGTCAGGACACTGAACGCTTTGGTCACAAGATGCAACGTTCATTAACTACTATAATACAGGTATATCATCTGTTGTCAAGTGTTTTATTCGTGAGACAGAAGAAAAGTGTAACAATTAACTAGCAGCGGTTCGATGTTTAGCCGAAACACCTAAGCGGCAAGATATAACTGTTACACCTTTATTGATCGATAAGCCTTTTGGAAAAGCCGCTGAGCATTTTTCTAACCTCGATGATCTTGGCTTCGAATTCACTGTGGCCCACTTCGCCAAGGAGCTTGAGGTCGAGTTTTCAGTTTCGAGTAAGAACTGGAAGCTCTGCACTGAAAACTCGCAACTGGTGAGAAACTAAAACGCAGGTTCCTCATAAATGCCATACACATCACGCAAAGCGACGCATATTTCTTCTACGGTCGCGTAGGCGGCGACGGCTTCGATGATGGCGGGCATTGTGTTGGTATTATCGCGGGCGGCGATCTTTAGCTTATCGAGCGAGTTTGTAACCGCACCTTGATCGCGGGTCGATTTGACGTGTTCGAGCCGGAGGAGTTGGTGATCGCGGACGTTCTCGTCGATCTGCAGAATATCTGTTTTGTGCAGCTCGCCGTCCATCGCGTATTTGTTTACACCGACGATGACCTGTTCCTTTCGCTCGACCGCTTTTTGATATTGATAGGCTGATTCCTGTATCTCACGCTGCGGGAAACCGGCCTCGACCGCTTCGACCATTCCGCCGAAACCATCGATCTTGTCGAAATAATCCAGACAGCCGTCGATCATTTTCTGAGTAAGCGATTCGACATAGTAACTGCCGCCGAGCGGGTCGACCGTGTTCACAACGCCGGTCTCTTCGGCGATGATCTGTTGTGTGCGAAGAGCGATCAGTGCGGCGTTGTCGCTAGGCAAGGCGAGAGCTTCATCGAACGAATCAGTGTGCAGCGATTGCGTGCCGCCGAGCACGCCGGCGAGTGCCTGGATAGCAACGCGTGCGATGTTGTTCAAAGGCTGTTGAACGGTTAAGGACACGCCTGCGGTCTGGGTGTGGAAACGAAGCTGCATCGTACGTGGATTCTTTGCCCCAAAGCGTTCTTTCATGGTCTGTGCCCATACGACGCGTGCCGCACGGTACTTCGCGATCTCTTCGAAGAAATCGTTGTGAGCGTTAAAGAAGAACGACAGCCGCGGGACGAAATCGTCAATGTCCATACCGCGATCCACGCCGTATTGAACGTACTCAACGCCATCACGCAGCGTGAACGCGAGCTCCTGCAACGCGGTCGCACCGGCTTCGCGGATGTGATAACCGCTGATCGAGATCGGGTTGTATTTCGGGACGTGTTTGGTCGTGTATTCAAACGTGTCGATGACAAGCTTCATCGCCGGCTTGATAGGATAGATCCACTCTTTTTGTGCGATGTATTCCTTCAGGATGTCGTTCTGCAGCGTTCCCGATATCTTCGTGAAATCCGCCTTCTGCTTTTCGGCAACGACTAGATACATCGCAAGGAAGATCGGAGCCGGAGCGTTAATGGTCTGAGAAACTGTTACTTCATCAAGCGGAATTCCGTCGAAAAGAACCTCGAAATCAGCAAGGGATGAGACGGCGACACCGCATTTACCGACCTCGCCTTCGCTCAAAGGCGAATCGGCATCGAGGCCCATTAATGCAGGCAGATCGTACGCAACCGACAAGCCCGTCTGGCCTTGGGCCATCAGATATTTGAAACGGCGATTGGTTTCCTCAGGTGACGAAAATCCGGCGAACTGCCGCATCGTCCATAGCCTGCCCCGGTAACCGGTCGGGTGAATTCCGCGTTTGTACGGATACTCGCCGGGGAAGCCGATCTCGCTTACGTGTTCGGTGTCGGTTTCGGTATAAAGCCGGTCAACGGGCTCAAGCGAAATGCCTTCGAACGACTGCTTTCGCTCAGCCGTCTTGTCCAATACCTTCTGTAGCGTCTCCGCTTCCCAACGTGCCTTCTCAGCCTGAGCTGCCGTCAATGCTTCTTTGATCTCGGTTGCCATAAGTTATAGGTGTATAAAAGGAGATTTTAGCACAATGTCAGAAGTTTCAGCTTTGCTTCGTCGAATCACGCATCCATGTTTGCATGGCTTCGATCTCTTTTGTTACAGACCTTGATGCTGCGAAAAGCACGAGAGCAAGAATTACGCCTAAGATCGGGATCAGATACATCGCGGTATGCAGGCCTTCGGCTCGGAACGGTTCGAGAGCGGCTTGGGTCATATCTGTTACACCTGAGAGTTGTGCCGCACGCTTTGTGAAAAAGTCGCTGAGCAGCCCAGTTCCGTATGGCCCGATCGAGGCACCGAGAACGTACATCGCGAGGAAATAAACCGCCATTGCCGTTCCTCTGGAAGCCGGTTCGGTTATGTCCTGAATCGTCGAATAAACGGTAGCGTAATAGAAATACATTAGGGCACAGGCGAGTCCCATCAGGACAAGAAAAAGAAGCGTGCTGCCGCGAGGAGCCGAAAGAGCGAAGAAGACGGTCGGAATCGAAAGTACGATCGCGATAGTGCCGACGAGCATTCTTCCGTTCGTTCGTTTCTTCATTACGGCATCGCCGATAAAGCCGCCGATCAATAGGCCGGGTGCACCCATAACACCGTAAACGATCATCGAGACGAAGTTTGCCTGTTGAATATCAAGCCCGTGATACCGCATCAGGAACGGTGTGATAAACGCACCGATGGCGTACATATTAAAATTGTGAACGGCACCGGAAATGATTATCCAACGCATCGTCGGCGAACGGAGGACGTTTAGATAAGGCGACCCTTCGCGAACTTGCGAGCCGATGTCGTGCAATTCTGCACCACCGCGTTTTGGTTCGCGAACGAACAGCACGGCGATCGCACATAATATGCCAGGAATTCCGGCGACAAAGAACGCTGCACGCCAACCGTATTCTTTAGCGACGGTTCCGCTTACCGCAAAGCTTAGAGCTACTCCGAGAGGCAGACCCAGCATAAATATTGCCAACGCCTTTGCACGCCACGAAGCAGGGAACAGATCGCCGATAAGCGAAGTCGCAGCCGGTGCACACGAAGCTTCGCCGACACCGATTCCCAATCTCAACGCAAAGATGTGCCAGAAGTTTTGTGCGAGTCCGGACGCAGCAGTCAAAAGGCTCCAAGCAAAAACTCCGGCTGATAGAATTTTCGTGCGACCGATCTTGTCAGCCAAACGACCGAGCGGGAGCCCGACAAAGGCGTAGAGAAGCGTAAAGGCGGTTCCAAGCAGCCCGAGTGAGGCATCGCTAAGTTCAAATTCTTTTCGGATCGGCTCGCCGACCGCACCAAGTATTTGGCGGTCAAAGAAGTTTAGGGTATTTATCGCAAAAAGAACCGCTAGTGCGTACCAGACGTGTCGATTCGTGGACTTTGTCGTTTCCTGCATAGGTTTGGGTTAGCGGCTATCGTACGTCAAAATCGCCGATTTCAATAGCCAACCGTTGCTCCGAAAATTGCATTGCCCGTGCGATGTTCTTACAATAACGCAATGCTTTCAGCACGAAAAAAATCACTTCTACTGATATATGCCTTAAGTGTCCTCAGTTATTCGTGTGCGGGCGTTAGCACAGATGTGAACAATTCGGCGGTGAATTCGGCGAACGCCAATGCCGCTCGAAATTCGGCCAAGAAGGCGAACGACAACGCCGAAGAACTCGGCTTGCTGCTCAAACTTCCCGCCGAACCCGAAGACGTTGTGTGGCGTGACGAAATGGTTCCGGCGGCTGACCAGAAACAGACCGAACGCCGCGTTACAGCGATCCTGTTTTACGAAGACAAGGCTATTGTCGAAAAGATACTCGCTGACGCTTCAAAGCACGGCGAATCGCAGCCTGTTTCGATCGATGTCGCCGATTGGTACCCGGAAGAACTGAAAGCTCAAAGCGAATTCAACCAAGATGCTAAGCTTTCCGGGAAGTCATATCCCGCCAACGAATTCTTTCAAGAACCGCTGGTTCGAGGCCGTCTGATCCGTGTGGATGGAACCGAACATTTGATCCTCGAATTGTTCGCTAACTAAAAACTCACTCTTCCGTGTAACGTTTCAGCTTTCTATATAGCGTCGAAAGATCGATACCGAGCGTTCTAGCCGCTTCCGATTTATCGCCGCTTACAGATTCTAAGACTTCCGTCACGTACCGCTGTTCGATCTCTTCAAGCGTCGGATGGTCTGGCTCTTTCGCAGTCTTGGTTCCTCGGATCTTCGCCGGCAAATCATCAACGTCGATGACATCCTCGCTTAGAACACACGCACGCTCGATCGCGTTCTCGAGCTCGCGAACATTCCCGGGCCATTCGTATGCGGAAAGAGCCACCATCGCTGAAGGTGTTAATTCCTTCTCAGGCTGATCCTGGGAACGAGCGGATTTCGCAGCAAAGTGGAGAGCGAGCAATCCAATGTCCGAACGCCGAGAGCGGAGCGGCGGGATCGAGATCTCAATTACGTTCAACCGATAGAAAAGATCTTCGCGGAAATTACCGGCAGCAACTTCATCGTCGAGCCTTCTGTTTGTCGCAGCGATGATCCGAGCGGTGAAGCTTACCGGCGTTGAAGAGCCAACCGGGGTAACCTCGTGTTCCTGCAACGCACGAAGCAAACGGACCTGTAAAGAGACGGGCATTTCGCCGATCTCATCCAAGAAGACAGTTCCGCCTTCGGCTGAGCGAAATAAGCCCTTGCGGTCCGCAACCGCACCGGTAAACGCTCCCTTTGTGTGGCCGAATAATTCGCTTTCCAATAGCGATTCTGTAAAGGCACCGCAGTTGACCGCGAGGAATGGATGCTTCGAACGATCGCCGTTGAAATGAATGGCTCGGGCAACGAGCTCTTTTCCGGTTCCGCTCTCGCCCTGTATCAAAACGCTTGCTGACGTCTTCGCAACCCGTTTGACTACCTCGAAAACCTCGTTCATTGCGTCGCTCGTCCCGATGATCTCAGAGAAATTGTAACGCCGGTTAAGTTCGCGGCGAAGAGCTCGATTTTCGAGGAACAGTTCGCGTTGAGCGACAGCGTTGCGGACGGTTTGTAGTAGATCTTCGTTGACGAAAGGTTTGGTGATGTAATCGTACGCACCTTTGCGAAGGGCGGCAACGGCCGTATCGACCGATGAGTAAGCGGTCATAATAATGACCATCGCTCTTTCGTCATCTGTCTTAAGGCGGTCAAGTAGTTCGATGCCGTCGATCCCGGCCATCTTTATGTCAGAAAGAATCACGTCGAACACATTTTCAACTGCTAACTGAAGAGCGTTCTCGGCACTGTCTGCCGTGACGACCTCGTAGCCTTCGCCTTCGAGCAAACGCCGAAGTATAGAACGCATAAGTTCTTCATCTTCAACAACAAGCAGACGGCCGTTCGACATAATCTTAGCTTCCGAAAGGATTGTGTAAGTCTAGCATAAGGCTTTATGGTTTAATGCGTTTCGTGTTAGCATCGAAGATACTTTAGCGGAAATTCGATGCGTTTTAATCCCGTCTTCATCCCTCTCGTTCTGTTAGTTTTCTGTGTTCTTACGGGGCGTGGGCAGCAGACCAATCCGGTCGATCGTCAGGTCGCGAATCCTATTACCGACACACCCAATATCAATCCGGTCTCCGCCGAAAAGAAGGTCACGGCACCAAAGACAATAAAGCCGAGCTTTGATCCGGAAGGCGGCGATGGCGAGGTCGTCGTTTATTCAACAAGCGTCGCAGCCGAGGGCGAAGAAGGGAAGCGGATAATCACTTACACGGGAAACGTCGATGTTAAGTACGGCATTTACCGATTGCAAGCCGATAAGATCACGCTTTACGAAGCCGAGAACAAGATGGACGCCCAGGGAAGCGTGATATTTGATCAAGGCGATGACCAGCGAATTACCGGTGCACGCGGAATCTGGAATCTAAAGACGAAGCTCGGAACGTTTGAAGATTCGACGGGATTTACGAATCAGACCAACGACGGAACAGTTCTCTACTTCACCGCTGAGAAGGTCGAACGCATTTCACTAGACGAGGTCGTCGTGACCAAAGGAATGTTCACCGCTTGTGACGAAGCAGTGCCTAAATGGTCGTTCACGGCGGACGAAGCAAGAGTGAAAGTTAACGATAGAGTTCGGCTAAAGGGTGCGAAGTTCAGGATCAAAAACATTCCAATCGTGGCATTACCGTTCGCATCTATTCCGATCAAGCAGCGGGATCGGGCGAGCGGTTTCCTGACGCCTTCGGGCGGATATTCGCAGAACAAAGGTTTGAGAATATCTACAGCGTATTACCAAACGTTAGGCCGTTCTGCGGACGTTACCGTTCGAGGCGATCTTTTTACTTCACGCGGCTTTGGATACGGATTGGATTTTCGCTCACGGGCAAATTCGCGGTCGTATTTCAATGCGGGCTTTTATGCCGTGAAGGATCGAGTTCTGGGTCCGAATGCGAGTCCGCAAAACCCCGATCAGGGCGGCTCGATAGTCTATGCAGAAGGCGTTCAGTTCTTCCCAAATGGATTCACTGCGGCTGCGGATGTGAGACTTACGTCAAACCTGGATTTTCGGCAGGTATTTTCGGACGGAGTTCAGCAGATCATTTCGCCGATCGAGGTCTCGCAAGTTTTCATCAACAAGAGTTGGGATAATTACACGCTTAATTTATTAGCACGATCGCAAACGATCACGATCCCGAATGTGACGATCAAGACGCGGAATTTGCCGAGCGTTAATTTCGAAAAACGGCCGTCGATGATCTCGTGGTTAAAGCCAGTTTATTTTACTTTCAAAACAAGTGTCGAAGGTGTCTCGAGACGCGAGCGTGCTGAGGACTCGGCGTTATATTTCTCGCAAACTGGAAGCGATCCCGTGGTGACGCCTGCAGTTGGCCAACGGCTCGATTTTAATCCACAGTTGATCCTTCCCATCAGCACGAAGTATTTTAATTTTACGGCCACCGCAGGCGGACGGATCACGTATCATTCGAATTCATTTAACGATATGCGAAGGGTCGTAGGAGATTCACTGATACGCAAATACAGCGAGTTTGAGTTTGACGTCCGGCCGGTAGCACTCGCGAGAAACTATTACGGTAAGAATAATTCGTTCAAGTTTCGTCACGTGATCGAGCCATACGCTACTTACAGATTGGTCAAAGGTGTCGATAATTTCCGAAACATAATCCGATTTGATCATGCCGATACGGTCACCGACACTAACGAGGTTGAGTTCGGTGTCATCAATAGAATTTACACTCGTCGATTCGCCGAAGCTGTCACCAGCGAAGCTCAGACAATGTTGACAGACGACTCGCGAGATGAACCCGATTCGGCAAAGACCAGCGAACTAACCGTTCAGCCATACGAGGTTTTCAACCTTACGGTGCGTGGCAAATATTTCTTTGACCGAACATTCGGCGGTGCCCTGGTTCAAGGTCAACGAAATCAGATCTCACCGATCACGGCGATGAGCTTTTACACATTCGGAGGCGTCGCACGGCGTTTCTCACCGCTCAGCATTGATGCAACGTATCGGCCGCAGCGGACGATATTTGTAAACACGCGGGCGGACATCGGGTTTCAGGGAGACGGCTTGCGGGCGGTATCGGCGACGGTGGGCTATGATCGCCCATTGTTAAAATTATTCCAGACGTTTTACTACACGCGGGCGGTCACGCTTATCCCGTCGCTCGCACAGTTTGCGGATGAGCGAGGAAAGGAAGCGGGAACTCTTCGCGGCTCTCAGTGGAGTCCTTCGGTGTTTATTGGAAACAGAGACAAAGGTTTGTACGGAGGTGCTTCAGTTTTCTTTGATTTTGAGAACCGACGAGCTGAGAAACGTTCGCCCCTTATCAGCTCACTTTATACGCTCGGATACGCCTACGATTGCTGCTCGCTTGCGATCCAGTATTACACCTTCAACGTCGGTGTCCGCAACGAAAACCGCATCGCATTTTCATTCCGGCTGAACGGTATCGGAGCATTCGGAACCGAACAATTCGGACAAGGTTTGAGATAACTGACTTAAACTAAGCTTTTGCTTTCATGCTTTTCGCGGCCGGTCGAAGTGCGGCTTCAAGGACCTCGGAGATGTGTTCAACGAAACGAAACTTCATTCCGCGTGTAACTTCAGTCGAAAGATCATCGATATCGCGTCGGTTTAACGCCGGGAGGATTATCGTTTTGATCTTCGCTCGTTTTGCCGCAAGTAGCTTTTCCTTAATGCCGCCGATCGGAAGCACGTTTCCTCGTAAAGTTATCTCGCCGGTCATCGCAACATCTTTTCGAACTGCACGCTGGGCAAGAACGGAAACCAGAGCGGTCGCCATTGTGATACCGGCACTCGGACCGTCTTTCGGGATCGCTCCTTCGGGGATGTGGATATGGATGTCGAAATTATCGAGAACGTTCTCGTCGATGCCGAGATCTGCGTAACGAGCTTTTGCGTATGAGAAAGCCGCTTGAGCCGATTCCTGCATCACTTCGCCGAGTTGCCCGGTCAACTGAAGCTTGCCTTTGCCTTTAGTTTTTAACGCTTCGATGAAAAGAATATCACCGCCGACGGCCGTCCATGCCAAGCCGGTTACGGTACCGATCTGGTCGTCCTTTAACGCGGTCTCGTTAAATACTTTTGGAACCCGAAGGTACTCGGAAACATTTTCGGCAGCCACGACGACCGGAGAGAAATCATCTTCAAGTTCAGCCTTTTTTCTCGCTACTTTGCGAGCGATCTTTCCGATCTCGCGTTCAAGCTGACGAAGTCCCGCTTCGCGAGTGTATTCGCTAACGATCAATTTTAACGCGTTTCGTTCAAATTTCACGTCACCTTTTTCAAGACCGTTTTCGAGCACCTGCTTGGGCACAAGATGGCGTTTCGCGATCTCGAGCTTTTCTTCTTCCGTATATCCCGAAAGCTGGATTATCTCCATTCGGTCACGAAGTGCGGGCTGAATGGTATCGAGCATGTTGGCGGTCGTCATAAACATTACGTTCGAAAGGTCGAATGTGACGTTCAGATAGTTGTCGCGAAATGTTGAGTTCTGTTCGGGGTCGAGCACTTCGAGCAGTGCGGAACTTGGATCGCCGCGGAAATCGGCTCCGACCTTGTCGATCTCGTCGAGCATGATGAGCGGATTGTTCGTACCGGCTTGTTGAATGCCCTGAATGATGCGTCCTGGCATTGCCCCGACGTACGTTCGTCGGTGACCGCGAATCTCGGCTTCGTCGTGCAAACCGCCGAGGCTTAGCCGAACGAATTTACGGTTAAGAGCCCGAGCGATCGATCTTCCCAACGAAGTTTTCCCAACTCCGGGAGGCCCGACGAGACATAGTATCGAGCCCTTTGGTTTTTCCATCAGCTTACGAACGGCCAATGCTTCGACCATTCGTTCCTTCACGCGTTCAAGTCCAAAATGATCTTCATCAAGGATTCGTTCGGCCTTCTTCAGATTTAGATTATCCTTCGACTGTTTCGACCACGGAAGCTCGGTCATAATGTCGAGCCAATTTCTCAGCGTCGCGGTCTCGGCCGTGTCCGGGTGCATGCGTTCGAGCTTCTTCAACTGCCGCAGAGCTTCTTCTTCTGCGTTCTCGGGCATTTTCGCCTTTAAGATCTTGTCACGATATTGCTCGATCTCTTCGTAGAGCTCGTTGCCTTCGCCGAGCTCGGCCTGGATCGCTTTTAGCTGTTGGCGGAGAAAGTATTCACGCTGCGAACGATCAATATCGGCCCGGGCCTGCGTGTTGATCTCTTGCTGAACCGTCAAGACCTCGATCTCTTTGCTCAGAAGATCGTTGACCCGGCGTAGCCGTTTGACCGGATCGGTGATGTCCAAAACGCTCTGAGCGTCTTCAACCTTAAGTTCGAGATTCGATGCGGAGAGATCTGCAAGGCGGCCCGCATCATCAAGATTCGCAATGATCGCCAGCACTTCGGGCGAAATGTTCTTCCCCATGCTCGCGGCGCGTTCCATCGAGCCTCTGACGTTTCGAACCAGAGCCTCGACCTCAAGCGAATTTTCCGGTGCAAGCGGCTCGGAAACCGGTGTGATCTCGGCTTTTACGTAATCACCCGACGGATCGATCGCATCGATCGCCGTACGCGAAAGTCCCTGGATAAGAATACGAATGCGGCCATCCGGCAATTTCAGCATTCGCATGATGATCGCGACAGTGCCGGTCGTGAACAGGTCGTCGCGGGTAGGATCTTCCTTATTTACATCCTTTTGCGACACGAGGACGATCATTCGATTGTCCTTCAAAGCCTCTTCGACCGCTTTGATCGATTTATCCCGCGAAACAAAAAGTGGCACGATCATGAACGGATAGATCACGATGTCGCGGAGCGGCAAGGCAGGCAGAACCGACGGTATCTGCATCATCGGTTCGGTGATCTCACTATCGGACAGGGAAATAGGGAATTCTTCGATATCAGCCATAAACGACAAGTGTATTCTTTACACTCAAACGTAGCAAGGCACTCTGAATTTGCGGGCTAATTGGACGAATCGGTGTGCGGAAACTTTTTCGCGAGGTCTTGACACGTTTTCAACACGCCTTGAAACCTTTTCAGCAGGGCCTAACCACTGAATATTACGTCATTTTTTGGCTTTCTTGACCTTTTTGACGGGCGCGGCGTCGCGGGCACGGACGAGGTCTTTTAGTTCGGTCATGAATTCTGACACGTCCTCGAATTCGAGATAAACCGACGCAAAACGCACATACGCGACCTTATCGAGCGTTTTTAGTCTGCGCATGATGATCTTACCCATCTCGCTCGTGGCGAGTTCACGGTCGGGCGAGTCCTGCACGACCTTTTCGATGTGATCGACTATCGATTCAAGCTGAGTTGTTGAGATCGGGCGCTTTTCGCAGGCTCGAAGTAGCCCGGCGAGGATCTTGTTACGTTCGAACGATTCGCGTTTGCCGTCTTTCTTGACGACCATGTAAGGTATCTCGTCGATCCGCTCGTACGAAGTAAACCGACGTCCACAAGCGATGCACTCGCGTCGGCGACGGATCGAATCCCCGTCCTTGGCTTCACGAGAATCTACGACCTTGTCTTCAATATGTCCGCAAAATGGGCAACGCATAATTAGTGGTCAGTGGTCAGTGGTCGAACCTCCACAACCTGCGTTTCGTCATTTTCGCCGCTGTTTGGAGATTCGGATTCGATCTCTTCGGCTGCGTGTTCGCTCGAAAGCAGGCTGCGAAATCGTTCAATACTTATATCGCCATGAATAAAATAATACAAACCGAAAATCAGTGCAGGCGAAAAATAGATAAGGTGCATCGCGATCGAGATGGCGGCGGCGTCTTCGGTCAGCATGTCGGGCCGTAAGAACAGAAGGCTTGCTGCGGTCGCAGTATGAAAGGCTCCGGCCGCGCCGCCCGGCGTCGGGACGACCGAACTTACGACGGCAAAACCCATGATGAACAGCGAATCGCTAAACGTGATGTCCAAGCCGAACGCCAAAAGCACAAACCACGTCGGCACTGAGATCGAGAGCCAAAGAGCGATCGACCAAAAGGTGACAAGTGCGAATTCGCGGAAGTTTCGCATGATGGCGAGAGCCGCGGAAAGCTGTTTGAGCAAACTCAAAAAGATCGACCGAAGCCTGGCCGGGACATAACGTTTGTCGGTGACAGCGGCAGCTTTTTCAATGAATTTCGGAGCAATTCGCTGGTATATCGCGAGAGCGATAAAGCCCACAACAACGCTTGCGAGCATTAAATAACCAATGTTCTGAATGTAGCTGAACTCAGATTCGCGGCCCGCAGGAACCGTGAACCAGAGCAAGTTAATCGCAAAGAAACACGCTAGAGCCGCCAGATCGAAGATGCGTTCCAGACCCAAGGTAACGAGAGCAGCTGACGGCCGAACCCGCTCATCGCGCATCGGTAGCCACATCGGCCGCACGATCTCGCCAGCTCTTCCTACAAGAAAGATCGCCGCGAAACCGACCGTCGTTGTTGCAAAAAGTTCTCTTAGACTTGTCTCAGTTATCGGCGAAAGCAATACTTTCCAGCGGATCGCTCGAAGCAGATAACCGAGGCAGATCACCGCAACGGCCGCCAACAAATAGAACGGATCAGCTTGTCGAAGGCTTTGACGAACCTGTGGCCAATCAAGGTCCTTACCAAAGAACCATAGTAGGAATACTGCGAAGAGCAGGAGAAGAGTGAATTTGACGTAATTCTTCAAATTAAAATTGATAAGGAACGCTGATTAATTTCTGCCTTCGAGCAGAGTTTCCATGAAGACCAAAGCTACGAAGATATCGTAAAATAAAAGCAATTGCTAATCATAGGGCGGGCATTTGAAGAGTCTTCTAATTGGTCACATCGGATATACTTTAGAAGGATTAGAAAGAATTCGAAATTAGGTCATTCAGTATATGACGCAGTTGTGCTTTTCTGCGAATTAAAGGGAACTTTACCGATTTGGCGGACGTAACTTGTTCTTGGCAGGCCGCAGTCAGGCTTGTTGGTTTATACGCCGGCACTGATCTGGAGAGAAAACGAATTGGAAGCTTTGAAGGCGGCCACAGAATTTAATGGTGCAGAACTCGTGCGAAAGGCACGGGCAGGCGACGGCGTTGCCTGGGAAGAGATCGTTACGGCGTTTTCGCGGCGGATCTTTAATTTGGCATACCGGTTTACGTCGAATGCCGAAACAGCGGAAGACCTTACGCAAGAGGTATTCATTCGGATATACCGAACGTTGGATCAGTTCGATCCAAAGCAGGGCGATCTGGCGAATTGGCTTATGCGGCTTTCGAGGAATTTGATAATCGATGACTACCGGCACCGCCAACGTAATCCGCAAAACACAATGGCGGACACCGTCGATGATCATCAATACCATCTTAGAGCGGTCGGAACATCAGCCCATAAAGAGCTGGAGCGTCGTGAACTTGCAGCACAGGTTCAAAACGGTATCGATAAATTGCCGAGCGATCTAAAAACGTGTGTGATCCTTCGCGATATTGAAGAAATGAGCTATCAGGAGATAGTTGAGGTTCTACAGATTCCCGAAGGAACGGTTAAATCCAGAATCAATCGCGGACGAATAGAGTTGGCGAAAATACTGAGACGAATGAGAGTGGTGACAGTTTAAGACTTATGCAGGATCCGAACGAAAAGCGAAGTGCAGTTGGCGAGACTTTGTATGACGTGGCCGAAGTAGGTGCTGATGTTTCGGTTGACGCCGTGGTAGATGGCGTGATCGAAGGTGCCTTTGGCGTTGCGGATGCGGCGAGTGAAATTGTTGGGGCAGTTATGGGCGGGATATTCGAAGCGATTTAACCTCGAGGGTTTGTGAAGTTTATGTTGGATCAAATGGCAATTGATTGCACGGTTTTTGAAGATCGACTCTCTGATTATTTAGAGAAGACGGTCGAAAAACCAATGCGTAAATCGATGGCCGCTCACGTTCTTAAGTGCCCGCTTTGCCATGCATTGATGAATGACGTGAAGGAATCGCTGATGGTCTGCCGTCAACTTGCCGAACCTAAGATGGCCTTGACGCGTCTGGAGGCGAAGATACTTTCAAGCACGATCCCCGATGCATCTCTGCATTGCAATGAATTTGAAGAATACCTAACAGATTATTTGGACGGATTTCTACCAGCACAAACATTTCATCGTTGGGAGCGACATGCCGTTCTTTGCAACGATTGTTCTGATCTTCCGGGAGCAGTGGTTCGTTCATTGGCGGCGATCGTCGTGTACAAAGCAGACGAACTTACTCTTCCGTTCGGATTGAACGAGAGGATATTGGAACTTACGCTTGGATCGGTTGAAGCGAAGGAAGCAAAAGCTTCCTGGTCCTCACGATTCAGCGAATGGGTTCGCGGGATGAGGTTCCCGGTCGCAGTCCCGCAATTTGCACCTGTTGCACTCATGATGATGTTCGCGTTTCTAACCGTTAGTCAAACTGTGTCGGCGGACGGATCGCTCGGTGACGTTTATTCGAAGAGTGTTCAGCTTGCCCAGATGACTTATCGACAAAGTGCAGATGCTTGGAACGGTAAAGCGATCGAGAAAAAGGAAGCGAGTTCGACTCCAGTTAACGGGACGACCTTCGTCGATAGCGAGGGTGGGAAATAGTCTATGAACTGTGCCTACCACATTCAAAATATTGCGGTTGTGCAGTGTAATAGCTGTGGTAAGCCGCTTTGCCCGACCTGTGATCACAGGATAAAGGGTTTCCCGTATTGCCAAGATTGCATTGTCTTGGGCGTTGACCTTCTTCGTCAACAAAGTCATTCGAACTACGTCCCATTTGTTAAGAAGCGAACATCGCCGATCGTTGCGACGCTGCTATCTTTCGTGTGTCCGGGACTCGGAGCCGCCTACAACGGCCAAACTATAAAGGCTCTGGTGTACTTCGCCGTATTCGTTGGACTATTTCAGATGGCGGTTCTTACTGGTTTCGCATTGTTCGTATTTGGTTTTATTGGAATGTGGCTATTCGCTGCACTTGATGCTTGGCGAACTGCTCAAATGATCCGTTCTGGGTTAACACCGGACGTCGCCGAGGATATATTTGTTCGACGTTTCACCGGTAATCCGAAACTGTGGGGCATCGTTTTGAGTGTGCTCGGTTCGGCATTTTTGTTGCAGAGTGTTTTCAATATCCGGGGATTAATGCGAGCACTCCTGCCAATCATGCTTATCGGCTTGGGAATTTACATTTTGCGAGGATTTGTTTTCAAGCCGAAAGTTGAATCCCAACTGATCCCGGATTTCGACGGCGTCCGTCCTGCTCCTATGTTTGCTGCGGCCACTGGTGAGCACCGATATCAGACCGGGGAATTTGGAACTCGAAGTTCGCCGCCGCGACGAGACGATCGCTCGGGACAATGGGGTAGTTGATCAAGTTAGTTATAATTCTTGTTCCAAAATTGCACAGGGTCGATTATAGTTAAGGTTAGGAGTTTACAAATATGTTAGGTTTTCTAAAAGTATCCGGAATTATTAGCAGTATATTGGTCTTGATCGCCCTCGCGATAACGTTCATGAAGAGCATTCTCGCTCTAGTTGCATTCCTCAGTGGCGCGTTTAAGATCTTGATAATCCTCGTGTTCGTCGCATTGGTCATTGCCATTGGACTGATGATCTTAAAGGGCTGGAAGGAAGCTCGAAAATCGGCGTCGTAGACTCGAAGCGTTAAACTGTGTTATACTCAGCCGTTCGAAGAGGTAAGTTTAGTGCTTGCCTACCGAGCGGCTTCCGTCTATCATAAGAATTCAGTCACTTAACCTACAAGCAGGGTCGCTACTCTAATATGTATTACTAGTTTGGTCTCGCGTTAGTCGCTCGCGGCTTGCCCCACGTGATTCCGTGTGCTGGGTGAAAAGATTCCCGGTACGAAATCAACTTAAGGAGCTTAAAAGCATAATGCAGAAAGACAAGAAGTTCTTTTCATTTCTCTTATCGCATAATAAAAAAGATAGAATTTATATTCGCCGTGTTGGGGTTTCGAGAACGATCCTCCAAAACGGATTATTGAGCATTGCGTTATTATTAGGATTATCAACACTAAGTTTCGGTATTTACGGAGTACTTAATTTTTCACTTCCAGTTGGAGCTGAGCTCGCCGCTGTCTCAGCAAATCCGGCAACCGCACAGATCACAGCACAAATTCCGGTCGAGCGAAAGAATATCGATTATTCGCGGCCTGACGGTGCCGGTGATATGGCCCTCAACAGCGGTGGCCCGTATTCGCCGGAGCAACTCGTGAGCGAAGATCAGGAACTGGAAGGCCAGTTGAAACTGATCCAGACGACGAGTAATGCACAGAATCTTCCAACGATTTGGGCACATGCAGGCAAGATCAACAACGAATTTGGTTTTCGTCGGAATCCGTTCGGAGGCCGAACCTACGAGTTTCACAACGGTATGGATATCGACGGCGAGCGTGGCGATGCGATCGTTGCCCCCGCAGGTGGAACGGTAACGAAAGCTGGTTGGCAAGGCGGTTACGGCAATATGGTCGAGATCGACCACGGGAACGGTTTGATCACACGCTTTGGCCACATGTCGAAGGTCGAGGTGGAAATTGGTAATCCGGTTTCTCGCGGCGTGCTTATTGGATATGTCGGTTCGACCGGACGATCAACGGGGCCGCATCTTCATTACGAACTTCGGCTCGGCGAACGCCCGATAAAAATCGCGAGAAGGCGCTGTTTCCGGGTCGTTGCCGCCATACACGAAAAGCAAGCGGCCTTTGAATGCTTCAAATTCTTTCATCTGGTTAGCGGTGT
>JBBSKW010000015.1:0-30883 GCA_038256005.1 Pyrinomonadales bacterium
AATCCTCGGGACTCGAAATAATAATGCCGTCAGGCGCGTATTCAAAAAGAGCTCGATAACGGTCGTCACTCTGCTGGCGCTCGAGGTCTGCCTGCTTTTTCTCGCGGCGATTTTCCGATGCGTGGATCTCCCGTTCGATCGTCGGGACCAGCCGCGTAAGATTGTCCTTCATCAGGTAGTCATTCGCTCCGGCGAGCATTGATTCGACGGCAACTGCCTCCCCGATCGTCCCGGAGATAATGATCAGCGGGGTATCGACCTCCAGGATAGGTCTTGCATTTCACGAGCGATCGGTTACAAATATAGACCTTGCAGCCGGCACCAATTCCAATGGCAGTTTACGTTGATAATTTAATGGATTGGGGTTGGAGACGCGGGCCGTCGTGTCATTTGATCGCGGATTCAGTAGGCGAATTGATCGAATTCGCCGTTGGGATCGGCTTAAGGCCTGAATGGTTCCAGCCGAAAAGCTCGCCACACTTTGACCTGACAGCGGAGGGCCGCAAAGCGGCGGTTTTGAATGGTGCGATTCAGCTAGATCGCAGAGATTTCGTCACCAAACTCCGACAACTTCGGGTTAGCCGAAACGAGTTAATTCAGACTCAAACAGACCTCAGCAAATAATAAAAGCGGCCCGTTAACAAGCCGCTTCTATTCCACTAACTTTAGTTTCGCCTATTCCGCCATGTTAAGACCATCAACTTTCACCGAAATAAAGTAGCTGAAAGCCGGTTTCTTCGGCTTATCATCCTTTGGTGGTTTCGTCGGCTTTCCCGGCTCAACCGTTGGCGGATCCGGCTTTGGTGGCCGTTCCGGTTTTGGTCCATCTTTCTGCGCCATAACGGCAAGTGAAAGACCTGCCATCATAAACATCATTACTAAAACTTGCTTTAATACTCTCATCTTATAATTCCTCTTCCAAAATCTAACGCATCCGGGGAAGAAGGAGTGGGCGTCGCTAATTAATACAGCAAACACGGTGCCAAAGACCGAGACTAAGACGCATTTCACTGTTTAACGGTTGGAAAGCATTAACAGTGTCCGTAAAGTCGCTTTACAGAACTTTACGTTTTAAGTAATTGTTATACGAAATCGTCGAGATTTCAAGGAAATGCGCAAGTTTACTGTTAGAATTAGTTCAATATGACCGAAACAATTTCGGGAACCGACCGCCTCCGCGCGATCTTGGTACTCTTAGCGACGATCGGCACGATAGTCTTCAATACGCTTGCGGCAAATGGCCTCGTTGGAGGCGTAACGCCAGCGGAGATCTCGGACCGATATCCGACGCCGATAACACCTGCAGGCTACGCATTTGCGATCTGGAGCGTGATATATCTCGGCCTTGTCATCTTCAGCATTTACCAGCTTTTGCCCACAAAAATGGGGCGTTTTCGTAGCATCCGCTCGCTTTATATCATTTCTTGTGCCCTAAACTGCGGCTGGATCTACTTTTGGCACAATAACCAGATCGGCCTTTGCTTAGGGATAATTTCGGCTTTGCTCCTAACCCTATTCTTCATAAATTGGCGACTGAAACAAACTACTTCCCTTGGCGAATACTGGTTCGTAAAGGCTCCATTCAGCATCTATTTCGGCTGGGTAACCGCCGCGACGCTCGTGAATTTCGCGATCTTTCTCAGGTCGATCAATGCTGACATTTCGAACGGAACATGGATCACTATCGCCGTGATCCTGATCGCCTTGGCCGCAACGCTTGGCGTAATTATCCGTTTTCGTCTATCCAATTACTTATATCCGTTGGCGATCGCCTGGGCACTCACCGCGATCGGCGTCAAACAAAGCGGCCAAACTATTATCGTTTTCATGACGGCATTCGGAACCATCGCATGCCTTATAGCAACTCTGAGCTTTGTCGTAAATCTGCCGTCCTCTGATCGGCCGAGGACTTCGTCGTAATGTCCTGCAACTTATGAACCAAGGCAAGATCTGCATCTCGATCTGCGCGGCTACCGCTGAGGAGCTTTTCGAAAAGATCGCTCGGGCCGAACCGTTCGCCGACGTGATCGAGGTTAGGTTTGATTGCCTGCGACCGACCGAGGTGGATTTCGCATTAGCATCACTTCCACAGATCCGTGCTAAATACCTGATCACCCATCGCCCCAGCGAACAGGGAGGCAAGCGTGTCTTGCTGCTGAGCGAGCGTATAAAATTCTGGATTAAAGTTCGCAATCATCTCTCCGCCCTCGACTATTTCGCTGATCACGAAACGGACGTTGACTTCCCTTTGAGCTTTCCAAACGACCGCGCTATCGTTTCAACCCATTATTTCGAAAAAGTGCCTGTAGGCTCCGCGGTCAACTACGAAGCCTTGGCGCAACTCTCGGGCAAGATCGCGAAGGTCGCCGTCACATGCTCTGATATTACCGACGCGATCCCAGTTTGGAATCTGCTAAAGTTCAAGGACGAAAACCCGATCATCCCGATCGCGATGGGCGAGGCCGGAAAATGGACCCGCATTTTAGGTCCGGCTCACGGTGCGTTTATGACCTACGCATCGCTCGATCCCGGCGAAGCTACAGCTCCCGGACAGATCACTGCAGCCGACATGATCGACGTATTTCGCGTTAAAGAACTCGATCAGGAAACCGAAGTTTTCGGAATAATCGCCGGCGACACAACATATTCGATGTCGCCATATATCCACAATCCAGCGTTTAAGGCAGCGGGAATGAACCGAGTTTTCGTTCCGCTCCAAGTCAACGATCTTGGTGATTTCATGAAACGAATGGTCATTCAAGACTCCCGTGAAGTCGAGCTAAATTTTCACGGTTTTTCCGTCACCAATCCGCATAAGCAGGCGATAATTCCCTTTCTCGACGAACTCGATGAATCCGCCCGCGCGATCGGCGCGGTTAATACAGTTAAGATCGACGGTGAAAAACTTCACGGTTACAACACCGACGCACCAGGCTTCATTTGCCCGCTACAAGATGCCTTCGGCGACCTAGCAAATGTGCGAGTAGCCGTTTTCGGTTCCGGCGGCGCCGCCCGTGCTTGCATCTTTGCCCTCAAAAATGCGGGTGCGGACGTAACTGTCTTTGCCCGAAACGAACAAACCGGAAACCAGTTAGCGCAAGAATTCGACGTAAAGTTCAAGAAACTGGAAACTCGAAACTCCTCAATCGAAACTGATGTTCTTATCAATGCCACCCCGCTCGGAACTATCGGTGCAACCGAGAACGAAACGGTTGCGACGGCCGACCAATTAGGCAGCGTTAAGCTCGTTTACGATCTGATCTATAATCCCGACGAGACTCGGCTGATCCGCGAAGCAAAGGTCGCCGGATGCCAAACGCTTGGTGGCCTTGATATGCTTATTGGTCAAGCGATCCGCCAATTTGAGATATGGACCGGCGAAACGCCGTCGCGTGAGATAATGGAAACCGCCGCCAGAAAGCGACTATCCCGATGACTCAGACATTACAACCCGAAGCCTTAAACTGCCCGAATTGCGGCGGTGCGGTGATGAGCGACAAGACCCAATGCGAGTTTTGCAGCTCGCGACTCAAGACCATCGGCTGTTCGAAATGTTTAGGCCTGATGTTTTTGGGGGCGAAGTTCTGTTCGCATTGCGGAGCGAAAGCGGGTGAAGTAAACGTGCTCGACGACGAGGCGGCCGGTGAATGCCCACGCTGTAAACAAACCTTGAAACACATTGGCATCGGCTCGGTCACTGTCCGAGAATGCACAACATGCGGTGGATTTTGGACAGCAACCGATACATTCGAAACCATCTGTGCCGACCAGGAAAGCCAGGCCGCCGTTATGGGTTTTATCGGCAGCGAGGCTAATCCAAATGCTCATCCATCTGCGATATCTTATGTACCTTGCCCTGATTGTAAGACCCTGATGAACCGCAGTAATTTCGCTCGGTCGTCCGGCGTTATCGTTGATATGTGCAAACAGCACGGCGTATGGTTCGACGCCGACGAGCTTCCGAAGATCATCGAATTCGTTAACAAAGGCGGCCTCGCACGTTCTCGAGAAAAAGAAAAAATAACCATAGCCGATGAACGGCAAAAGCTTCGCGACGACCAAAGACGCTTAGAGATGAAGGAGCGCCGCTCGGGCGCCCGTTTCAAAAACGAAGAAGACAGTCCGATCTTGAGCGGAGTTCTCGGCTTTTTATTCAACCGATAGAAATGGACGAGCGTTACAGCCGACAAATATTGTTTAATAAGATCGGTCGCGAAGGGCAAGAGAAATTGCATGCTTCGCGAGTGCTGATCGTTGGATGCGGAGCTTTGGGCGCGTCGCACGCAGAAATGTTATCCCGCGCGGGTGTCGGGCATTTGCGGATCGTCGACCGCGATTTTGTCGAGTATACGAACCTTCAACGGCAGACTCTTTTCAACGAAGAAGACGCTGAACACCGGACGCCGAAGGCCGCCGCGGCGAAGCGACGGATTGCGGAAATAAATTCCGGGATCGATGTGGAAGCGATCGTCGCCGACGTAAATAATTCGAATATCGAATCTTTGATCGAAGGCTGCGATCTCGTCATCGACGGCACCGACAATTTTCAGATCCGTTATCTGCTGAATGACGCGTGCGTAAAGCACAAGAAAATCTGGATCTACGGCGCCGCTGTGTCGAGCTATGGTACGACGATGACCATCATTCCCGGCGAGACACCTTGTCTGCGTTGCATTTTCGAAGAGATGCCAGACGCCGGAAGTTCACCGACTTGCGACACTGCAGGCGTCATAATGCCGATTATTTCGAGCATCTCCTCGATACAGGTCGCCGAGGCGATCAAGATACTGGTTGGTGATACGGCATACTTGCATCGTTCATTAATGCAGATAGACATTTGGCAAAACGATTGGAGGAAGATAAAGCTCGCCGGACCAAACGGGGACTGCAAATGTTGCGCACAGAACATTTATGAATTCCTCGACGCCGCCGCCCAGGAATTTTCTGCTGTTCTCTGCGGACGCAATGCCGTCCAGATCGCTCCGCCGAAACCCGTCGATCTAGACCTCGATGCCTTCGCCGACAAGATCAAATTCGTGACTTCAGTAAATCAGAACGAATATCTTGTCAGGTTCACCGTCGAAGAAAACGAAGTAACCGTCTTCCGTGACGGCCGCGCGATCATTAAGGGAACCGATGACGTTTCCAAGGCCCGATCGATCTATTCTCGGTTTATCGGAGCGTAAGCTGCGCTATAATTTGGCTATGAATGCAGAACTCGTGTTGCCGCTTGAAAGGATGACCGTCGCCGAAAAGATGGACGTCATTGACCGCATAATGACAGATCTGTCGTGGAATTCTTCCGCCGTGCCGGTCATTGAATGGCATGGCGAAATGCTAGAGCAGCGAGCGGAAGATCTGAAGAATGGCAACGACGAATTCATTACGCTTGAACAGGGCGAGGCCCGAATTCGCGAAAGAACTGGTCGCTAATGAATATTGTCATTACTCGATCTGCGGCCGACGATATTGCCTAGGCATATTTATTCTATGAGCAACAATTGCAGGGCTTGGGTGACTATTTTGAAGATTCGATCCTCGCAGACATCCGATCTCTTGCCGTCTATTCCGGTATTCATGAGATTCATTTCGACACCTATTTTCGAAAGATCGCCAGCAAATTCCCTTATGCCATCTACTGTACTCTCGAAGCGAATTTGATACAGGTTTCTGCGGTGGCCGATACGCGACGAAACCCGACTCTAATTGAAAAACGGTTGGAATAATGCGTTTGGAGCTTACTCTGAGAAAAATGGAAAAAGTGATCATTGTAGGCGGCGGGTTTGGCGGGCTTTGGGCTGCCAAGGCACTTGCCAACACGCCGGTCGAGGTCTTGCTGATCGACCGCAAGAATCACCATACCTTTCAGCCATTGCTTTATCAGGTGGCGACCGCCGTGCTTTCACCCGGCGAGATCGCGACGCCGATCCGCCGCATAGTTCATTACGCAAAGAATATCGAAGTTATCCTCGGCGAGGTCATCGGCTTTGACAGGACGGGTCAAACGGTGACGCTCGATGATGGCTCGCTTGTTCCGTTCGATTATTTGATCGTCGCCGCCGGCGCACGCCACGCGTATTTCGGAAATGACCACTGGGAAACTTCTGCTCCGGGATTGAAGACTGTCGAAGATGCCGTAGAGATACGCCGCCGCGTTTTGCTTGCGTTTGAGCTCGCCGAGCGGGAAGCCTACTTAACCGGCGTTCACGATCCGCTCAACTTCGTCGTCGTGGGCGGTGGCCCCACAGGTGTTGAACTTGCCGGTGCGATCGCAGGGATTGCGCGTCAAGCACTCGCAAAAGATTTCAAGGCGATCGACACACGCGATGCAAAGGTGATCCTTTTCGAAGGTTCCGACCGCGTTCTCGGTACGTTTCACCCCGATCTATCCGCGAGCGCGAAAACCCAACTTGAAGATCTCGGTGTCGATGTCCGTTTGAATAGCTTCGTCACGGACATAAGACCGGGTAAGGTTAACGTCGGCGAGGAATGGATAGACTGCGACGTTGTGTTATGGGCGACGGGCGTAGCGGCATCGCCGATCGGCAAACAACTTGGCGTTGAGACAGACAAGGCCGGACGCGTCTTTGTTGGGCCCGATCTAACGATCCCGGATCATAAGAATATTTTCGTCATCGGCGATATGGCCTCGCTCAAGCAAGAGAACGGCGAACCTGTTCCCGGCTTGAGTCCGGCAGCAATGCAAATGGGAACGATCACTGCCAAGAATATTCTTGCCGATCTGAACGATAGACCGCGAAAGAATTTCAAATACGTTGATAAAGGCACCATGGCAACTATCGGCCGCAACAAGGCCGTCGTCGATGCGAAAGGCTATCATTTTACGGGCTTTATCGCGTGGATGATGTGGCTGTTCCTACACGTCTTTTTCCTGATCGGTTTCCGCAACCGCGTAATCGTAATGCTCGAATGGTTTTGGGCGTATCTCACCCGCGAACGCTCCGCACGCCTGATCACTGGCGACGCCGACGAACTCCGCGACGCGCTGATGTTTCTTGAAGGTGGATCCGCCGTTAAGATTCTCGACGATCTTAGTCCCAAAAAGAGCTCCGCCCGCTCGGTTGACGGTTAATGTCGTCGCGACCGTCGTGTCTTTTTGCGACGTATAATTTAGAATCTAGACCAGACTGAGTTTCCCCCGATATCCAATGAAAAAGACCCTTTTTCTGCTAACACTTTTTGCCGTTCTCAACATAACTCCAATTCATGGCCAGACTGCTATTTGGTCCGTAAATTCGCGCGAAGACGTTCTTAAAGGCGATTCACGTGGTGTTTCGATCGACCCGAACGGCGCGATAACTGTCGCTCCGAGGCTGACCGAGATATATAAGGTCGGCCAGCCCTACATTTGGTCTACGACGGTCGATGCGAGTGGAAATGTTTATCTGGGCACCGGGACCGAAGGGCGGATATTTAGAGTTACGCCAAACGGAACTGGCTCGTTATTCGCCGATCTCGCTGAACTGAACGTGTCAGCACTTGTGATCGGACGCGGCGGCGAATTATTCGCGGGCACTTCACCGGACGGAAAGGTTTACAAGATCGACGCAGCCGGAAAAGCCGAAATTTATTTCGACCCGAAAGAAAAGTATATCTGGTCGCTGGCGTTGATGGCAGATGGCAGTCTCGCCGTCGGGACGGGTGAGGCCGGAAAGATCTTTCGCGTTCGTGCGGCCAACGCTACACCAGACGCATCGCTGCTATCTGACACAAGCGAGACGCATATCATCAGTCTCGCGACCGACAGATCGGGGAACTTGTTTGCGGGAACGGATTCGAACGGGTTGGTCCTTCGAGTTGGCGCGGACGGCAAACCATTCGCAATTCTTGATTCGCCGCTCCGCGAGATCAACGAGCTATCGATCGGGCCTGACGGTTCGGTCTATGCACTTGCTTTGGGCGAATCAGCTTCAGCGGCGAAACCCGCGGAAACGCCGGCCGCTTCGGCGGTCGTGAACAAGACTGTTTCCGTGGAAAAGCCGGCCGTTGCTGCACCTCAAACGCCGCAAAAGAGCAGGTACGATCTTTCCACCGCGAAATCTGCGGTTTATCGAATTCTGCCCGACGGGGCAAGCGATATTTTATGGTCGTCAGGAACTGTCGTTGGTTTTTCGCTTTACGCACATCAGACGGGCCGCGGCGTGCTTCTCGGCACCTCCGACCGAGGACGCATTTACGATATTTCAAATGACGGCCGCGAAACGCTTGCCCTGCAATCCGAAGCGGGACAGATCTCATCGATCTTTAGTGCGGGCAATAAGCTATTCGCCGCTTCGAGCAATCAGGGTAATCTTTACTCGATCGGGCCGGAAACTACGGCCGAAGGCGTTTACGAATCTGCGGTATTTGATGCGAAAACGACGGCAAATTGGGGAAGCATTTGGTGGCGTTCGACCGGCAATGTGGTCGTTGAAACCCGGAGCGGAAATACTGATTCGCCCAGCGAATCATGGAGCGCTTGGCAGAGCGTTCTCACCGAACGCAGACGCGGCCGAGTCGCCAGTCCGAGCTCACGCTTCGTTCAATGGCGAGCGTTGTTGAAAAGCGGTCAGGCCGTAGTCAATGAAGTTAGCCTTGCGTTCGCAAACCGCAATATCGCTCCGGAGGTACTAAGCATTTCGATCCTGCCGGCGAACGTTGGTCTGCTGGCGAATCCGCCGATACAGATCGATCCCAACATCGAGCTTTCCGGCATTGACCCTGCAATCTTTGGAATACAACTCCAGCCGGTTCAACCACGCCGTGTGTACCAACGCGGAGCTCGGGCGTTTCAGTGGACGACCGATGATCGAAACGGCGACACCCTTGAATTCGACATCTACTTCAAGGAATCGGCAGAGGCAAATTATCACCTTCTTAAGACAAACGTGTCCGAGAATTTTCTCACGCTCGACAGTCTATCACTCGCCGACGGTCGATACACACTTAAGATTTTCGCGAAAGATGCGCCATCAAATCCCGCCGGACTGCATCTTTCGGGCGAAATGATAAGCGAACCTTTTGATATCGACAATACACAGCCGATCGTCACTGTAGTCGAAAATGCTGCTGCACGCACTAACGTCAAGTTCATCGCTCGAGATACTTCCAGTTATCTCACGAAGGCGGAATACAGCATCAACGGCGGACCTTGGAAAAGCGTTCACGCCGACGACAGTATTTCCGACGGGCCGGAAGAATCTTATTTGGTCAACTTGGAGAAATTGGCGGCGGGCGAATATTCGGTTACGCTTCGTGTATTTGATGCCAATGGGAATGTCGGCAATGGGCGAGCGATCGTGCGGCGTTAGCGGATCACTCTTTCGGAAGAGTCATCGTTTCGCCTTCCGTCGGTACTTCGAGATGTCGCGTGGTATTGTCCGTCACGCTCGGCGGGACGAGGTCACCGGTCTTGTAGGTGGAATCGGGCGAGATGTAGTCCGCTTGGGTTGACGGCAATGAATTTACGACGGGTGATGATCCGACCATATTGCCAGCGCTCGAATGAAATTGCGGACGCATTGCTTCCATCTTGCGGGACTTCATTAGATCAGAAATTCCCTTCGCCAGAAAGGTAAATGCCGGAAACAACATTGCCCACCACCACCTCTGGCCGTTAGCGACGTTGGTCGTCAGTAACACGATCGCAACGATCAGGAATCCGATGCCTGAAATGATCGATCTGATCGAATCACCATAAACCTCGGCTGGATTTTTACGCCGACGCGATTCGTCCGGAATGTGCGCGGTTCCGGCATCGAGTCCGCCGTCACCGTAAAGCGGTGCCTTAGGCCCATTCAACGCCACCGAGACACGTCCGAGATCTACGCCGCAGCTTCGGCAAAACTTGCCGTCATCAGGATTCTTGGTGCCGCATTTTGGACAAAACATAATTACTCACTGTTTGTTTCGTTGTCGCCTTGCTTCAAACAACACTACTCCGGCGGCAACGGAAACGTTCAACGAATCTATTTTTCCATACATCGGAATTTTCACCAACATATCGCAATTTTCAGCGACAAGCCGATGCAGCCCCGAACCTTCGTTTCCCAGAACCAACGCCGACGGCCGCGTCCAATCCCAGTCGGTGTAACTCATTTCGGCATCGCCGGATGTTCCTATTACCCAAACATTCTTTTCTTTCAAATCTTCGATTAAACGGTTGATGTTTTGGACTCGAGCGACCGGCACATATTCGATCGCCCCGGCTGACGATTTCGCCACTGTGTCCGTCAATCCAACGGCTCTTCGTTCCGGAATAAAAACACTCTCGACGCCCGCACATTCGGCGCTCCGCAATATCGCACCAAAATTCCGCGGGTCTTCTACACCGTCTAAGATCAATATTAAACTTTCGTTGCTGGTGCTGGCGAGCAGTTCATCGGCCTCTGCGTAATCCGCCGACGCGGCAACTGCGACGATTCCCTGATGATTCACCTCCGGCCCGACGAGCTTCATCAATGCGTCCCGCCCGACCCGTTCGACCACGATGCCGTTTTCTCGAGCTAGCGTCGTAACTTCTCTAAAGCGATGCTCGGTCGCATTCTCTAGCGCGTATATTTTATTGATGCTTTTCGGCTTTGACCGAAGGCGTTCCAGAACCGGCGAGAATCCATAGATCCCGCCGGACGGCGGCGGCACATTCGTTCTTTCGCGATCGCGAACCGGCTCTGGGCGTTCATTTCGGCCACGATATTCTTCGCGTTTATCTTGGGCCCGTTTACGTATTGGCGGCCGTTCACCGCGTGACTTTTTCATATCGAAAGGGCCTGCAACCGGGAGTATTTAGTAAATTGCATTTCGTTCGTTCTTGTTTCAACGATCGTCCGGCCTTTTCGTTCTAGGCCGACCCGAAGCATACCTTTGTGGTCTTTCGCGCTATCAAGTGCCCATACCGGTTCGACCATCGTACGCATCAGACCGTAGCTATTGTCTATCCTACATTCTGGCGAAAACTTGGTCAGCTTTTTACTCAACTGAGCAAGGTTCGCGGCCGCAAGCAATTGCTTATCGCTGCCCAAACAAGAAAAATCGAAGCCGTGTATCGAAACGCGAAAACCGCGGTTGTTACCTTTGGTATAAATATCGATCACCGGACGATCTGATTCTATCTGCAAAATTTCCACTTCAGATTTATTCCTGCGACGCTTCTTTTGTGTTTCTTCGGTCTTAGTTTCGAACAGATTTCCTTCCACAACCAGCCGCAGATCATTTGACGGCACACTAATAACTTTATCGCCATTAAATTCGTGCAGGATTAGGTCGTCGTCGCTAAAAGTTATGCCGCGGAGCCGAACCGGCGGCTGACTAGTGTTCAATTCAAGATCGGAAACAATACGCAGATCGAAACCTTTTTCACCAGACCGCTCGATCGCAGCAGTAGCGAGTTCTACCGACGCAAATCGCCCGATCGGCAACGCCGTACGGCGATCCATCGCCCGTGCCAAAAGATCTCCATTTCCGGCGAACAATTCAGCCAAACCGGCTAAAGATCCGGGCTCGGCATCAACGTCAAATCGAATCACCAAATTGAATCCTGATTCCCACGTTTCGAGCGGGTTGTCAACCGGAGTCAGCAGCAGTTCTGACGTCGCCGAACCCATCGATTCTCCGCAATAGATACAGTTTTGCCGTTCAGGCGAATTCGTACGGGAACACTGGGCGCAAGCCAATAATTCGCCCGCCGCGAAGCCGATCTCTTCCGAACGGATCGCCTTGCCGTCAGGCAAAACATCGTCAATTTCTGACCGATTTGAAGCCATTTTCAACTCTCAAAAACAACAAATGTTAACACGTTCGAAACTAGAAAGCTTGACCATCCGTCTTTCGCGTAGCAAACTGGTAATCGGACGATATTATAGGAAGTAATTTTCAGAAGCGGTTATTTGATCAAATTTTACATCATTAAGATAAGCAGTTCGTTTTTTAGACATTCTACTTAGAAGAAATAATTCGCCGGATCTACCGGCATTACATCCGCAAGACGCTTCGCTCGGACCTTCCGCATGATACCGGCCACTTGAAATAAAGAGGTCATCAAATGCAATTCGACACGACAACCAGTTCGTCGTGGAAGTTCGGGCATCGCGGACGAGTCGCCGTTTTTATCGACGGTAACAATCTCTTCCATGCAGCACGCTTTCACGCGATCGACATTGATTACAACAAGCTTTTGCAGATACTGCTCGGCGATGGTCGGCTTTTGCGTGCATTCTTTTACACCGGCGTCGATGCCGGTGCGGAGCGCCAACAAGGGTTCCTGCTCTGGATGCGGCGTAACGGCTTTCGTGTCGTACAGAAAGAATTAAAGACGTTTTACGACGGGACGCGGAAAGCAAATCTCGACGTCGAGATCGCCGTTGACATGCTCAGCCTCGCCGGACGATATGACACTGCAGTGCTCGTCTCGGGTGACGAAGATTTCGTTTACGCGATCAACGCTGTGGCTTACAAGGGCTGTCGCGTAGAAGTCGCCGGGTTCAGATCGAATACCGCTCCGAGACTTATCGATGTTGCTGATTTCTTTATCGATCTCGGCGAGATCTCGGAGATGATCCGCAAAGACCTGACGCAAAGCGGCGAATTTGAAATACCTTCGTTTCTTCCGCCCGATCTCGTCGGCGTAAATGTTAAACCTCGTACCGGACGCGATACTATGTCGTCAGATCCGCGAAGATCGGGCGGAATTGTCCGAGTTGAAGACGAACAATGAAGCTGTTCACCATCGAAGAGGCCAATGAGTTACTGCCCCGGATCCGAATGAAGCTCGAAATGATCCGACGACTGTATGAACACGTCGGCACATATCGCGAAGCGGCTCGGGCCGCTGCCTCGGCCGCGACGCGTAACGGCGGAATGGTCGGTGGATCGAAATACGTAAAATATTTATACGAGATCGGTAAATTAACGACTGAGATCAACGACGCCGGCGTGCAATTAAAGGATTATGAGCGAGGTTTGATCGATTTTCCGGCGATGATGGATGGCCGAATAGTGCTGCTTTGCTGGCAGATCGGCGAGCCCGACCGGATCGAATGGTGGCATGAAACCGATGCGGGTTTTGCGGGACGCCAGACGCTGAGCGACGTTGGAGATTTCCCGGACGAGCTATAATTTTCACAGAACAGACCCATAAATTTCCATATGCGCCTGATTTGTACCTAAGCGCCAATATTATGTGCGCTTTAGTATTGACTAGTTAAAGTAAAATCTGATAATCTCAGGCAGATTAATCTTCGCGCTCAAAAAACAAGAATCAACTCTAGATCGAACGGAACGCCTATGATGTGCCCCGTCTGTAAACGTGAACTTGCATCCACTTTGTCTATTTGCCTGACGTGCGGTGCGATGATGAATGATACGGTCCGCGAGGAAATGGAGACAAAGATAACCTCCAATTCCGGCGGACTTTCGCCGCAGCCCTTGGCGATCGAGCCGCCGCGTCCTGAATTCTTAGACTCACGAGAACTGCCAAAGCCCCCTGAGATAGAAATACAGCCGTCACCCAGGACGGTCACAGCGGAATTGGCCCGTAAGCACACTAGCCCGACGTTGGTTGAATTTCAGACGACGAAAGCAACGCTTCCCGATTGGCGGCTGGAATTACAAAATTCGGTCCGCCAGCGTGCTGTTCCGGCCGCGTCTGCCAGGCAAACCGACGTTGCACAGGTTGCAGCGCTGCCGAGGCATTCTCAAATATCCGGTGCAAATGCCTTAAAGCTTGAGATCGAATCCGTTCCGCAGCCGTTCGATATGTCGAATCCGCGCTTGGCATCGGCGATAAAGCGAATAGAGGAATCCCGGCGGGCATTCATGCCAGCCAATGGCCGTAAAGCTGTGGGTTCCAAGCCCCTGCCCGACATCGCCCAACGCAAGTTTCCGTTCGACGTCGTCAATCCTACCGAGATCCCAAGCAGTTCGCCGAGAGTTTCTGAACCGGCCGTTTCGGTTCCAAAACCAAAGCTCGTATCTGCGTTAAAGATCGAGAAAAAACCTTTTGATACGAATAAACTTCCAAAACTTGATACGGTCGTTAAGGAACCGAAGAATCTTGGCACGATCATAGACGGCGAAGAATTTGTTCAACCGCTTTTTGAGGAGCTGGTCGATGAAAAACCGGTTGCACCGGCTATCGAAATTACAAAGGACCGTGAGATCTTTGCCGAAACGGCGGCCGTGGAAGAGATCGATGATCTCGCCCCGTTTTCGATGCGATTTGGATCTGGCTTGTTCGATGTAATAATCGGCAGTTTCTCGACGCTGATCATTCTTTCGCCGTTCATGATGGGCGGCGGTTCATGGGCATCGGTTTCTGGCGTACTGACGTTCGTCGCCGGGCTGGCGATCTTCATGTTCCTTTACTTGACCGCGTCGCTCGCCTTTTGGGGAAGGACGTTCGGCATGCGGATCTTTTCACTGGAGTTAATCGACGCCGACGCGAACGTTTACCCGACAACGCATCAAGCAGCCGTCAGTTCCGCCGTCTATTTGCTTTCGATGGCGTTCGGCGGAATCGGATTTCTCACGGTTCTCTACAACGAAGAAAAGCGTGCCGTTCACGACATCGTCTCGGGAACGCTCTTGATCCGCGACATTTAGTATTCTCCTTCTCGCCGAGCGGAAAAGCTAAGCTTTTCCGCTCACCGGCAACATCGTTTTGCGGCTACGCCGCCCACTTCCGTTCTCTTCAGATTCGCAATACAGATTTCAACTGGTTAAATAAAACTTGTGGACATAGCGACGCTTAGGGCGGTACAAGTTGAGTTGGAAAGCGCCGTCACCGGCAAACGGCTCGGTCGGCTTTTTCCGCTTTCGCGGTTTGAGACTGTTGCCGATATGCATCTAGCGGACGGGCGATGGCTGTTTATATCGATCGAACCGGCGAATCCGCGAATTTATCTGATCCGGCGACGACTCCGCGAGATCGAAAAGCAAAGCATCAGCCTGTTGCCGTTTCACCAACTGCTGAAAAAGAGGCTTTCGGAAGCGACAGTCGAACGCATCGAACAGATCGAAAACGAACGCGTCCTATTGCTTTCTTTTAATGCTTTGAGCGAACTCGGCGAACGCGAAAAATACGTACTCGCGGTTCAACTCACGGGTCGTTCTTCGAATCTTTTCCTTCTCGATGCCGAAAACAAGATCCTCGCGACCGCACGCGAATCGCACGGCGACGGCCAAAAGATCAGCGAAACGTATTCGCCGCCGCAACGGAACGCGGACGCCCACGTCCGCATCTCAGAACCGGGAGCGATAGTGACCGGGTTTCTAAACAACGAGGCAATTTCCGACCAACTCGATCGGCAATACCTCGAAAAACAATCCGAGAAACATTTCCAACAGCTCGCTCAAAACGCGCGATCGAGAATTACATCCGAGGTCAAGCGAAAGGAAAAATTACAGAAGAATCTACAGAATGATCTTGCTAATCACGGAGATGCCGATAGATGGAAACGCTTCGGCGACATTTTGCTGGCGAATACCGCTACGGCCAAGAAGAAGGACGGAGCATTTACAGCGACGGACTACTTCGACGACGACCTCAAACAGATCGAAATTCCATTCGAGAACGACGAATCTCTTCCCGAGACCGCCGAGAAATATTTCCGACGCTACACCAAGGCACGCAACGCCGCAGACGAGATAGCCAGACGCCTCCTGGAAACAGAAAATGAGCTGAAGAACTTACGCGAACGCCTGGTCGAAACAGAAGAACACATCGCCGACCGAAACATCGACGCGCTCGAAGGTGTCGGTAGCCCGCACGTAAGTAAGGGCAACTCGCAAAAGAAAGGCAGTTCCGGAAGCACGAACGACCGGGGCAAGAACAACCCCCGAAAACACACCAACGACGAACGCAGCGGCTATCGCACGTTCATTTCTTCCGATGGCATGGAGATCCTTGTCGGAAAAAAGGCTAAGGATAACGATCAGTTGACGCTCCGAGTGGCGAAATCGTTAGATACGTGGATGCACGCGGCAGATTATCCTGGTTCGCACGTGGTCATTCGCGACAGCGGCAAACGCGAGGTCCCGAATCAAACGCTCCTCGAAGCCGCCGAACTCGCCGCGTTCTATTCGCAGGGCCGCAAACAGGTAAAGGCCGCCGTCCACTACACGCAAAAGAAGTTCGTAAATAAACCAAAAGGCTCCGCACCCGGCCTCGTCTCACTCGCCAGCTTTAAAACTCTGCTCGTTGAACCAAAGATTCCCTCAGGGGTGAGTTCTTCTTGATCTCTTAGTTCGCCGAGCGGAAAAGCTATCCTTCAAAATTTTGGGTGGGCATGAAAAGGGGACGCGAGGAATTCCACGGCGTCCCTGAATCGTTTTTATGCGGGTACTTAATTTGTTGCTATCGGCGTTTTGGCTGCGTCGGCCGGTTTTAGCTCCATCTTGGTAGAGGAACCGGAATTTGTCGGCGTGTTTGAAGAATCGCTAGGAGCCGGATTTGTTTCCTTGCCAGCGACAACTTCAGGAACGATCTCTTTCATGCGGTCAATTACCTTCTTTCCGCCGCCGAGGAACGCTCCGCGGAGACGGCCTTCGCGGTCGATGAGCAAACTGATCGGGATCGCGGAAAACTTCGTTAGTCTATAAAACTCGTTCGTTACTTCGTCTGGGATACGCGCGAGTTCGTAGTTCAGCTTCATGTTTGAGGCGAACGCTTTTATCTTCGGAAGATCTTCGGGGCCGGCGTCGTCCCCGACATTGAGGCCGATGACCTGAAACTCCTGATCGCGATACTTATCCTGCATCTCGATAAGATGCGGCATCTCGTCGCGACACGGCCCGCACCACGTCGCCCAAAGATTTAGCAGCAGAACCTTTCCCTTTCGTTCGCCGATCTTAAATTTCGCACCGTCGATCGTTTCAATATCGACATCAGCGATCGCCGAAACCAGCGGCGGATAACCCGAACCGTCGCTACCGGGTTTATTTCCGGTGTTATTTGCCCCAGCCGTCGTATTCCCTGTAGGTACGCTCGAACCGCTTCCGCCGCAACCGGAAAGGCCGGAAAAAACGCAGGCAAAAACAGCCAACAACGCAAATTTTTTCAAATAATTTCTCATTAAAAACCCTTTGATTAACGAATATCTCTAAGCCGAAGTACGATCAAAGTGAAAATTACCAGTACCCAAAACATTAGCATCAGCACGATCTGATTCAAAATCTCGTTCATCCACGGATGCATGAACGTGACGTAATTACTTAGATCGCCGGGCAGCTTTTTTATCTGTGGAACCTTTAGCCGCTCGGACATCGGCGTCGGATTTCCCTGCTCATCGACCGGCGGCGCGCCACCGGACATTTGCTTATAATCGGCGATGTCACGCTCGGCCTTCGCAAGCGTTTTATCGTTCTCGCTCTCGATAAATTTATACAGTCCGAGCCCGTTTGTTTTGTCGCCGGGCCACGCGCCTTCGGGTTCGAGCGTCTCAAGCGTCGAATAACGCTTCATCGTATCGAACGACCATGCCGCCGGCATCGAAAGGCTCGCTACTTTACTAATACCCTGCGGCACTCCGACTAATCCCGAAAACAAAATTTGCGGAATAAGTATCAGCGGCACGATGCTGGTCGCGATCTCTTGCGTTCGGAAAAGCGCGGATATTAGTAGGCCGAGAGCAATACCTACGCTGGCGGTCAGCAGCATTGTCCAAAATTGCGCGACTCCGAGAAATTCGCCCGGCATCGGCATCGCGCCGATCAGATCAAACAATTTGAGGGGTAGAAACAGCATCGCGCACTGCAAGAACACGATGAAGCCGAGCACGAACAGCTTCGAGAATAGATATGGCAGGATGCCAAGGTTGAACATTCGCTCGCGGTTGTAAACGGGCCGTTCGCGGATGATCTCGCGCGCCGAAACGCTCGTCCCGAACCACACCGCAACGAGCGCAAGCACAAAGTAAACGAAATCTCGCGGCTGTTTTGCTCCCATGACGAAGAACGTCATGAGCGCGATTATCGGCGCCTGGAGAAAAAGTATTGCAAGATTTAGTTTGTCTTTGAGAAGGACTTCGAGATACCGCCGGGTGAGCGTGAAAAACTGTCGGATAGAACCCACAATTCCGAGTCTGGCCTTTTTTCCCGAACCCATGCCTTTATTGGCCCCGAGTTCGCCGAGCGGCTTTTGGATCAATTCCGCGTGATGCTTCGTCGCGGCGTATTTCTGTTTCCAATCTTCGGCAGTTCGTTCGGTTATCGCATGCCGGTTCGCCTCACCTTGCTCGGCAACTGCACGTTCGATCGGCTCCTCGAGCTTGTCGTAAAGTTCCTTGAAACTCTTTGCTCCAAGGTGCTTTAGTGCTTCATCCGGCGGGCCGAAAAAGACAAGTTTGCCTCGCATTAGAACGACGATCTTGTCAAAAAGCCGTACGTTCTCCATCGCATGCGTTGTCATTATTACTGTTCGGCCCGATTCGGCAATCTGGCGAAACAGCCGCATTATCTTGTCTTCGGTCGCTGGATCAAGCCCGGACGTTGGCTCATCTAGAAAGATCACAGAAGGCCGCGTTACGAGTTCCACTGCGATCGAAACGCGCTTCCGCTGGCCGCCGGAAAGTTGAGAGACGGGAACGTCGCGCCGCTCGGACAAGCCGGTCACGTCTAAAACTTCATCGATCATTCGCACGATCTCTTTCTTTGAAACATCTCGCGGCAGACGCAGTTTAGCCACGTAATAAAGCGTGCGGTAAACCGTTAGCTCTCGGTGAATGATGTCGTCCTGCGGAACGTAGCCGATCGATTGCTTCAGCGAATCGAGGTGTTTGTAGAGATCGAGATTATTGATGCGAACATAACCCGTGTTCGCTGGGCGAACGCCGTTCATCGCTTCGATAAGCGAAGATTTGCCCGCTCCCGAAGGTCCGAGTAAGCCGACGAATTCGTTCGGCTGAATAGACAGTGAGATTCCGTCAAGAAGTTTGATCTTCCCGCCACCAAATCGGCTTCGAACCTCGCGGGTTAGATCAATGCAATCAACGCGTGTCTTCGAACGCGTATCAAACACGCTTACCTTCCCGGACGCGTCGGCCTTGAGCAAAAACGAACCAATCTGAACGGAATCGGTCGCCCCGATCGCCTGCCGCGTTATGCGTGCACCGTTGACGAAGATGCCATTCGTCGAACCGGCGTCCTCGACGAATATCTCAGGACCGACACGCGAGATCGCCGCGTGAAATTTCGACATCTGCAGGCCATCGAGCTGGATTTCATTCGACTTATCGCGTCCGATCTTCAGCTTTTTGCTTCCGTCGAGAGCGACGGTCATCAATAGTTGCGGCTGCACGGAACCCGATCGCGCTGCGGCTGGCGGCGTTCGGTCGAGCTTCAAAACGACCGTCTTCGGCGAATCTTGTCCGCCCGGAATTTGGACCGAGGCTGCCGAACGCTGAGCGGTTAATTCCGCACCTACCGGAGTTCTTCGCTCAGGACACTTAAAAGTAATTGCAGGACCGCCAAGGCCGAGCCGGATCGTGTCGCCATCATAAAGCGGAACCTCGCCGCTGATCCGCTGTTCGTTAAGAAGCGTTCCATTAAAGCTGTTGTTGTCGACAAGAAGATAATCGGTCGCCGCAGCTTTGATCGACGCGTGCTTGCGTGAGACCGTCGCGGAAGTCGTGTCGAAAACGATGTCGCAGCCCGGTTCGCGCCCGAGCCATGTTTCGCTTTTATTTATCTTTCTAGGTTCCGCGCTGTTGCCGCTAAGCTCCAAGGTTGCCGACGGAAGTGAACGTGCGGGCGGAGCGGGGTGCGGTACAGCAGCGGGCGTTTGCGGCGGAACAACTGCCGCTAGTTGGGAAGCTGCCCGATTCGATTCAGCCGAGACCTCAAACCATACGACTCGGACGATCGGCCCGTCGACACCAAACTGAATTCTGTTACCCGTTGCGATCGCGGTCGGTGCACCGATCCGCTGTCCATTAACGTAAGTGCCGTAACTCGAATTTTGGTCGATCAATATCCATCGCCCTTCGTGCCATCGAATTTCAGCATGCTTCCGCGAGACCATCGGATAACGGTCGCTGCCAAAGGCAATATCGCATTCAGAAGCGTCGCGGCCGATCAAGATCAGTGCCTTGTTAAAGGCCTGCTCGGCGGTTGGTTCGCCGGAGGGACGCTCTTCGCTAAGAATTATGTTCATCGGGTCCGAAAAATCGTGCAGTGTTGACCAACCGATTTTAGCCTATCGCTTTATAAACAAAAAACATGCGTGCTGCCGGAGCGATGTGATTCCGTTAAACAGTGAGGGAATTAGCGATCTGGGGAGTATTTACCCATCGGTTACGGCAAGTACTGACAAAATACCCCAATTCCACTACTGCCTCAATGGATCAAAGTTATATTTCTTCGCGATCTTCGACGTTTCAAAAAGTAAGAGAGTACGGCACGAGGTTTGCAGAAGAGCTTTGAGACGCGAACCTCGTACACCGGTTACCCCTTCATTTGCCACAACTATTCCAATGCAGATCGCTGTCCCGCAACCACTGACCCAATATAATACCGCAGTTCTTGGACGAGAATTTGCGGACGACACAACCTCGGAACAAGAGGTTGCTCTGGTACTCATTGTTGATGATTCACCAGTAATTCGGAGGGTGTTTCAGCGCTGTTTAGCATCCAGCTATGACTGCTTTGAAGCGGGCTCGGTGATCGAGGCATTGGCTGAATTGAAGGAACGAGCGTTTGATCTCGTCATCACTGATGTAATGATGCCGGGGCTTTCCGGCATCGAACTGCTTCGTAAGATCATCGAGTCGTACCCGGAAACTGCGGTGCTGGTAGTTTCCGGCGTTGATCGCCCGCAGCGAGCATTGGACGCAGTGAGGCTCGGGGCAAGCGATTACCTGATCAAGCCGTGCGAACCGGAGGTTCTCCAACTCGCGGTTGAACGTGCGTTAGAGCGCCGTGCGCTCTTGCAATACGCGAAGCTTTATAAACGGGACCTCGAAGCTCGAAACGTAGAGCTGGTACGCGGCAAGGCACAGCTTGAGCGCCTTCAGGCCCAGATCATTCACAGCGAAAAAATGGCATCGCTCGGACAGTTATCCGCCGGAATTGCTCACGAACTGAATAACCCTGTTGGTTTCGTTCATGGCAATCTTGAGCTCTTAGAAAAATGCACGGCAGATCTCGTTCGCCTTCTCCGATTTTACGATTCCCAATCGCTTGGCGAGAAGATCTCCGCCGAATCGCTCGCAATAAAGGAGCAGATCGATTACGAAACAACTCTCGATGACCTTGCTTCGATAATCTCAGACTGTCGCATCGGAACCGAACGGGTGCGAGATATCGTGCAGAATCTACGAACGTTTTCCAGACTCGATGAGGCTGAGTTCAAATCTACCGATATCCACGAAGGAATTGATTCCACCATTCGGTTGCTGTCGCGATACTTCAGCGGTGGAAATGTTCATCTATTGCGGGAATATGGTGAACTTCCCATCGTTGAAGCTTATTCGGCGCAATTAAATCAGGTCTGGGCAAATCTACTTGTAAACGCTGCCCAAGCCATTGGCCAAAAGCACGGCACGGTTCGAATAAGAACGTTCGCCGCGGACGGTTATGCGAACGTAGCGATCTCGGATGACGGTGACGGAATCCCCGATGATCTGTTGAAGAAGATCTTTGACCCATTCTTTACAACGAAACCGGTCGGCGAAGGAACCGGCCTTGGTCTTTCTATATCGTTCGGCATCATTGAACGACACCAAGGCACCGTCACTGTCAAATCATCTCCGGGTGAGGGTTCCGAATTTACCGTCTCGATCCCGATAGCCGGGCCAGCCGGATCCTCGAGTCCGAACATTGTTTGCTGAGAAACTAAACTGAAGGAAACTCCTATGCAATATAAGATCCTTGTCGTCGACGATGAAACCGCGAATCTTCGCCTTATCGAACGGCTTTTCCGCGGCACCTATGACGTAATGACGGCCTCCAGCGGCTTTGAGGCGAAAGAACTACTTTCGGTACACGATTTTTCCCTCATTATCTGCGACCAGCGCATGCCGGGAATGACCGGTATAGAATTCCTTAAGATAGCCGCAGAAATGCGACCGCAGACGGTTCGAATAATGCTGACCGGTTATTCTGATGCTGAAACGCTTGTTGAGGCAATAAACTCAGGATCGGTCTATAAATACGTTACGAAACCCTGGGTTAACGAAGAACTGCTTCAGACTGCGAAGCGGGCATTACAGCATTATGAGAGCCTGCGGGCCCAGCGGCATCTCCAGATCCAGCACGAACGTCTCCAGGCTCGTGTCGGCGACCTGCGTGATCTGATACTTACCCTAGCCGGCGAGATCCTGGATTCGGAAACGCCTCTGGCTGCCGGTCTGGCACATCGAAGACGCGAAAGGGCCATAAAGATCGCACGGGGATTTGGCCTTAGTTTCAGTGAGGTCGAGTCTTTGGGTTCGGCGGCGTTCTTGTATGATTTTGCAACTTCGTTTAATTCTCCAACGAGCACTGGCCATCGGGTCCAGTTGGAACACGTTCTGGACGCTATCTATTCCGCTCCGGAATTCCAAGAAGCTCTCTCCATCCTAAATTATTCCAACGAAAGATATGACGGAACCGGCGGGCCAAACGGCTTTGCGGGTGACGAAATACCGTTAGCGGCAAGGATCGTTGCCGTAGCCAACGAAGCCGTTAACGTATCGGCCATAAGCAAGAATCTAGACAGTTTCGTGAGTGACGAAGAATTATCGGCTGTTCTGCAGCAGCTTGCTGGCACAAAGCTCGATCCTCAAATAGTCGACACTATCTCGGGTCACACAATGGTCCGATTGCCGGCCGATTCAGCAGGTACATCCATGTACGTTCGATAGTTGAATAATCTAAAAGGCCGCTGACTAGTTCAACGGCCTTCGATTCGATTCAAATTTCTATATTCTTACGGGTCTCGAACCAAACGGAAGCCGAGAACGGCCGCTCTCATCGTTACCGGAGTTTCAAGCCGGTACGTCGACGTGATCTTGTTTTCGCCGGTCGATTTGTATTCGGCGCTCCCGCCGCGGATCATCATTTTTTTCTCACCCTTCGATTCAACGACATAAGGGCTTCCCGGATACGCCCAAGGCTCTGAGCTCGTCCACTCGATCACATTGCCGATAAGATCCAGGACACCTGCGTCATTCGGACACGAAGCAGTGCCGACTTCCGCCGGATCAGAATTCGGTTTATCGACGAACGCACACTTGCTGTCGAAATCATTGCCCCAGGGATATACGTTTTGCTTGGAGCCGTTTCTGGCAGCAAATTCCCATTCCTGCTCTGTCGGAAGGCGGTATTTCGTGCTGTCCTTTTTTGATCTCCAGGAAATGTAGGCGTTTATGTCTTCAAGATTAACGAACCGCACCGGCATATTTTCTTCCCCGGCAATTGGTTTTCCATTCACCCAATGAGCAACAAATCGTTCAGGATTTTTGGGCTGATATTTCTCGGCCGTTAGGAATTCGCGAAACTGCGCGTTCGTAACTTCCCTCTTATCCATGAGGAAGCTCTTGACCGTTACTTGATGTTCAGGTTTCGCGAGGTCGCCGCCGTTATTGTCGCCCATCATGAATGAACCGCCGTTTATTTGGGCCATTTCAGCCGTCTTCGGCTGCGTGGGGTCGGTCGCGGGCGATGCGGTAGGCGTAGGCGATGTATTTCCGTTAGAACCGCCTGGTCCCGCTCCGCCGCTGAACCAGCCCATATAATAAGCTCCGCCGAGGCCTCCAGCTCCAAATATGCCTAAAAGCAGGAGCGCGGCCCCACCCAACAAGATCGGCGAAAGCATTGAACGCTTTGGCGGCTGCGACTGGACATCAACTTGATAATTTCCGGTGGACTGATGCTGAACCTGCGTCTTGTCCATTTCGCTGATATTTCCCAGCGTTGAGGAAAGATTCTGCGGCGTATTCTGGATCATGCTGCTAGATGCAGAATAGGCAACTGTAGGACTCGGCGCTCCGCCGGTACTCAATTCAGCAACGACCTGTTGCGGACGCCCGTCGCAGATAACTTCGCCAAACCAATCGTTGTAACCCTGTTTCGAAACGCGAAGTCGGTGCCCGCCGCTCTGCACGCCATTTAGAGTGATCCAACCGTCTTCGCGGCTTTGCCCGACCGCGATATTATCAACATATACGTGAGATGCCGGTGGATTTGTCCGAACATTTAATGTAGAAATGGGCAAGGGTTGTCCGCCTGAGTTCGTATGTATACCAAAACTTGGAGGATACACCGCATCCTTCATCTCTTGTATCATCTGCTCGACAGACAGAGTTCGTTGGTCCTTGTCTTTTACAAGCGTGTGCAGAACAGCCGCTTCGAGTTCCGGCGAGACAGCCACGCCGACCTCAACAAAACGAGGTGCCGGATCGCTGATGTGCTTCTTCATTATCGCCGGGATCGACGAACCCTTAAAAGGCACATCGCCGGCTAGCATCTGATAAAGCATCACACCGAGACTGTATATGTCCGAACGAGAATCCGGTTCGTCATCGGCCCATTGTTCAGGCGCCATGTAGTATGGCGAACCCATCAGTCCCGTCGTTTGAGCTTGGATAAACGAACCAAGCAATTCGCCTGACTTGATCTTCGCGAGGCCGAAATCGAGAATTTTTACTGATTGAGCGATGGTTGGCTTATCGCTGCAGATCATTATGTTCAAGGGCTTTAGGTCACGGTGAACGATTCCCTGATGGTGTGCCGCTCCGACGCCTGAACATATTGCGGACATCAATTCAAGCGCTCGTTCGGGATCAAGCCGCTTTTCACGCGCCAAAAGATCGTGAAGCGATTCGCCATCGACGTATTCCATTACAAGGAAAGGTATCGAACCTTGAATAACGCCGTAATCTGTAACGGCGACAACGTTTTGGTGGCGGATCGCAGCCGCCGCAAGTGCCTCTTGCCGGAATCGCGTAACTAGCTGCGGATCGTTTCCGACAAGATCCGGAAGAATGATCTTGATCGCAAGCTGAGTCTTGAGATACGCATGGCGAGCCTTGTAGACCACACCCATACCGCCTTGTCCAAGCCGGCTTTCAATGTGGTACTTGCCCTCCAATACAGGTTCGCCGGCGATGGTATGCATCGTCGGCATTCCGTCTTTTGGACAGGTCGCCACATCATCCGTGTAGCAGTTTTTACAGAGCTGGCACTCTTTCATTTAATAATTCTCGGTCGCAACAGTAGCCAAGAGGGAAAGTCTAGGCCCGTTGTAAAGACACATTTCTATTGGTCGTTTTGCCAAACACGAACGTTTACATAATAGATTTTTTACTTTTTACAATCAAGGTTCACACATGGAACGAAGACTAAAGGCGCTTTGTTCCAAATTGAGCCGATCAACCCTTGACCACTATGTTAACCAAGCGGCCGGGAACGACTATAATTTTGACGACCGTTTTGCCATCTATAAACTCATTCACCTTTTCATCTGCGAGGGCCAATTCCTCCAAAGCCGTGGAATCCGCATCAGGTGCCGCAAAAACGCGCGACCTCAGCTTTCCGTTGATTTGCACCGCGATCTCAATCTCATCAGCAATCGCCAGATCTTGCCGAAACTCAGGAAACATCGCCCCGTTAGCGACGATCCCAATCTCGTTACCGGTCAAGACCGAATAAAGCTCTTCCGCCGTGTGTGGTGCAAATGGAACGAGCATCTTGTTAAGCGCCTCGATTCCCTCGCGAACAGCGGCACGATCGGCATTCGTTGCCGCATCCGGCTTGATACCCGATTCGTACAGCGAGTTCGTCAGCTCCATCAACGCCGCAACAGGCGTGTTGAATTGCAACGTGTCCAGAGCATCCTCAACCCGCTTGATCGTTTGATGCACTTTCTGCTGAAGCTTTCTCGCCGCCGGGCTTAGATCAGCGTCTGCTTCGCCGTCTTGCTGACCGAGCGAGTCTTTCCAACTATAAACGAACCGCCAAACCCGTTGAAGAAACCTGACCGCACCTTCGATGCCCGCTTCGTGCCAAACAAGTTCATTATCGACCGGAGCCGCGAACAGCACGAACAGACGCGTCGCATCGGCACCGTAAATATCGACCATTTCGTCCGGATCGACGCCATTGCCCTTCGACTTAGACATTCGCTCGATCGCATGTTTTAGGATCGTTCCGTCGGTTCCCTTTGCCGCCGTTATCTTGCCCTTTAAGTCTCTCTCTACAACGACTTCGCTCGGAATGTAGTACTTCTTTTTCCCGGTCGAATCGTCATAAAACGTTTCACCGACGACCATTCCCTGCGTCAGCAACCGATGAACAGGTTCATCAAAACTGACCAAACCCATATCCCGCATAACTTTTGACCAAAAACGCGTGTAGATCAAATGCATTACGGCGTGATCATCGCCGCCGATGTATTGATCGACCGGTGTCCAATACGCAGCCTTTGCTGTATCAAACGGTTTTCCGTCATTGTTTGGGTCAAGATAACGAAAGAAATACCACGACGAATCGACAAAAGTGTCCATCGTATCGGTCTCGCGATGAGCCGCACCGCCGCAGTTAGGACATTTCGTTTCGTAGAACTCCGCAACCTTTGCCAATGGCGATTCGCCGGTTCCGGTTATCGGAGCATTCTCCGGCAATCTGACCGGCAGATTCTCGAGCTTCTCCGGCACAACACCGCATTCATCGCAATAGATGATCGGGATCGGTGCTCCCCAGAATCGCTGACGCGATATTCCCCAGTCTCGCAAACGAAACGTCGTCGCCGCTTCCCCGAAACCATGCTGCTCAGCATGATCGGCCATTTCGGTCTTGGCATCGGCTGACGTCTTTCCATTCCAGAAATCTGAGTGCACTAAAACGCCTTGCTCAGTATATGGAACCTCAAGGGCAAGTGCCTGCATTGTGTGATGTTCGTGGGCCAGATGGGGTTCGGAGATAACTTGCCTGATCGGCAAACCAAACTTCTTTGCAAATTCGAAATCGCGCTCATCGTGCGCCGGAACGCTCATTACCGCGCCTGTTCCGTATTCCATCATCACGTAATTTCCGACCCAAACCGGCAACTCCTCACCGCTGAATGGATTGATCGCTTTTAACCCAGTGTCGATGCCGTCTTTTTCGATCTCGGTCTCGCGATCCATTGGTTTATTCTTTTCAACAACGATCTCGTCGATCTTGTTTATAACTTCCGCAGACAGGTCATCACGCCGATTTGCCACGATCGGATGCTCAGCGGCAACAACGACGGCATTCGCGCCATAGATCGTATCGATCCGCGTGGTAAACACTCGGACTTTCTCATCGGATCCGCTCAGTTTGAAATCAACGAACGCCCCGGTCGATCGACCTATCCAATCTTGCTGACGCTTAATTACATGCGAAGGCCAGCCGCTTTCGATCGTTGCCATGTCGTCAAGAAGTTGATCGGCATAAGCCGTCGTTTTCAGAAACCATTGCTCAAGATCTTTTTTCGTGACCGGATTTCCGCAACGCCAACACAAACCACCGCTCGCTTGCTCATTCGAAAGCGTTGCCTTATCGTACTCGCACCAATTGACCTGCGTCTTCTTCTTGTACGCCAGCCCCATTTCGAACATTTTCAAAAAGAACCATTGGTCCCATTTGTAGTATTCGGGACGGTGAGCCGCCATCTGCCGCGACCAATCGTAGCTCAGGCCGAGCCGTTCGAGCTGGCCGCGCATCGCTTTGATATTTGCTTCGGTCCAATCACGCGGATTCACGCCGCGTTTTACCGCCGCATCTTCGGCAGGCTGGCCGAACGAATCCCAGCCGATCGGGTGAAGCACGTTGAAACCTTTCAGCCGCTTGTACCACGCAACGGCATCGCCAACCGAATAATTCCGCACGTGTCCCATGTGCAGATTGCCCGAAGGATAAGGCAGCATTTCAAGCTGATAAAACTTCGGCTTTGCGTCATCAACATCTGTCTCAAAAGCCCGTGATTCGGCCCAAAACTTCTGCCATTTGGCTTCTATCTTCTTCGCAAAATACTTTTCGTCCATATGATCGCTGGTCTACGCCGCAATGGCGGACACGCAAAAATGCAATTCTAGCGGATAAAACGGTTCTATCCAATCAAGTTCGTTAATGTGTAAAAGGTGATCACGCCGCGTCGCAAGAGATTGCGAGCGGCTAAATAAGGGCGAGGTCGAATCGCGAAAATAACATAGGGGAATTGTAAAACACTATGTCCGAAAAGTCGAAATTTCTTTACCGCATTTTTAAATTTTATGCTATCCTGACAAAACCGTTAAGGTAGGAGATTTAACACACGAAAATTCTGATGTTGAGAAAATTTTTGTTGCAGACGGCACCGACTTAAACTTATTAAGCTGCGGTTTGACCGTCTGGCCTACCAAATCAGGAGGCTAAAACGATGGTCAAACGAAAACAAGAGAACGCCGCTCGCAACTTAGATCGACCTACAACCACAAACTCAGGCCGCAATTTCAGCCGAGAATCCATTAAAACAAACAAAAGCGTAACCGATGAACTAATTCATTCGCTTTCCGCTGCCTACGAGAATCAACGGGCCCGCCAGGTTGGCGAATGGGAGCGATTTCAGGCTAGTTCAGCTCGCCACGCGGCGTGAGAAAAACTCACGATATCGATCAACAACAAAGCGGCTTCGGTCGCTTAGTAACGTGTTTCCTTTTTTTCCTACTTGTCGCTTCGTTCGCGATTCCTTCTTCAGCACAAGATCTCGATGATCTTGCCGTTTCCTTACGCTCCGGCACTTCTGAACAAAAACGTGATGCTCTCTTTCAGATCCGCAATCTGAAGACGGTTGAAGCATCTCGTCTTGTTGTTACGGCACTGAACGACAAGGACGAGATCGTCCGAGCGACCGCCGCGTCCGCCGTGATCTATCTTCCCGCGTCAGAAGCCGTTCAAGTTTTGATTCCGTTGCTTTCTGACAAACAGCCATTCGTCCGCAAAGAAGCTTCATATGCGCTGGGACAAGTTCGCGACAAGTCCGCGACAACGGCTCTTTTGCGTCAACTTAATGGAGAAAAAGATCTCGAGGTCAAGAGCTCGGTCGTTATCGCGATCGGTGAGATAGGTGACACTGCGGCGGTTGAAAATCTCACGCGATTGCTCGGCGATCGACCGAAGGAAGAGACTGAATTCGTGCGTCGGTCGGCGGCGAGATCGATCGGTCAGATCGCTCAGATCGTTAAAACCGGCGATGCGTACATCGTCACTCCACAGAATTTTCTTCCCGACAAATTCAAGGATGGCGAGGGCCTCGACATAACGGTACAGTTCCCAATGTTTGGTGCCGCGGTAGTAAAGCTGAGCCAGGTTTTGCAGAACCGACGCGAAGCCGACGATACACGCCGAGAAGCCGCCTTTGCTCTCGGGGCGATCGGTAGCCGTTCCTCGATAAACGTTCTACAGACCAACCAGAACAGCGCGGATCCGTACCTCGCCGAGATCTCAAAAGAAGCTCTCCTAAAGACCGTCAAATAGCGCATCTATCGAAAATCCTTTGTATTCAGCGGCTCATTTGTTTTAATAGTTGAATGCATCCCGTCCAACAACAAGCGCCGCAAGCCGATGATCTTGCAGAGTTTTACCAAAAGGTTCGCGGCTATACCGAGCAGCTTTGCGAACCGCTCGAGATCGAAGATTACATTCCGCAGCCTTCGGTCGACGTCTCGCCGCCGAAGTGGAACATCGCTCATACGACCTGGTTCTTTGAGGAGATGATCCTTAAAAAACACGTTCCGGGCTATCAGGTTTTTGACGAAAACTTCGGCTTCCTTTTCAACAGCTACTACAACACGCTCGGCGAACGAACCGCTCGCGACAATCGCGGCGACCTCAGCCGCCCAACTGTAAAACGCGTTTTCGAATACCGAAAACATGTCGATGAAAAGATGATCGAGCTTCTGTCAGCACCGGGAGCGGTAGCGACTGGGCTCCCGCCTGAGAACCTTGTGATCCTCGGCCTCAACCACGAGCAGCAGCACCAGGAATTATTCGTAACGGATCTCAAATTCACCCTCGCTCAAAATCCGCTTTTTCCGGTTTACAAAGCAGGATTTGAAAGCCACGAGATAGAAGTTGGCGGTAAATTCGTAGGTATCGACTATGGCATTTACGAGATCGGGTTCAACGGCAACGGCTTTTCTTTCGACAACGAACACTCGCGGCACAAGGTCTATCTCAACGATTTCGAAATAAGCGATCGTCTGGTGACAAACGCGGAATTTCTCGAATTCATGGGCGATGGCGGTTACACAGATCATCGCTTTTGGCATTCGGAAGGCTGGGATTGGGTCAACCGCGAAGGTATCGTTTCACCACTTTATTGGCACGATCGTGAAGGCGAATGGCATCATTTTACGCTCGGCGGTTTGGAGAAATTACCAGGGGACGCTCCCGTCTGCCACGTCTCATTTTACGAAGCTGCTGCATTCGCCGAATGGAAAGGGATGCGTCTGCCGACCGAATCCGAATGGGAGACCGCGAACGAACAATTTAATTGGGGCACGCGTTGGGAATGGACGAATTCTGCCTATCTGGCATATCCGGGATTTAAGAAACCGGATGGCGCGGTGGGCGAATACAACGGTAAGTTTATGATCAACCAGATGGTGCTTCGTGGTGCGTCGATCGCGACACCTACTGGTCACAGCCGCCCGACGTATCGCAACTTTTTTCACCCGCACCTGCGTTGGCAGTTCACGGGGATTCGCTTGGCTAAATGAACAAACCGCAGATAGACACAGATGGACACTGATACAGGCAACGTCGCCGAACATCTTATCTGTGTTGATCTATTTTCATCTGTGGTAAATATCTTATGAAAACCTCGCCAGAATATTCACAATTTGCCGAAGACGTGCTCTCTGGCCTGACTTCCGAGCCGAAGCAGCTTTCGTCGAGATATTTTTAC
>JBBSKW010000016.1:0-30858 GCA_038256005.1 Pyrinomonadales bacterium
CTCGACGGTCTGGACGTATTACTACCCGATGTGTCACGAACCCGAGGGCCGCACGAAACTGTTCAACTACGAATGGCGTGATCTGGCCGACGTTTGTCTGACCGACATCGCACGGGCACATCCGGAAATTTACGATCTCACAGAGCGGATAGATATAATGCGTTGGGGCCACGCGATGATCTCGCCCTACCCAGGATTTATCTGGGGAAACGAACGTCGAAAGGCCCTTGATTCTTATCGCAATATTCACTTTGCCCATACCGACCTGAGCGGAATTCCGCTTTTCGAAGAAGCGTTTTTTCACGGACTCCGCTCGGCGAATAATGTTTGTACCGCCGAGACACCGAGACGCAGAGATTGAAATGCAGCGAATTGAAACTACGGAAATTCCCGTCTTTGCGACTCCGCGTCTCGGCGGTGACAATTCCTGGCTGTTTTCCCGAAACATCGATCTTTCGGTCTTCCTCGGGAGTGCCGTCGTCTCTTTGAGTCTTCTTGCCCGTGGTTGGCGGCTTGGGATACTGAATGAAGACTCACCTGATTGGACATGGATCATGGCGGTTTTGTTGATCGATGTAGCACATGTGTGGTCAACGTCCTTTCGGGTCTACTTTGACGCTGAAGAGTTCAAGCGGCGTTTCTGGCTTTACCTACTTGTGCCGATATTTGGATATGCGGTCGGAGTCGCATTGTATTCCGAAGGCGAGCTTACGTTTTGGCGAACGCTAGCGATCGTTGCGGTATTTCATTTCGTTCGTCAGCAATATGGTTGGATCGCGTTGTATCGGCGAAAGCTTGGCGAGACCGATCACTGGACGTGGTGGATCGATAGCGTTGCTGTCTATCTCGCGACCATTTATCCACTTGCTTTCTGGATGACTTCGCTACCGCGGAACTTTAATTGGTTCCTTGAGAACGATTTCGTTTCTCTTCCGGCGATCGTCGGAGACATTCTCTTCCCGATATACGTCGGAGCTTTGACCGCATACTTCCTGAAGTCAATTTACCTTTATTTTTCAAAGAGCTTTCTAAATATTGGCAAAGACATCGTTGTCGCAACGACGGCCGTTTGCTGGTACGTTGGCATCGTTTTCTTTAACTCAGACTACGCGTTCACAGTAACAAACGTGATCATTCACGGGGTTCCATATTTCGCGTTGATCTACTTTTACGCAAAAGCTCGCCGCGAAACCGCCGGACCGGTTTATCGAACTCTTTCGCAGCACTGGATCATTTTCCTAGCATCGCTGTGGGCACTTGCCTACATTGAAGAGCTTTTTTGGAGCCGCGGCGTTTGGCATGAACGTACGTGGCTATTTGGCGAAAACTGGGATTGGGGCTACTGGAAAGTTTGGCTAGTGCCGCTGCTTGCCGTGCCGCAACTTACACATTACATTCTCGACGGTTTCATTTGGCGCCGTCGCGGAAACGAGGCTCGAACGGTCACGGGCTAATTCGCGGAACTCCGTTGATGTAATTCCGCCACTTCCATGTTTTAATATTCTCTCGTGATCAGAGTTCCAAAAAATATCCCAGCATGGATGGTGAGTGTCGCCTTAACCTTGCTTTTTATCTCCACGATGATCGGATGCAAAAGCTCTGGTGGTGGACTTCTTGGGCCCGTTGATGAAACCGATGCGGCCGGCGAAAAGATAAAGCTCGCAAACGTCGAACTAACAAAGATCAAAGAGCTTTACTTGCAGAACGAAGGCGACGAAGAGAACGCCGGGAAGCGGCAGGAATTGTTGAAGGCGCTTGATTCGAATAACAAAGAACAGGTTCGAAAGGTTACCGGCGAGATCATCTTGCTTATCGACGAAGGAACCGAACACGGGCGAAATGCGATCGATATGATCCAACAGGCTCGCGATATGCAAATAAATGCCGATTATCAGGAATACCTGCGGCTAAAGGAAGAATCTCTAAAAAAACAACTTGAAGCATTCGCAAAATACAGGCTCGCCGCTATTTCGTTACGAGATAACTACGATCCCCAGAATACCGGCAACAAAGACAGAGTAACTGCGATCTTTGAGGAGCAGAGCAAGAGTTATCGCGAGATCATGGAAAAGGCTCGCGACAACAGCAGCCAGGCGAATGAGCTCTATCGCGAGGTTCAGCTAAAACATCAATCCAAATGAGAAGGGGAACCGAACCTTCAATCGATTCCCGTTTTCTACTAAATCACTCGGCCGGGAAAGCCGAACATTTGTGGGATCAAAGGCGCGCCCGGAATTCGTGGAACGGCCGGTCGAGGAGCTCGCATTACGCCCGGAGCCGCCGGACCATCCGGTGCGTTTTGAAACTCAAAGTAATTATTGAGCCCGCCCTTCACGTCTTCCGGAGTTACGGAAATAGTTTGACGGTTTCGGTCACGGACTAATGTCAGCGAAATGTCGCCTTCTTTCTTCATCATTATTGAACGAACAATATCTCCTTCACCCTTGACCGCCTTTCCCTCGACCTCGACGATAATATCGCCGACTTTCAAGCCCGACTTTGCCGCCGGCGAATCTGCCCGAACGCTGCTCACCATCGCTCCGCTTGCAACGCCGAAATGCTCAGCCAATTCTTTTGTAAGCGGAGTCAGCCCAACCCCGATCTGGCGACGATTTCCGAAATATAAAAAGCCCGGGTCGCCCGGAACGCGCGGCGCCGTTGGTACGCCATTAAAACCAGGAACATCGGGCGGCAACGGTACCCGCTGAAAATCTTCAAAACGGCCAAACAGACTTGCGTCGTCAAACTTTGGCTGCGGACGCTTCCCGACCGTTACGTTCAATTCACGTTCTGTACCGCCGCGGAAAACAGTAATCTTAGCCGTATGGTCAGGCGATATTTCACCTATAAGACGTGTCAGCTTTTGCGAACTCGTTATCTCGTCTCCATTTACACGTACGATAACATCGCCGGTTTGTATGCCGCCTCGCTCAGCCGGCGAGCCCTCTGTAACTTTTTCGACCGCGACACCGCGAACGCTTGGCAAACCGAACTTTCCAAAATGTTCGTTCGAAACCTCAATGGTATTTATACCAAGATAGCCGCCGGAAGATGATAAAGACCACGACATAACTCTCGGTGACGGCGCCGTTTTCGCTTCCGGCGTTTGGGCAACAATCCCGATACCCGCAACCGCCGTTATCATTGCAATAGCTATACTTTTATTAAGCATCAGAACCTCCAACAAGATCGTGTAAATTCAGGTCGGGCACGGCCAATTGTATATATTTTTATTGCTAAACGCAGCAAAAAAGGTTGCCTCGCGCCTCGCCCGAATCTCTGTTAGATAGACGTCCCGATCAGTGGGCGGGTTACCGCATCTTTCGGAGGATCGTGTTCCGCCGCTGTGCCTGACCTGTCCCGCTGGTCGACGGAACGTGTAACATGTTGTGTTTATTGCGGTGGCGGCCATGTTTTATCTAGATTTTGCAAAAATTTATTTTCATCGGTTCGATCTTCATCGTTTCTACATTGTGAGCGTGCACGAATGTAACAGCTTGTTACAAAAATCGACGTTTTTGCGATTTTTTCCATTACGTGCAGAAACGCGACTGTTAAGGAGCGTGGATTTTTGCCCATTTTTGTTCACATGTGATACGCGCGATGTGAACACGTGTGAACAAAAATCGGCGTTTTGGCGATCTTGGCGATTTCTGTGCGGTTTTATCCATAAATCGGTAAGAACCTCCCGCAGAGTCGCAAGGTCGGAAAGTAGGAGCAACCTGAAGCTTGAACTCTGAACCCTCAACTCCGAACTCTTCTGATCTGTGTTCATCCGTGTCCATCTGTGGTTCGCTTTCTTCTTCCGGACATCGTTAAATTTTCTAACGGACGAGCACCACCACCAATAGCACTTGGCGCGATATGTACGAGATGTGAAGAATGAGCGATTTGACAGCCCTTGTGGTAAATAGAATGGTTTGCATGATCTCGAGGCGCCGAACTAGCCCGCAGTTAGTCGAGCGAGGCGTTCGGCGGCGGCTTCGAGAGTTTCGTCCTTTTTGCAGAAGCAGAAACGAACCATTTGCGAGCCCATTTCCGCGCGGTGATAAAACGATGAGCCGGGCACGACCGCGACGCCGATCTCGCGGATCAAGTGTTTTGCAAATTCGATATCGTTCGCAAAACCGAATCCTGAAATATCGGTCATTATGTAATAAGCACCTTCGGGCGTATCACATTTGAAACCGGCAGTCTGCAAAATGGGTAATATGTGATCGCGCTTGCGTTGGTATTCCAGCCGAACCTCTTCGTAATAACTTTGCGGCAAAGTCAGGGCGTAAGCACCGGCGTGCTGAAGCGGGTTTGCGGCACCTACGGTAAGAAAATCGTGTACCTTACGGATCGCGGAAGTGATGTCCGGCGGAGCGATGCACCAACCTACGCGCCAACCGGTCACCGAATAGGTTTTCGACAGAGAATTTACAACCACCGTTCGCTCGCGCATACCCGGCAGCGTCGCCATGCAAATATGTTCACGGACGTTTCCGTCGTCGGTCTCGAAAGTGATGTGTTCGTAGATCTCGTCGGTAAAACAGAGCACGTCGAATTCCTGACAGAGGTCGGCGATATATTCCATCTCTGAACGGGTGAAGACCTTTCCGGTCGGATTGTTCGGGTTGCAGATGATGATCGCTTTTGTCTTTTCGCCGAACGCTGCACGAAGTTCGTCACGGTCAAAGACAAATCCGGCATCAGTTCTGTGAAGCGGAACGTGGACAGGTTTTGCGTCGGAGAGGATCGCGTCCGGCGCATAGTTTTCGTAGAACGGTTCGAAGACGATGACCTCCTCGCCCGGATCGACGGTCGCCATCATCGCGGCGATCATTCCTTCGGTCGAACCGCAGGTAACGGTCAGTTCGGTTTCGGGGTCGATCTCGATCCCGAGAAACCATTTCGTCTTTTCGGCGATCGCGTCGCGAAAACCTTTCACGCCCCAAGTTACCGCATATTGGTTATGATCAGCATCGATAGCTTCAATAGCTTTTTGTTTAATGTCTTCGGGTGCCGCCCAGTCGGGAAAGCCCTGGCCCAAATTCACCGCGCCATACTTCACCGCTTCACGGCTCATCTCACGGATCACCGATTCTGTAAACGACCCGGCTTTCTTCGAAATGCGATTCTTTGAGATCTTTGGTTGTGACATAAAAGAATTTTGCCACAGATCTAAAGGGAATAACACGGATAAGACTCAGATCCTGATCCATGTTGCTCAACTTTTTTTGGTTAGTTCTAGTTCTTTGTTCCGAAGCGAAAAGTTACACCGACCGAAACGGTGAACGGATAACCGGGCGTTGCGTGGATCCTTTCGCCTATGGGCGAATCTTCACCAGGCAATACGCGGGACTCAAAGAAGTTCTGCGTTTCGTAATATCGTTTATTGAGAACGTTATCGATCGCAAAGTTTAAGTCGATCCATTTTTTAAGGCGTTTCGTTAGATAAAAATCTACTACATCGTGACCGGCGGCTTTAAGCGATGGGTCTTCGCCGTCGAGCCGGTAACTGTTGATGTGCCGCCAATTCCCGGAAAAATTAAAGCCCCGAAGTTCGTTAAAAACAAGCCCGCCATTGGCAACTGTCTTCGGTGCAGAATCAACGACGACGCGTCTTCCGTCCGAAGTGAACTGGCCTGGATAAAATGCCTTGATCACCTGTGTTAGTCCACCATTAAAGCTCAGGAAACGATTGAAACGGATCGAATTGCGGATCTCAAAACCATAGGATCGCGAAGGGTCAGCGAACTCGATGCTGCCATCGTCGGGAATGTATACCTGCTCGTTCGAACGGTCTATCAGAAACGAGCTAACCACGATCGAGACTCGACGCGCGTTATACGAAGCTCCTGCTTGATAAAAATCGGTTGTTGATATTTTCGGAGCGTCTGGATTTCGAACTACGCCGCGAGCATCTTGCGACGAAATTCCGCGGCCATAATTTGCATAAAACGAGATCGGGAATATTTCAAAGGGAGACCATGCTACCGCAAGTTTCGGTTGAAACTTCCCGTCGCTGTAGTTGCCTTGCAATACGTCGCCACAATTCTGCGGAGTATTCGGCGAGCACTCGGAAAAGCCCGGATTTGCCGGGTTCAACGCGCCGAACTCATAGCCATCAACGTCGAAACCAAAATGGTCGTAACGAAGGCCGGCCTCGACCCTTAAATGGCCGTCAAAAAAAGCGAACATATTCTGAGCATAAAAGGAGTAGTTGTTCACCCGGGCATTGGCCTTGGTCAGCAACACATTTGCATTGTCGAAATTTCCGGGAAGGAACTTGCGGCCCGGATCGCGCGAGACGGTCGGGTAAAGCCCAACGTTTATCTGACTTAGCAAAAAGCCGCCGCCAACGGTGAACAGAGCCTGCACGTTGCCAAGCTTGTAAGGCTGCAAGAATTGAACGTTCGAGCCCTGTTGCAGCCGGCTGTCGTGTTGCTGGATCTCGTCGCCAAAAACGCGATCTGCTAAATTGAACGTGAAGTTCGAATACAGATCAAATAGTGAGCGTCCCACAGATAGGTCGGCTTTGAAAGTGGCACCGGAGGCGAATTCTTTGCGATAGGAACCGCTCAAGGAACCTATCTTCACACGACCGCCATTCTCCGGGTCGATCGCTCCAAACCGGTCAAGCGAGCCGTCGGCGACGAGGTCGAGCGGAATTTGGCCTGATGAGAAAAAGTTGTTGCGGCCGAAATTAAATTTCAAGCCGATCGACTGATCGTCGCTTAACCTTCGGGTCAGATTCCCAGAGATATTATCGCGTCGATATTCCAGAGGAGATATAAACGGCCCGTCAGTATAGCTCGGCTCGTAAGCAAAAAATGCGTCAGTGCCTTTCCAATTCGGACTGTACGCGAAAAAGCCGCGAACCGTATTGTGTGATCCGCCCTGAATCCGAGCGGTGAAAACATCGGGAAGCGATTCTTTCAACGCGATCTGGACGACTCCGAGACCGGAAAAGTCGCCATACGCGGCTGAGAACGGACCGTTAATTATCGTCACATCCTTAACCAACTCCGGCGAAAGTGATTTCAGGTTCCCGAGGTAACCTTGACCATGGCCCTGTGTTCCCTGATTCTGCTGTACGTTGTCGATAAGGATTTTCAATCCGCCGTTCACACCGCCGTGATCGGTATTAAAACCGAAGCGGCGTATCTCCAGCGACTTGCCGCCGCCCTCGTGCTGTCCTGCGTTGATTCCGGCATTTAAGGTAAAGATCGTTTGGTCGTCGCGTGCAAACAATGAATTCTGATAAATGGCATCGTTACGAAGTTCGATCTCCGGCGAGAGCGTATCGGCCGTGATCGTTACGCTTTCATCAACCGATGCAACTAAGTAATTTATCCGCAAGCGGACATTATTTATTTGGTCCGAAGCCCCGAAAGTCTGCTCCAGTGTTTCAATGTTTCGTCCTTTGATTATTGCTTTCAGATCGCCTTGAGGCACTTCAAGTGAGAAACTGCCTTCGCGATCGGTGGTGACAGATATTGTCCCTTGGGAGGTGACCACCTCAAAACTTAGATTCGGCACGAGTTCAAACTGGGACGACACAATTACACCACGAAATTCTCTAGCAGCCTGACCAGATGCACTATGGCTGCCAAGTTGAAAAAAGATAGTTAGGACGATTGCTGACGCAACAATGGAATTTTTCATTACTTTGGAATCCTCAAACCCTTGCAAACACTGAACTTCGGCATATCGTAGCACGAGTATGTAATCTGTGTTACCGGTGGATTCGATTTAAACCAAATTCTGGATTCAAACGGAAGCAATTTATTAGATTTTCGAAGATGGAAGAGTAAGGAAGAGTTTTCCGTTCTTAACGCCCTTTAGTCCGAGAAGACGATTAGACAAGCTTGTGATCATTTGTACCTGACCCGACAACGCAATGATTTCCATGCAGTCATCATGGCTTACGTGTAAGTGCATGACGGAAAGGATCATTTCGTGGTAATCATGCTGGATCTCGGCCATTTCCTGAAGAAGATTACGGGCGTGGTGATCATAGACCAATGTAAGGCTTGCGATGGCAATTTGCTCAGTTTCGGTGCTAAGACGTTGGCGGATCAATTCATCGCGGATGAGGTCGCGGATGGCTTCGGATCTGGTTGGAAACCCCGATCTTGCAATAAGCGAATCATAGTGGCCAAGTAGTTCGCTATCGATACTCACCCCAAATCTGATCAATTCACCCATTTCTTTGAACCATTATGAATACCGGTGTTCGGTCCGCTGGAAATTTTTAGGCAGTGCTTGGCATTGCATTTACGCGAGAAACTGATTTCTCATCTTCATTTGGACCGGAAATCTGAGACACTGTAGCCTCCGGCAGAAATTCGTTAAAGATACGACGAATCAAAGTTTCATCTGACATTTCGAGAGAAGAACCCATTCGATCTAACAGGTCAGAGACCTCATTGTCGGAATAGGTCGCGATCTTTCCAATAAAGATCTGCGGATGCCGGGTCTTCTCGAGGTCTTCCCCGGTTATCTCAAGCTCTTCAAACAACTTCTCGCCCTTTCGAACGCCGGTGAATTCGATGTCGATGTCCTCATAAGGCGTAAGACCAGACAATCTGATCATGTCCTCTGCTAGGTCGAGGATCTTGACCGGCTGGCCCATGTCGAGAATAAATATCTCGCCGCCCGTACCAAGCGCGCCAGCCTGCATCACCAATTGCGATGCTTCCGGAATGGTCATGAAATATCGCGTCATTGCCGGATCGGTTACGGTTACTGGCCCGCCCGATTCTATCTGATCACGAAAGATCGGAACCACGGAACCGGCTGAACCAAGAACATTTCCAAACCTTACCGCAATGTAATTCGTTTCGAACTTCCGATTCAATCCTTGAACAACGATCTCCGCTACTCGTTTTGACGCGCCCATTATCGACGTCGGATTCACGGCCTTGTCGGTCGAGATCATTACAAAATCTTTCACGTTGTTCTCGCCGGCGATCTCGCCCAAAAGCTTCGTCGCAAGAATGTTGTTCTTTACCGCTTCGACGACATTCGCTTCCATCAGCGGAACGTGTTTGTGGGCAGCGGCATGGAAAACAACGTCGGGTGCATAGGTTTGGAAGATCTGCCGGATGCGGGGTTCGTCGCCAACGTCCGCAATCAAGGGAACAAACTCAAATTCTGGCCCAAGCTTTGCGAGCTCGCGCTCGATCTTGAATAAGAGAAACTCAGCGCGTTCGATAAGCAAGATCGACCTCGGCTTAAACTTTATTATTTGTCGAACGAGTTCTGAGCCGATCGAACCGCCTGCACCGGTGACCAAGACGGTCTTGTCGGTTAAGAATGCGCCCAGATTCTTATCATCGAGCATCACAGGATCGCGTCCGAGCAGATCTTCGATCTGAACGTCTCGAATCCTGCTGACCGAAACGCGTCCGTGGGCGATCTCATTTAGGCTTGGGACGATCTGCGTTTTGACCGGTATCGAGCCGCAAATATTTACGATCCGGCGAATGTCTTTGCTGCCCGCATCGTCGATCGCGATGACGACCTGTTTGATGTTCAATTCATCAACAAGTTTTGGCAAGAGCGTGGTGGATCCAAGGACCTTTATTCCGCTAACGCTGCCGCCTTTCTTCCGCGGATCGTCATCGACAAACCCACGAATATCGAGCTCGGCATCGCCGCGGCCGCTGACCTCTTTTGCGATCGTCGCCCCAATTCGTCCCGCACCAACGAGCAGAGCGGCTTTGCGTTCCGGACGTCTTCTGCCACTGAAGACTCGGCGGTCGTCGCCCAGTTCGTAAACAAATCGGCGTAACACTCGGATAGCAAGCATTCCGCCGAACGCCAGAACGGCGTCGATCAAGATCACGGAAACCGGCACTTGCCAGAAATTGAATTCCTGGAGAACCGGGAGAAATCGAAATGTAATCAATAAGACCGTGGAAATAGCGGCGGCACGGATGAAGACCTTGATGTCTTCAATGCTGACGTAGCGCCAAAGTATGGTGTAGCCACTGACGAGAAAAAGCGACAGGAACTGAATGAAGACGACAAAGGGCAATTGCCGTATCGCGCTTTCAAGATAGTATTCGCCAAGTTGGACGTTTACCGCGGGCAGGTATGCCAGGAAGAACGCGGCCGAAAGAACGAGAATATCCGCTATCAGCTGCGCGGGCCGGCGCAGAAACCAGAATACTTCGGAGATCGATTCTTTCTCGCTCTTGCTCATCTCAAGCGTTTATGTCGTTTGTTCCTTAAGGAATGACGTTAACTTGTCCAGTAATCCCGTGTCAATAGATTAACGTACATACGGGTCAAGGACACTTTAATTATCTCACGCGGACAACGAAATCAATAAACGATTGAATCTAAAGCTAGTTGTGGGTTATTCTGAACATTGCGGACATTTCTTGAGGGATCGTTGATGTATTTAAGGCTTTTCATTATTTTACTGTTAGTACAGTGTTTTTCTGTAACTTTTCTCGCGCAGGCACCGGAGACAGAGCAGAAGGGATATCTACTTGGGCCCGGCGACGAGATCACGACAAAGGTGCTCGGTGACGAACAGTTCGATTTCGTCGCGACCATCGATGAAGACGGAAGAATGGAGGTCCCGTTCTTTGAAAAAGCGATCGACGTTAAATGTAAGAGTGAACGCGAATTGCGGACCGAGCTGACGAACTTGTTGAAAAAATATCTGCGGAATCCACAAGTGAATGTTCGCGTTACTAAGCGAAACAGTCGGCCTCCGGTCAGCATCTACGGCGAAGTTCGACAGCAGCAACAGATCGATCTCAGCCGTCGGCAATACCTATTGGAACTCATCTCATTCGCCGGTGGCGAAACTGAAAAAGCGGGCGGCATGGTGCAGGTCTTTAGGACGCGAACGCCTATTTGCGCCGATCCGGCGTCGGTTGAGCAGTGGGGATCAGATGGCAATGGTGTTCCATCAAGGATGTTTAGTCTTGCCAGCATCCGACAGGGTAATCAAGACGCAAATCCCGAGATCTTCCCTGGCGACATAATTGTCGTTCAAAAATCCGCGCCGGTGTACGTTATCGGCGAAGTAATAAGACCGGGTGAATTTAATATTCCCGAGGGCGGTCTGCCGCTCACTCAGGCAATTGCGATGGCTAGTGGTATAACCCGTGAAGCGAAAACAAAAAACGTTAAAATTCTTCGGCGAAAAACAGGTTCTTCCGAATCTGACGTCATCGAGGCTAACTACGATCTTATTCGAAAAGGCGAGCAAGCCGATATAGTCCTTCAGCCCTTTGATCAAGTTCAGGTTGGAAAAGCTCCAAAAAGTTTCCTTGACTATGTGATCGAATTCGCAACGGGCGTTCCAAACAGGATTCCTATTCCGATCAGGCCCTAAAATTTAAATTAAATTATGGTGTCTGCATCGGCGTAGATTTCATCGATAACGGCTTTATATTTCTCATCCACCACGCGGCGTTTTACCTTGAGCGTTGGCGTAAGTTCGCCGCCTTCAACGGAAAGTTCATTTTCGATTAACGCGATCTTCTTGACGGTCTCGTACTTTGCGAGGCCGTAGGTCACGCCCGCCACTTGTCTTTCGAAAAGGTCAATTATTCGTTTATCCGAACAAAATTCCGCCGGAGTCTCCAGCTTCAATCCTTTTTGCTTTGCATAAGATGAAAGCATTTCGAAGTTGGGCACAATCAGGGCCGCAGGGAATTTGCGTTCGTTACCAACCAATACTACTTGACTGACAAACCGCGAAGTTTTGATCTTCTGTTCGATCGGCGATGGAGCGATATATTTTCCGCCCGATGTTTTGAACAGTTCTTTCTTGCGATCGGTTATCTTAAGAAAGCCGTCAGCGTCGATCTCGCCGATGTCGCCTGTTCGGAACCAACCGTCCTCTGTGAAAGCCTCGGCGGTCGCGGTCGGTTTGTTGTAATAGCCGAGCATTACGCCGGGACCGGTCGCCTCGATCTCGCCATCGGAAGCTATCCGCACTTCGTTATTTCGGATCGGCTTTCCAACCGAACCCAATCGCTTTTCCCGCGGATTATTTGATGAGATAACAGGAGAGGTTTCCGTCAGACCGTATCCTTGCATTATCGGAATGCCGGCGCCGGTGAAGATCAAGTAGATATCATCAGAAAGCGCCGCACCGCCGGTAATACAACATTTGAGGTTTCCTCCAAAAAACTCGCGAAGCTTTGAGAAGACAAGCGTATCCGCGATCTTGTGTTTGACCGAAAGTACCAAACCCAGAGATCCATCATCTTCAATTGCCGCGGCATAGTCCCTGGCCACTTCGATCGCCCAGTCAAAAAGTGTTTCCTTTAAACCGCCAGCCTGAGCGGCTTTCAACTTCGCTTTCGCATATACCTTTTCAAATATCCGCGGAACGCCGATCAAGATAGTAGGGCGTACTTCCGCCAAATTGTCTGGAGCCTTTTCGATCGATTCTGCGTAATAAACCCTCATGCCTTTGTAGATATAGAGGTACATCGCCGAACGTTCAAAAATGTGAGAAAGAGGCAAAACGGAAAGGCATTTATCATCAAGCGAAAATTCGTACTTCTCACCCGCATCGATGACGTTCGAAATTATGTTTGCGTGCGTCAGCATCACGCCTTTCGGCTCGCCCGTAGTGCCGCTTGTATAGATCAAGGTCGCTACTTCGTCGGCTCGTGGATCTGAAGATACTTTCCGATCCGAAGCGGATTGCACTGAGTTCGAGAGGCTATCGAACGAGCCAGCGTTATCGATCTCATCAATACCGTCCGAGTCGAAGAAAACGAGCTTTTCGAGCGACTTACATTCAGGTAGGATCTCCGCGATCCGATCGTACATTTCGCGGTCTTCGATAAAGAGCAACCGGCTCGCGGAATCGTTAAGAATGTAAGCGATCGAAGAAGTGGCAAGAGTTGTATAAATTGGAACGTCGATTATTCCCGCGAACTGACATGCTGCATCCGCGATGGTCCACTTTGGTGAGTTTGGGGCGAAGATCGCGACCCGGTCGCCTTTCTTCAAGCCGAGACTGATCAACCCGTTCGCCATCCTTTCTATTTCAACAAGAAGATCGCCTGAAGAGATAGCTCGCCAGTCGTTGTCTATTTTGTAATTCAGGGCATTCGGAAGGTGAAACTTTGCTACCGAAAGCCGAAATAGGTCGGGAATTGTTTTGGGTTCGTCGTCGAAAAGCGGCTCGCCACGACCGATCGGCTTGCGAGGCGAAGGCGTTATGGCAAGTTCGTTCATTTCGACATCACGCCTCCTAGATAAACCTTCATTACCTCATCAGCCATCGGGGCCAACGGATATTCCTTTTTCGACAAGATCCAGTTTGTCACCATTTCATCTAGTGAACCGTATAGGATCTTAGCGGCAACGACCGGTTTGATGTCGTCACGAAACAGACCGGCGATCTGGCCCTCGTGGAACGTGGTTCGAATGATGTCCAGGTATTCGGCAAATCCGGCGGCCGAAAATTCCCGCATAAATTTCGTCGAACCGCGAAGCTCAACTTGAAAGACGATTGCCATTTCACGATCGGCACCGAGTCGGGCGAGATGCAGTTCAGCGATCTTTCGGAGCTTTGCATCTGGCGATGCCAGCAAGGCCAGTTCCCGTCGCCCTTCTTCAATAAACTCACCCATTGCCTGATCGAAAATGGAATGAAGAATCTCGTCTTTGCTCTTGAAGTAAAGATAGACGGTGCCATCGGCGATTCCTGCCGCACTAGCAATATCCGCAACTTTGGAGCTAAAAAAGCCCTTCTCGGCAAATACCTTTGTTGCGGCACGAAGAATTGCCGTGCGTTTGTCCGGAACGGACCCCTTCTTGGGGTTGACAGTTCTAGCTGATCTAATCATTGTGTTTCTGAATGAATGTTCATTCAGTCGCCTAAGCGTAAACCAAGACAATGGATAAAATCAAGATTCGCTTTTTGAAATAGGGAAGGGGCGAGGCCGGAAGACAAGAGGTAAAAGATGGCGGAGAGGACAGGACTCGAACCTGCAAGCGATCACTCGCGGTAGTTTTCAAGACTACTGCCTTACCAATTAGGCTACCTCTCCAATATCGGGACGAATTTTTAGGAAATACCCGAAAGCCAAATATAACTCAAATACCTTCAGTGCTACAACCCGGAAAACGCGCATGAAAAAGCCCGGCCGTTTTGCGTCCGGCCGGGTTATGGAGTAGAGAGAATCATTCCCCCTTTTTGTCATTCCGATTGAAGTAGCTTAGAAATCTGTGAACCAAGCTTTGATGATTTGTCCCAGCCGTCATCACGTACTTCGATACGACCGCTTTTTCCTACCAAGAAGTAGGCTGGAAAGCCAATATTTATTCGTCCGCCCGCATCCATATCGGCGTATTTCAATAGCACTCCAAAGCTGTTTGGAACGATGCTGAAATCAAACGGGTTCTTCCGAACGTAGGTTTCGATCTTGGCATTACTTTCCGTCGATAAGGCCAGGAATACAACGCCCTGATCCCGATACTTAGTGGCGATCTGATTCAATTTTGGGATCTCGGAATGGCAGATCGCACATTTTGTTGACCAAAATGTCATCATGACGACCTTACCGTTCAGGTCGGATAAGCTTACCTGCTTTCCATCGAGAGTTTGCGCAACGAAGTCCGGAGCCGATGTCCCAGGCTTCAATTGCTGTTGAGCAACGGCAGATATACCGCACATTGCTAAAATTGCTAAGATTGTAAAGATTCGCATGATATTGTGGGTGAGTGTTTTGCTATGTTCAAGAACGTTTAACGTCCTCTATTTAAAGAAACGGCGAATCCTTGTTAACTCCAGAAAAAACTGGAATCTTTTTTGGGTTATAACGGGGAAAGATATATCGCTCTAAATGCTAAGATTTAGTAATGTTCCTCGAATGCGTCGAAGCCGAAAACTTTAGAAATTTACGGGGGAAAATAACCTGCGAATCGGGTCTAAACGTACTAGTTGGCGATAACGGTCAGGGGAAGACCAATTGGCTCGAGGCGATATTTCTCCTCGCGACCACAAGGTCGTTCAAAACTGCAAAATTGAACGAGGCAATCAGTTTCAATGAAGATCTTGCGATCGTCCGTGGGCCGGTTCATCGAGCTGAAGAGGTGCGGCGCGAACTACAGGTCGCGCTACAACAAAATATAAAGATTCTTTCGCTGAATGGCAAACGGATTCCGGCAAATCAGTATATTGGCGAACTACACACAATTCTTTTCAATGCGGATTCGTTAAAAGTTGTACGTGGCGGCCCCGAGGAACGCCGGAAATTCTTAGACGATGCGATAGTTTCCATTCATCCACCGTACATTCAAACCGTTTCGGACTACGCACGAGTAATCAAGCAGAAAAATGCACTGTTGCAGACGCTGCGTGATCAGGAAGCGACTACGGAACAGACCTTGGAGGCATTGCGGCCATGGAATGAGCAACTAGCAGAACTGGCCATGCGCATTCACAGATCCAGACTCCGAGTTGTCGAACGGTTGAGCGAAAATCTCGATGAAACCATCTTTGGTAAAGAAAAGGTGACGATAAGGTATGCGTCTTCACTTGAGGACAAGGGTGATCTAAGCAACTATGCTGAGTTGATTAGGGAGCGGCTTGATCTTCGTGTTTTGGCCGAAATGGCATCCGGGTATTCGCTTATCGGACCACACAGAGATGATCTGGAAATTCTGTTTGATGGAAAAGATCTTCGAAAGTATGCATCATCCGGTCAGCAGCGGACGGCCGTTTTGCTTCTCCATCTCGCAAGTCTCGGTGTCTATTTCTCGATTCACAACGAATACCCTTTATTCCTGATAGACGACATTGATGCCGAACTCGATAATTACCGGATCAAGCAACTCCTCGATTTCTTGAATGGAAAAACGCAGACGATCATAACGACATCGAAGAGCCTGATCGCTGCCGAACTTAGCACCTCAGCATCGATAAATACGATAGTTAACGGGCATCCGATAAGTAGTTGAATAAAGGACGGCTTATCGGAAGTTCTGGTCCAAGTCTGATTAAGAGCGCCCGGTTTTATAGATCTCGACAAGTGTTGGAAACCCGCCAAGAGTGTTATAATAATGGATTGCGGAGACGTACACTGTTTGACCCTACAGTAGCTCTCGTTAGGTGACCTATCAATCTAGAGCACAATGGTTTACGGCTTCCGGAACTTTCATCTCTGAGCATCCGAACAGAGAATTCTTGATATAAAGAGGTTATTACGTTTGGCTGAACCAAAAACAGAATACGGGGCAGAATCAATTCAGGTTTTGGAGGGCCGCGACGCCGTTCGAAAGCGTCCGGCGATGTACATCGGATCAACGGGTGATCTCGGGCTCCATCACCTTGTGTACGAAGTGGTCGATAATTCGGTTGACGAAGCCCTTGCTGGGTATTGCGATACGATCGACGTCGCCATACACATGGACAATTCCGTGACGGTCATAGATAACGGACGCGGAATTCCGACTGACATCCACAAACAGGAAGGTCGGTCGGCGGCAGAGGTTGTAATGACGGTCCTCCATGCCGGCGGAAAGTTTGACTCGAATTCGTATAAGGTGTCGGGCGGCCTTCATGGTGTTGGCGTTTCGTGTGTAAACTTCCTATCGGAATGGCTCAAGCTTGAGATCTGGCGGGACGGAAAGACCAACGAAATGGAGTTTCAGGTCGGAATTCCAGTCGCGCCGCTTTTGGAAACCGGTACGACCTCAAAACGCGGAACAAAGATCACGTTCAAGCCGGATGGCGACATCTTCGAAAGCACGATATACAGTTTTGACCGCCTATCAGAAAGGCTTCGCGAGAAGGCGTTTCTTAATAAGGGAATTCGCATCTCGATCCGCGATGAACGTGAACAGCCCGAAAAGTCGCACGAATTTTACTATAAAGGCGGAATAGCTGAATTTGTTAAACATCTCAACAAAAACAAGAGTCCTTTGCACGATGAGCCACTCTATTTTGAGCTGATCGGAGATGATCTTTCGATCGAAGTGTCGATGCAGTACAACGACAGCTACGACGAAAAGATCTTTACTTTTGCCAATAACATCAACACGGTTGATGGCGGAACGCATTTGTCCGGTTTTCGCGGTGCGATCACGCGTACGATCAATGCCTACGCCGAAAGCTCGGGCATGGTCAAGAATGCGAAGGTCGCATTGACGGGCGACGATGTTCGCGAAGGCCTCGTTGCCGTCATTTCGGTAAAGATCCCGCAGCCGCAGTTCGAAGGCCAGACGAAGGGTAAGCTCAATTCGCCCGTAAAAGGGCCGGTCGAATCTTTCCTTAACGAAAAGCTAGGCGAATATTTTGAACAGAATCCGAACGTTGCGAAAAAGATCGTAGGTAAAGCGGTCGACGCCGCTCGTGCGCGTGATGCAGCCCGAAAAGCACGCGAGATCGTACGTAAGAGCGCGATGGCTGGATCTGGCTTGCCCGGAAAGCTCGCAGATTGCCAGGAAAAAGATCCGGCGCTGTCAGAGATCTATATCGTTGAGGGCGATTCGGCAGGCGGTTCCGCAAAACAAGGCCGCGATCGAAAGAACCAGGCGGTGCTTCCGCTCAAAGGTAAGATCCTAAACGTTGAAAAGGCTCGGTTTGACAAGATGCTCGGGCACGGGGAGATCAAGGCTCTGATCACCGCACTCGGCGCCGGGATCGGAAAAGATGATTTCGACGTTAACAAATTGCGTTATCACAAGATCTGCTTGATGACCGATGCCGACGTTGACGGCAGCCATATCCGAACGCTGCTTTTGACCTTCTTTTACCGTCAAATGCCGCAGCTCGTCGAAGGCGGATTCATTTACATCGCCCAACCGCCACTTTACAAAGTAAAACGCGGTAAAAAAGAAGAGTACATAAAGGACGAAAAATCGATGTTCCGCTACCTGATGCGGATGGGCACGAACGACGTTCAAATAACCACGAACGGCCGCAGTATCGAAGGCCGCGAACTTGCGAAAACGCTGGAGCAGACGATCGAATATAAGAATTACTTTGGACGGTTCGTGCGACGGCTGGGTAACGATGACAAGCTTTTAAATACGCTTTTACGGGCGTTTGCGGGCCGCGACGGCGTTTTGGCAAAACACGGCGTAAAGATCAAAAAGGTCTTTGCACAGGAAGAGCTGATGGCCGAGGTCGAAGGTTACTTGTCGGAAGCCGGATTTCAGACCGAGCTGATCCCTGATGTGGAACACGGGCTCTTTGAGATCGAGGTCACTTATCCGAACGGCAGCAAGACCATCTTCGATTGGAACATGGCAAGCTACGTCGAATTTCAAAAGGCAGCCGAGCTGATGAAGTCGTTAGACGCTGATTTTCCGGGACCTTTCGTCGTTGGCGAAAACGGAACCAGCGAAACTATAGCCGAGCGAACCGAGCTTTTAGAAAAAGTTACGTCGCTTGCCAAGAAAGATCTTTCGATCCAGCGGTACAAAGGCCTTGGCGAGATGAACCCCGAACAGCTCTGGGAGACCACGATGGATCCGGCCAAGCGTACGCTGCTTCAGGTCCGCGTTGAAGACATGGTCGAAACCGATGCGATTTTTACAGTCCTCATGGGCGACCAGGTCGAACCTCGACGAAAGTTCATCGAAGACAACGCTCTCGACGTAAAGAACCTCGACGTTTGATCAAGTGCAAACGTGAACTTAAAGTCCCGCCTGTGATCCGTGGTTAGCTTTCAACTAACCACGGCGGCATTGGAAAATGCTTGCTTTTCCTGTTCGTTTTCCATAACCTTATGCTAAACAACGGCTCTCCTCTTCATTGCCGGACACGACTATAGGCGTGTGCCATTTCTATTCAAAAGCATATGAAACGCTCCATTTTTTCAGCTGTTTTTTTTTCAGGCCTCGTTACCTTTCTTACCGTTCAAACAACTTCTCAAACTCCGACACGAACGCCCGATACGAGCGATGTGGTCAAGATAACGACTAAGATCGTACAGGTCGATGCAGTAGTTCGCGACAAAAAGGGAAATCCTGTTCCGGACCTTAACATCGGTGATTTTGAATTGCTGCAGGACGGGAAGCCACAGACAATCGTCGGGCTGACATACGTTCCGGTGAAAACGCCCGGCATAATGACCACGAGCGTGGCTAGTGGTGGTGCAGGAAGAAACGATGCAAATGCTCCAACTCCTTCACTGCCGCCGGTGCGAAATGTGCCAACGCCGACCACCCGGCTCATAGCATTCCTAGTGGATGACGGAGCTTGCGGTGCATCTGTATGGGGACTCGATTCGGCGAAAACCGCGGTGCAACGGTTTATCAAGGAACAGATGCTTCCGGACGATCTGGTTGCGATCTACCGAACGAGAGCGGGCAGCAGCACGTTTCAGCAGTACACTTCGGATAAAGCGACGCTACTGAAGGCCGCAGACAGAATTCGCTGGTTTCCGCCCCAAGGCGCGTGCGCTTCGTCAGACGGCAGTTTTAACGAGGCAGCGAAGACCAACACCTTTCGGAGCCTGAATTCCGAAGGTGCAATGGAAAACAACACGATCGAATCTGAGGCGGAAAAAAAGATCCGCGAATATCGCGAGGATTCCATTTCCGATAATCAGATCGTCGGTACGCTCGGCGTTTTTCGCTACGCAGTTAACGGACTGCAGCGGGCCGCGGGCCGTAAGACGATGTTCGTGTTGTCTGACGGCATCGCGTTGCGCAGCCGAACGAACCAGCGTCAGCAAGCTGCCGACGCAATGCGCGAACTTACCGACGTTGCCAACCGTGCCGGCGTGGTTGTACATTCACTCTACCTTCGCGGTGGAAATATTCCCGGAATGATTGAATCGAGAGACGAGGTTTACACGGAAGACGATTTCCAGGTCACTTCGGGTATTTCGCAACGCCGCATCGCTGACGAAACGCGAGGGACCGAGGGACTCGCGACGCTTGCATATGACACGGGCGGGGAACTTTACCGCGGCTCGGGGATTCCCGATAAGGCGATCAGGCGAATCCTGCAGAATGAATCCGGCTACTATTTGCTGGCTTATGAGCCGGACGACGAAACGTTTAAGGGCAAGAACTTTAATAAGATAAAGGTCAAGGTGCGGGTGCCGGAGCTCATGGTTTCGCACCGCGCAGGATTCATCGGCGTCGTGGATACTGAGGCTCCGAAACGAAAAAAGAAGAGTGCGGAGAGCGACCTTTATGAAGCGATCGCCGCACCGCTTCCGGCACCGGGATTAGGCGTCAATTTGTCGGCGCATTTTGTAAATTCTTCGACAAGCGGAAATTTTGTAAGGTCAATGTTCCATCTGGACGGTTCCCAACTGGCATTTACGGACGAATCGGGTGGGCAAAAGAAGCTTGTCTTAGACGTGGTCGCTGTCACAATGGACGAGAAGAACAACGTTGTGGACGAGTTTAACCGGACCCACGTTTTAAAGGTCGACCCGGCGACCGCGACACGCATCAACCGTGACGGGCTGACCTATTCGACCGACATTCCGGTGAAAAAAAGCGGAAGCTACAATTTCCGTCTCGCCGTTCGAGATACAACGAGCAAGATGATCGGCACCGCGGCTCAGACCGTTCAGATCCCGGATCTCAAGCGTGCGGATATCATCGTCGCCGGATTGACCGTTGCAGAGACCGACAAAAATGGAAAATTCCAGACCGCCGGCCCCACTACTGCCGACAACGCCATCACCCTTCCGGAATCCTTCGCCGTACCCGCGATCCGGCGGTTCAAACCGGGAGCCATCATCGCTTACTCGTATGCCATCTACAACGCCCGTCTCAACAAGTCGGCCGGCCGGCCTCAACTCGCGATCAGCGTTAACCTTTACAAGGACGGAAAGCTCGTTACTGAAGGAACACAAAACACCGCTGAGATCGAATCGCAAACCGATTGGTCGCGAATTAACGATTTCGCTTACATGCGGCTCGATCCAAATGCCCTTCCGGGCGAATACGCCTTACAAATAATTGTTCGCGACCTACTCGGAGGAAAAAATTCCGTTTCCAGCCAGACGATCGATTTCGAGGTAGTGAGGTAGTTGGAGACCAGACATTTGATCGTAGAATCGAGGCACACCTTTCTCCCGAAAGCTGCCTGAAACACCGGGCCAAAAACGCAAAAACGGACGTCCGCAGCTAGGCGGAGGCCCGTTTTTAATTTTCGACACGAAAAGCTTTTCGCTATTCGGTGATGTGGATGTCGTCGGTACGGTTTATTCGGCCTGAAAAGAACATGGCGCCGAGCCCAATCGTGGCGATGAGAAACACGATTATACCGACAAGGTATATTGTACCGCCGCCGCTGGACCTGTACATCCAGAAAGAAAGAGCAGTGATAACTAGTGACGCGAGAGCTAGCAGCATATAGAGCATATAGACACCTCCGATCCGGATACCGAACCTGGACGCGCTTGCGGCACTTTGTGAAAACTTGCGGGCCACAGGCGAATCGCGTCCGGCCGATCCACGTTGATCAATAACTTTTCAAACTACTTATTGTTTAGCGCCCTTATAGTAACTCCATTTCCCTTTCCAACGCAAGCAATTCGGAGGCATATCGTTATCGCCTTTTAACCTTGTGTCTTACTGAGCCATAAAATGTAATTCCACAGACAAGATCCTCGGGATTCCTTGCAGGTCGGGCAGAAATACCGGCTCCTGCCAAATTCTGCGATCAATAAATTGTTCCACTGACGCTGACTGGTCCCAGCCGATCTCGACCATTAACCGCCCGCCGGGACGGAGATACGTGGGTGCATTGCTAATGAGATTTCTAATTATAGACAGCCCATCTGCTTCATCGGTGAGAGCCATTCGGGGATCGTGGTCACGCACTTCCAGCTGCAAGTGATCGACCTCACCTGCCGGAATATAGGGTGGATTAGAAACTACAAGATCGAAAATTGCGGCCTTCACCGATCCGAACACATCGGATCTGATCAATTCAAGCCGGTCGGTCACGCCGTGTCTTTCAGCGTTCTCGTGTGCGATCGCCAATGCCGCATGAGATATATCTCCGGCGATGGCGGACACAAGCTTAACCTCAGAAAGTATCGAAATCGCGATGCAGCCCGATCCCACGCCGATCTCACAAAAGCGTTTGCCGTTGGTATTCTTTAAGAATGCTATTGCGTCTTCGACCAGGATTTCGGTTTCGGGTCGCGGGATCAGGACGTCGGAGCTGACTATGAAGTCGCGCCCATAGAATTCCTGCGAGCCTCGAATATGCTGTATTGGAACGCGGGCGGACCGTCGTTCCAGCATCGCTTCGAGCGATCGATCTTCAGATCCCGTAAGCACATATTCAGGATGAGCGATTAGGAACGTTCTATCTTTAGCGATCGCAAGCTGAACCAAAAGCGAGGCATCGCGGTCCGCATCTGCAATCCCCGCTAAGCGCAGTTTTTCTGCTCCGAACCGAAGATGGTCTTTGATACTAGGCATTCGGCTTGATCGCACGGGTCGCGATAAACGTGGGCATATAATCGCTCAGGCGACTCACGCCGTTCAACCAATAATCCTCGTAAAAACCATTGATGAGGAATCCGGCGTCAATCTGTCCGCCAATCTGTGTTTCAAGCGTATGGCTAAATTCGAGCGGTTGGCCGTCGTCGATCAGTCGCTGCAACTCTTCTTGGGTCAGCGAGCCTTCATCCGAATACGGCAGCGAATGTCGAACGACGAGCTTCCCGTTCGTGTCTTCTTCAAACCGGTCGAAAACGAACACCACCGGCTTGATGATCCCTGCCATTAACGTTCCGCCCGGCCGCAATACGCGAAAACATTCTCGCCACAGAGGTTCAAGGGCAGGCATAAACAAGTTCGAACAAGGATTGAATATTAGATCGAACGAACCATCTTCGAACCGCGAAAGATCGGCAGCGTCGCCTTGCTCAAGTTGGATATCGAGTCCTTCGCGTTTGGCGACTAGTCTGTCCTGCTCAAGCTGTCTGGCGGAGTTATCAAATGACGTTACATGGGCTCCGGCCGCGGCAAGTATCGGAGCCTGCTGGCCACCTCCCGAGGCAAGGCACAACACATCTTTGCCAGCAACCTCGCCAAACCATTCTCGGGGGACAGATTTTTGCGGCGTTAGCACGACACTCCACTCCCCACCGCGCGCCTTCGCGATCAATTCAGGTGAAACAGGAATAGTCCACTCATCGGCCTCGTCGACCGCCTTATCCCACGCTCTGCTATTATATTCCTGAATGTTCATTTATTCGGCTCCATCGCCCCGAACAACGGCCGGGAGAGTTAGCAAAATGATCTTGATATCGAGCAAGAGCGACCAGTTTTCAATATAGAAAACATCAAGCCGCACCATCTCTTCAAACGAAATACCGCTACGGCCGGAAACCTGCCAAAGCCCTGTAATGCCGGGTTTCATATCAAGCCGTTTACGATGGCGAATGTCGTATTCTTCCACCTCATACGGAATCGGCGGCCGCGGGCCGACAATGCTCATATCGCCCTTCAGCACATTGAGAAGCTGCGGCAATTCGTCCAGACTCCCTCGCCTGAGAAATCTGCCGGAGCGAGTAATTCGCGGATCGTCTATTACTTTTCCAAACACGGCTTCGTCGCCTGCCTCACCTGCAATGTTCTTCTTATAAACTTCGCGATGTATCCCTTCGTCTGCGTCAGCGAACATCGTCCGAAATTTGTAACACCGGAAAACGCGGCCGTCCATGCCGACCCGCTCTTGTGCGAAGAGAAGCGGGCCTTTTGATCCGGCCTTGACCAAGATCATTGAGATGATCCAAAGAGGTGCGGTTACGGCCATTGCCGAGAGTGCGATCAAAATATCGGAGACACGCTTGAGCAGACGATCTGTGTCGGACAATGGCTCCCGAAAAAGCCGCACCATTGGCAACACGCCGATCTGTTCGACGCTGGTCTTTTGCGGCAGCAGATCGAAAAGGTTCGGGGCAAAGCGGAACTCGACGCGGCCGGCACTGCCCGACTGCATCATCACTTCAAAAAGAGCATCGCTCCGTATCGAATCGTCGGTAATGATCACCTCCTGGATGTTGAGTTCCTTGATCAGATCGGAAAGTTCGTTTGTAGTTCCGACAACGGGAACACCGGAGAATTCATCGGGTGTTTCGGCCGCATTTTCAGAATTCAAGATGACGCCGATCACGCGATAGCCGAGGTCGCGGCGAGCGGCAAGCTCGCGGATGGTCTGCTCTGCTTCAACATTCGTCCCAACGATCAAAGTCGGTATCAGGTTAATGCCCTTTCGGCGAAACCGCGTTTGGGCAAGGCGAACCGAAAGGTGAAACGCAAGGAAGAGTCCAAGTGCGAGCGCAAAATCGAGAACGAAAACGGAACGCGAATATGAGAATTCACGAAACGCATAGCCGCCGCGAAACAGAAATGCCCACGCTATGATCAGGAGTGAGCCGACAGCGACCGCTTTGAACACACGGAGTGTTTCCTGAACATATGAAAACGCTCCGTAAAAACGGTAAACGCGCTGATAGGTGAGCATGCCCAGTCTGATCACGATCGCCGCGTACAAAATTCCAGCGTATGGAACAAAATCCTGCGACCACGCCCAAGCTGTGGGCGAAATAATGTCCGTTTGCTCACGTATCGAAAACGCGAGAAGAAAACTTAACGCTGCAAGCAAAGCATCGACAGCCGCCAAGCTTATCTTTATCAACGGCATTACCCATTGCGGCACTCTGTTCGGTGCGGCAATCGCGTTTCTGCGTAATTCGATCGCGGTCTCTGCTTTCATCTTTAACCCTTTGTTTGTATGTTAATAGCATAGCGGTTGCAACCTGCAAAAGCGTGATTTGGAACGCTGCCGTTGAATCCACTAACCACCGATCAATGAGAATCCTGATCACAGCCCCGAGTCTGGATGAAAGCCGCAACGTGAGCGGCATTTCAACTATCGTTCGGCAAATAATAAACTACGGCCCGGACGAATATTCGCATTTCTTAGCGGGCCGCGAGGACGGGGAACATTCCGGCCCTAAATGGGCGATCAAGCAAGCCATTCTACCGGCGAAGTTTCTTTTTCGCATACTGCAGTTTCGGCCGGATGTTATCCATATAAACACCGCGCTTACCGACCGCTCGATACTTCGGGATGCAGCTTTAGTGACCGCAGCGAAATTGACTGGACGCCCGATCGCAGTTGCGATCCATGGCGGCAAATATTTGATCGAAGATTTTACTAGCACACGGCTTTTTGAAATAACGGGCGGAATGCTCAAGAAAGCTAATACGATCATTGTTTACAGCGACTACGAAAAAGCGCTCTTGAGCAAGAAATGGCCGAGTCGCGTTATTAGTACATTGCCAAATGCAATACCCGCAAAATTCATAGGCAATGCCGAACGCGAAAATGCGGAGGCGTTGTTGGTTTATTTCGGCCGAATGCACGAATCAAAGGGACTTCACGAATTGATCGAGGCATGCCGTGCCTTGAAAGATGCGGGCTTCAAATTTCGCCTTGATGCGTACGGCGAAGGGCCGATCCGTGAGTTCTTCGTGTCCGAAATGACGAACGCCATTGGCGACCGATTCACTTACGGCGGTGTGATCTCCGGAAACGACAAATGGCCGATCTTACGAAAGGCGGATATTTTTGTTCTGCCATCGCGTTATGGCGAAGGTTTGCCGATGGCGATGCTTGAGGCTATGGCAGCGGGCTGCATCGTTGTCGCCGGCGACGTTGCCTCGGTGAGCACGGTCGTAAGAGATAGCCAGAATGGTTACATAGTAAAGCCTAACGATGCCGCCGGGCTTGCGTCAAAGTTAAAACTTATCCTTGGCGAACGGTTCGAATGGGCGGCGATCCGCGAAAAAGCAGTAGACACTATCAGAACAAAGTTTGAGATCAAGGAGTATATGGCTCGCCTAAGTGCGATCTATTCAAAAACGATTGGCGAGTGAAGCTAAAGAGATCATTAGTCCGCCGGCTGATCGCGAACGCGTTGTCAGCCTTCGGGTCAATGTGTGTAACGCGGACTCGATCGCCGAGCGCATAAGCGAAATGGCCGCCGCGGGCAATGGCGGATACATTTGTTTTTCCACCGTGCACATGGTGATGGAAGCGTTTGATAATGCCGAATATGCATCGATCGTAAACGGTGCGGACATGGTAATCCCCGACGGAATGCCGCTCGTCTGGATGCAAAAACTTCAGGGCCGAAAGGATGCTGCACGAACGCGAGCCAACGACATGATGATCCGCTTGTGCGAACTCGCCGAGGAGAATGGTTGGCCGGTCGGCTTTTACGGTGCCAGTCAGAAAGTCATTAACGAGATCATCACCCGAGCCGAACGCGATTTTCCTTCGTTGCAGATTGCCTACGCGCATTCGCCGCCGTTCCGGCCGTTGACGTCCGAGGAAGAAGTCGAAATAATTCGCGAGATCAATCAGGCCCGGCCTGTATTACTGTTCGTTGGACTGGGTTGCCCGAAGCAAGAGCTCTGGATGTCGAAAAATACTGGGAAGCTCTCAGCGATAATGTTTGGCGTCGGCGCTTCGTTCGATTTCTTCGCCGGGAATGTAAAGGAATCGCCGGATTGGCTTGGTCGCTTGGGTCTCGAATGGCTGTTTCGTCTTTGGCAGGAACCTAAGCGGCTTTGGTATCGCTATCTTGTTCTAAATCCACGGTTTATCTTCCGAGCGGGTTTGCAGCTTTTTCGTCTTGAACGAGGCCGCTAGCCGTCCAGCGACTTCGCCTTCTCTGACAATATTCGTTCGAGCCTTTTTGCTTCGCTGAGAATTATTTCAACATATTCGCGGTTCTGTCCGATGATCGTCAGGTCTTCTAATAACAGCTCCGCAAATCCCATAATTCCGGTCAGCGGCGTCCGGAGATCGTGGATGAAATCGCTAAATTGTTGTCCATCTTGAGCGGATGTTTCTCCTATTTGCATCAAAGAAATACTACTTTACAACCGTGCGATATTAATAACGACGCGAGCAGTCAGCCCGGCCCACACTTTTGCCCTTTCGTCGGAAACATCGCATAATAATGTGGTTCAAGGCCACTTACGCCGATGAAGTTTTTGTCCGATATACGCTTGATTTTGCTTGCTCTTTGGCTCGGTGCGGCTGTGTTTTTCATCGCAGTTGCACAGAGTTCGTTCGCAGTTTTGCCGCAACGGGAACTCGCCGGAGCGGTCGTAAATCGGACGCTTTCGATCTTAAATTATGCAGGCCTAGGTATCTCGGTCGTGCTTCTGCTTTCCAGTATTTTAGGTAGTAGCTTTGTCAGCAAGTTTTGGCTTTGGACTGAGCGGGTTTTGCTACTGGTTGTCGGGTCGGCCTGTGCGGTCGGGCAATTCGTGATCAGTTTGATGCTGATGTCGGTACGGGCACAGATGGGCGGCCGGCCGATCGACGAGATTGCGGTGGACGACCCGTTGCGGATACAGTTCAACGCCCTCCATGAGTATTCGGTCTGGGTATTATTCGTCGGGATGTCGGCCGCATTGCTCGCTGTGTTCATCATCGCGAACAGAAAATTTGGGGTAAAAGCAACGGCAACAACAAACGATCCATATAAGGTCGAAAAAGAGTTTAAGATATAGCAGAAATGGACATTATCGAATCGATCTCCGACTTTAAGCGGAAATTTTCCAATTGGAATGGCGGCGAGAAACTCGGCGGCTATCCGTTCGTCTCAAACACCTATACGCCGTTCACGCCTGTTCGCCGTGCTTTGCCGATGATGAATCTTGCGCTTATTTCATCAGCAGGTGCATACATCGACGGTATGGAACCGTTCGACCTTTCAACAAAAGATGGCGACACGGAATTCCGCGAATTTCCTATTGAGGTCGAAGCCACGGACATGCGTTACGCGGCAAAGGGTTTTGATCCGGTCGCCGTTCAACAAGACCGTAATTGCCAGATACCTATCGACCGGCTTCGCGAATACGAAGCTAATGGTGTGATCGGAAATTTAAACAATGTTTGGTTCAGCCTGAGTCCGTGGATACCTAATGCTGCTAAGGTCGCCGAGGAAATGGCTCCCAAGATCGCTGAAAGGCTTCATCGTTATGAAGTTCAAGCTGCACTGTTGATTCCCGCATCGCGTCTTTGTCACCAAACGCTAAGTGTTTTGGCTCGTGGGATCGAAGCGGCCGGATTGCCGACGATGGTTATCTCTGTTGATAAATCTGCGTCGGAAATGGCAAAGGCTCCCCGAACGAATTACTACGACGGGGAATTTGGCCAGGTGGCGGGACGGCCGGATTGGCGGGAGCATCAGTTAAGAATTTTGGACGAATCGCTCCGAACGATGGAGACCTTCGATCAACCCGGAGCACGAAAGCTCGCGGTTGAGATCGAGACGCAGGTCGAGGCCGCTAGAGGCGAAAGATAGTAGCCGTTTGGGTATGGCTCGATAGAGAGCAACTGAAATTACAAAAACCTGCTGAGAAATTGGCGGGTTTTTGGATCTTAAATTCCCGATTGCCACTCTTTTATCGTATCGAGCGGGTAGATGAGCATCAAGATATTGATGAGCAAACTGTCACGTATCCAAAGCAATAGAAAGAATTCGACCAAAAAGAAAAAAGCGAATGACTTCCACATGCCAAGCTTGAGCGCTACCCAAAACCCGAACGCGCAGGCCCCGACATCGGCGATAGAGTTTACGATCGAATCGCCAAAATAATCATAAGAAGCCGTGTTCGCTCGGTACGTCTCGATTATGAAATTGCTGTTCTCGAGTATTTCCCAGCCGACCTCCGCGGCGATCGCGATCAGGAAACGCCATTCGATCTCGAGTTTTGAAAATATCAAACCTGTGATCCAAAAGAATGCTACGCCGTGCAAAATGTGTGTGAAAAGATAAGGATCGAATACATGTTGCGATGTGTGGCTGCTGCCCCAGGCTTCGTGGACGTAGATCGCCCAATCACCGATCTTGCACCACCAAACCCGCCCCATCAAGGCCAATACGAGCGACATTATCGCCGTTAACAGGACGGCCAAAATGATCGGCGTTCTTGAGAATGGGCGGTGGTCTTGCGGTTCGTCCATTTAGGTCGAAGGCTACTCTGTCGAGACTTCTTCTTCGCCACGCAATGCTGCATTCAGCGTATGCCAACTAAGCGACGCGCATTTAACTCGTGCGGGAAATTCCAAAACACCGGCGAATATCTTAAGTTTTCCAAGGTCATTTTCGTCCGTCTCAATATCCAATTCGCCGGTTACCATCTTGTGGAATTCGTCAAAGATCGTTTCGGCTTGTTCTTTCGTTTTCCCTTTTACGACTTGCGTCATCATCGACGCCGAGGCCTTCGAGATAGCACAGCCCGAACCCTTGAATGCAACATCGCTAACCGTATCGCCGTCCATCTTTACATAAACCCGCAAAGCATCACCGCACAACGGATTCTTCCCATCCGCCGTCTGATCAGCATCCTCAATATCCCGAAAATTTCGCGGGTTCTTATTGTGCTCCAAGATCGTTTCCTGATATAGCTCGTTTAATTCTGACATCTGAAATTTCAAAATTGAGATCTGAGGTTAAGCAAAAACCTCAATAACTTTCTGCACCGCGTCGGCCAGCTTATCGACCTCTTCACGCGTGTTGTAAAACGCGAACGACGCTCGGGCGGTCGCTGGAACATTGAAGAATTCCATCACGGGTTGTGCACAGTGATGTCCGGCGCGAACGGCGATGCCTTGTTGGTCGAGGATCGTGCCGATGTCGTGCGGGTGGATGCCCTCGATGGTGAATGAGAGGACGCTCGCTTTGTCGGCGGCGGTGCCGATGATCCTGACCTCGGGAATGTCCGCCAATCGTTCGGTAGCGTATTCCAGCAATTCGTGTTCGTATTTGGCGGCCGCCTCGAAATCGATCGAGTTTATGTAATCGATAGCTGCTCCCAAACCGATGCCTGCCGCGATCGCGGGAGTGCCCGCTTCGAACTTATCCGGTATTGGCGCGAACGTAGTTTTCTCGAAAGAAACTGTGCGGATCATTCCGCCACCGGTTTGATAGGGCGGCATTTGATCCAGCCACTCGCGTTTGCCGTACATCACGCCGCTGCCGGTCGGAGCAAACATCTTGTGTCCTGAAAAAACGTAAAAGTCGGCGTCAAGATCTTGAACATCAACGGGAAAGTGGGGCACACTTTGGGCCGCGTCAACACATACCGGCACGCCAAATTTATGTGCGGTTGCGATCATTTCCTTGATCGGATTTATAGTTCCGAGTGAATTCGAAACATGGCCGACGGCTACTATCCGCGTTCGCTCATTTAGTAGCTTGTCGTACTCTTCAATGATCAGCTCACCGCGTTCGTTGATCGGGATAACGCAAATTTTCGCACCGCGTTCCTCGGCGATCATTTGCCAGGGAATGATGTTCGAGTGGTGCTCCATCTGCGAGACAAGTATTTCATCGCCTTCATTTATGAACTTTCGCCCATAGGAAAATGCGATCAGATTGATGCCCTCGGTCGTGCCGCGAACAAAGATGCATTCCTTCGCCTCTTTTGCGTTGATGAACCGTTTCACCTTTTCACGGGCCGCTTCATAGGCGGTCGTTGCGTGTTGCGAAAGATAATGGACGCCGCGATGTATGTTCGAGTGCTCTTCTTCTAAATACTTCGAGCCTCGATCGATCACGAGTTGCGGAACCTGTGAAGAGGCTCCGTTGTCCAAATATACGAGCGGCTTTCCGTTCACGTTGCGCGACAGCACCGGAAAATCTTTGCGAATCTTGTCTACGTCCCAGTCGCCCATTTTTTTAACAGCGGTCATATTCTCACTTCTTTGCCGATGCGATCGCTTTTCCCTTCGCAGTGACAGGTTCCGGCGGTTTCGCTTTGACCTTCTTCTCCTCTCTTGCAATGAATTCGCGCAAAGCGGTCTCAATGGTTGCAGCACGGCGTGTTTTTTCGCCGGCGATCTCATCGATC
>JBBSKW010000017.1:0-30733 GCA_038256005.1 Pyrinomonadales bacterium
CAAACCGACTTACAACCCTTGGGACCAGCGGCTTTGCCTCGTGCCGGATGCCGATCTATTCAAATCCATCCGCGAGGGAAAGGCGTCGATCGTCACAAGCGAGATCGATTCGTTTACCGAAAAAGGCATTCGTCTGAGGAATGGTGATGAGCTCGAAGCAGACATTGTAGTCACCGCGACCGGTCTTGTGCTAAGGATAATGGCCGGGCTTGAACTGATCGTTGACCGCGCCACCGTCGATCTGTCGAAGCTAACGGCGTACAAGGGAATGATGTATAGCGATGTGCCGAATTTGGCACAGGCGTTTGGCTACACGAACGCATCTTGGACACTTAAATGTGACCTTACGGCCGAATATGTGTGCAGGCTTTTGAAGTATATGGACCGCAATGGTTACGCCGCATGCGTACCGCGCATTTCCGATCCGACGGTGATGCCGGAACCTGTGCTCGATTTCAATTCGACCTACGTTCTGCGGGCGCTTGACGAACTTCCCAAGCAAGGATCGAAAACGCCTTGGCGGCTGCATCAGAATTACGTAAAGGACCTTTCGATGCTTCGCTTTGGACGGGTAAATGATGGAACAATGGAATTTCTAACACGTTAGTTCAGAAAAAATATGAGTCTGACGAAAGAGAGTGTTGCGGCTATCACCGGTGCGGCTTCAGGGATGGGCCGCGCGTTGGCACTGCGTTTTGCACGCGAAGGCATTGCCGGACTTGCGATCGCGGATGTGAACGAAGAGCAACTTGCCGAGACCGCAAGACTTCTTGAATCATTCCCGGTAAATGTCACAATGCATGTAGTCGACGTTGCGGATCGAGAGGCAATGAGTGCATTTGCCGACGGGGTGCTCGAACAACACGGACGCACTTCGCATATTATAAACAACGCCGGCGTTGCTCTCGGTGGGAATTTTCGTGAAGTTACGCTCGACGAAATCGAATGGCTGATGGGCATTAATTTCTGGGGCGTGGTTTATGGGACGAAGTTTTTCTTGCCGCATCTGGAAAAAGAGAAGTCGGCACACATCGTGAATATCTCGAGCCTTTTCGGAATGATCGCACCGCCCGGACAAACGGCATATTGTGCGAGCAAGTTTGCCGTGCGTGGCTTTACCGAAGCATTGCGGCACGAACTTGAAGGAACTAACATCGCGGTTTCGGCGGTCCATCCCGGCGGCGTGAAGACCAATATCGTCAACAGTGCACGCATCAGCTCGGGAGTTGCAATGACCGACAAAGAGATCGAAAATCAGCGGGAGTTTCAGAATAAACTGCTTGCGAAAACTTCGCCCGACGAAGCCGCCGAAATAATTTTCCGAGGAATGAAAAAACGAAACCCGCAGATAATCGTCGGCACCGATGCGGCCGTCTTCAGCCGTCTCGCCCGCCTGTTTCCGCGGAGCTATCTAGCCGTCGGAAACTACATCGGCGGCGGTGGATTGAAGAAGAAATAATGCCTGTCCGGGCGATTCACGATGTCCAGCGTAGCGTGTATTATTAGGGTTTATGTCGAAGCAGAAACTGATAGTTACGGGCGGAGCAGGGTTTATTGGGAGTGCTATTGTCTGGCGGCTGAATGAGCTTGGGTATGACGATATTTTGATCGTTGACCGGCTTGATGAGACGGACAAGTGGAAGAACTTGGCGCCGCTTCGTTTTGCAGATTACATCGACGCGTATGATTTCATCGAGGATCTTGATGAGTTCAAGGGTGTGGCTGCTGTTTTTCATCTCGGAGCGTGTTCGTCAACCACGGAAACCGACGCGGACTATATGATCCGCAATAATTATCAATACACGCAGGACCTTGCCCGATGGGCAGTGAAGAACGACGTGAGATTCGTCTATGCATCGTCGGCGGCGACATACGGTGACGGCTCGGCGGGAATGGCGGACGGGTCCGATGATCTAAACAAACTGCGGCCACTGAATGTTTACGGCTATTCAAAACATCTTTTCGACCAATACGCTGCAAGAAATGGAATGTTCGACAAGATCGTCGGGCTAAAATATTTCAACGTCTTCGGCCCTAACGAAGATCATAAAGGCGACATGCGTTCCCTCGTAAACAAGGCTTTCGATCAGATCAACTCGACCGGAAAGCTGGAGCTTTTTAGGAGTGCGAATCCCGATTACGCCGATGGTGAATTTGGACGGGACTTTGTTTATGTAAAAGATGCGGTCGATATGACGCTGCATTTCATGGAAGCAAAGATGGGTGGCCTTTTCAACGTCGGTTCGGGTCGAATGAATACATGGAACGCTCTCGCCGATGCGATTTTCAAAGCTATCGATCTGCCCAAGAACGTCGAATTCATCGGCATGCCCGAACATCTCCGCGATCGATATCAATACCACACACAGGCTAACCTCACTCGCATTCGCGACGCAGGATACACCGCCGAAACCACCCCCCTTGATTCAGCAGTCGAAGATTATGTGCGAAACTATTTGATGACGGGCAAGCATCTCGGCGATTAGCGGAATGAAGATCTTTCACGGCACAGAGAATGCAAATATCCAGAAGCCTACGGTGTTGACGTTGGGTGTTTTCGATGGGTTGCATCTTGGCCACCAGCGGATAATGCAGACGGTCGTCGAGCGTGCAAAAGCAGTAGATGCCGTTCCGACGGCGATCACATTCGATCCGCATCCGCGTGCTGTTTTGCATCCTGAATCGGCTCCACCTCTGCTGCAAACGCTAGATCAGAGACTTGCAAATCTAGAGGTTCTCGGCATTGAGCAGACGATCGTGGTTCCGTTCGATAAGGAATTCGCCGCGCAGCCCGCGGAGATCTTCATTCGCGAAATAATTCATGATCGGCTTCAAGCAAGGGAAGTCCATCTTGGTAAAGATTTCGCTTTTGGCAAAGACCGCGGCGGGAACATCGAACTCATGCGGGAAATGAGCAGCGAACTTGGCTTTGTTGCTCAAGAGGTCGAAGAAATACGCCTTCGCGGGCAGCGGATCAGTTCATCAAAGATCAGGCACCTTCTTAACGAAGGCCGAGTAAATTTGGCTCGGCGAATGCTCGGGCGTCCTTACGGAGTAGAAGGCGTGATCGAACGCGGCGCACAGCGGGGCCGAACGATCGGTTTCCCAACGGCCAATCTAAAGCCGCACAATCGCGTAATTCCGAGGTTCGGTGTTTATGCGACCGCGACTCTTGTTGAAGGAACGTGGCGACGGAGCATTACGAATATCGGTGTTCGCCCGACGTTCGAGAACGACGCGGAACCATCTATTGAATCATTTGTTTTTGATTTCGATGGCGATCTTTATGGCGACGTGCTTCGCGTGCGTTTCCTACATCGAATTCGCGATGAACGTAAGTTCAACGGAATAGACGAGTTAACGGCACAAATCAGAGCCGATTCAGTCCGCGCGTTGAACTACTTCCAGCACGAAGGCGTAAGGAATATGCTTGAGATCTTATGATGCAAAACAAATGGAACTTTTTCGCATCGAATCGAGCTTGGGGATCGAATAAATAGGCGGATGGACGACACAACGACAAACGACAAACTAACTCCGGTTAAGGCAACGAACCTCGGCGACGCATCAATGAGATCAATGGTCGCGACCGCAGACCTGCCTATCGCGAAGTATGTAACTAACGACCAGATTATTGCTGAAGAGAAATTTCTTAGCTCGAAGGAAAATGAAATTGAGAAGCGTTACACGGGCATTCGCGGCTGGTTTCGTATCTTTCATGTTTCAGCAGTGATCGGAAAACTTGCGATGTATCTATATCTCGATCAGTACGCGGTACATCAAAAGGCTCAGCTTCACCACGCGCGGGAACGGATGAGGACCGCAGAGCGGTTAACGCGAGCTGCGGTCTATGGCGAAAAGTTGTGGGGAATTAAGCTCTGGTTTTTTCATCAGTTCGTGCTTTTCATGCGATGGTACATGCTTGGCAGCGAACAAAATCGCGAAGCAAATCAAGAGAAGCAGGCGATCTGGCTAAAAGAAAAGCTGATCGAGCTCGGGCCGACGTTCATCAAGATCGGGCAATCTATGGGTACGCGTGCCGACCTTCTTCCGTTGCCTTTCGTCGTTGCACTTGGCGAACTTCAGGATAATGTGCCGCCATTCGATAACGAGATCGCGTTTGCACGGATCGAGAAAGAACTCGGCCTGAAGATCAATGAAGTTTATAAGGAATTTGAGCTGAAGCCCGTCGCTGCGGCCTCGCTCGGACAGGTATATCGTGCTCGTCTGCATAGCGGGGAAGAGGTCGCGGTCAAGGTGCAGCGGCCTAATCTTGAGGCGACGATAAAGGGTGATCTTAAGATATTGAGAAAGGTCGCGAACTTTGCCGAACGATTTCCGCAATTGAATGAAAACGCAGATTGGTCCGGCATGCTTCGCGAGTTCAACGAAACGATCCACGAAGAGATGGATTACGCCGCTGAAGGTAAAAATGCGGAACGGTTTCGTGAAAGCTTCAAAAATTGGGACAACGTACACGTGCCAAAGATTTATTGGAACGCGTCCACTTCGAAAGTTCTGACGATGGAGTTTATCCACGGCACCAAGGTTACTGATCTTATCGAACTCGAACGCCAGAGCATTTCACCTGAGAAAGTAAACCGTTTATTGATAAGAACTTATCTGAAGCAACTGCTGGAAGATGGTTTCTTTCACGCCGATCCACATCCTGGCAATCTGCTCGTAATGCCTGACGGCCGTCTTGCATTCTTCGATTTTGGAATGGTCGGACGGATCACGCCCGAACTGCAATCGAAGATGATCGACGCGTTCTTTAACGTCGTCGGTAAAGACCCGGCCGGAATCGCGCAGAATCTGATCGACCTAGACTTTATGAAGCCCGGTGTTGATGCTTCGTCCGTTCGGCCTGTAGTCGAAAAAATGTTTGAGTTTCACCTAAACTTGAAACTCAAGGACGTAAATTTCAAAGAGCTAACCTACGATCTCGCGGACGTGATGTACGATTACCCGTTCCGACTTCCGTCGAACTTTACTTATATTATGCGAGCATTGATGACGCTGGAAGGCATCGGCATCATCACTGATCCCGAGTTCAATTTCTTTGAGACTGCGAAGCCGTATGCAAAAGAATTCATGCTCAAACGCGAAGGAGCCGATTTCCGCAAGATCTTCATCGATAAAATTATGGGCCGTGAAGACGGCGGCAAGATCGATTGGAACCGCACATGGAAACTAGCCAAGATGGCAGTCAAAACCGTTTTGAACACGGGCAATTAGGCTATGAGCGTGCTCGCGAGATAATTCTGCGGCACGGCTGGAACACTACGTGTTTTCAGATCGTCAACCCCGGAATAGAATATTGGTTTGGAAAAAATCACGACTCGGTGGTTGGTTTTGTTTCATCAAAAGGGTTTCGCGTCGTTGCGGGAGCTCCCGTCTGTGCCGAGGAACATCTTGCTGAGATGGTGGCGGACTTCGAACGCGAATCTAAAGATCTTGGTTTCAAGGTTTGTTACTTTGGAGCCGAAGCAAGACTAGACCGATTGGTCGAAAACACGACAACACATTCTCGCGTGCTTTTAGGAGCTCAACCTGTTTGGCACCCGGATCGCTGGAACTCCATCGTACAGAACAACAAGGACATTCGTTCACAGCTGAATCGGGCCAGGAACAAGGGCGTTACTGTTGACGAATGGCCACTAGAAAAAGCTGAGAACAACTCTCAACTGTCGGACTGTTTGGACGAGTGGTTTCAATTAAAGGGCTTGCCGCCGTTACACTTCGTCATCGAACCGGACACCTTCGGACGCCTCAAACATCGGCGCACGTTAGTGGCAACGGTTAATGGAAAGGTTGTCGGATTCTTGGTCCTATCGCCGATACCGACTAGATCAGGATGGCTTACAGAACAGTTTCCGCACCGTCCGGGAGCTCCAAATGGAACTGTCGAACTTATGATGCACACGGCGATCAGTATGATTGCAAACGAAGGGTTTCAATACGTAACGCTCGGCTTGTCACCGTTATCGAAACGAGCAAACATCGAAGTTTTCAACAATCCTATTTGGCTCCGCTTTGCTCTCGGATGGATGCGAAAACATGGCGAAAGATTCTATAATTTTGACGGCTTGGACTTTTTCAAAGCGAAGCTCGCACCGGAATTTTGGGAACCGATCTATGCTATATCCAACGAGCCATCATTTTCGATCCGCTCTCTATACTCGATTGCAAATGCTTTTACGAATAACCGTCCGTTTAATGCTGTTCGTCTCGGCTTGGGCAAAGCCATTCGAAGCGAATTAGCGACATTTTCCAACTGGGTAGCTCGACATTGATAGATACCACTATGAAAGAGTCCCTTGTTGCCCAAAAGCTCAGCTCCGATATTGCGGCAGACATATTGATTGGACGTGATGATTTATCTTCGCACTCGGCCGTTATTGATAACTTTTGGTCAGACACCTCGGCTCCGTCCGAGCTAAGGTTTTTGGCAGAGATTTTCTGGTCTGAAGAGTCCTTCTACGCTCGGTTTGAAACGCCTCAGACCGAGCACTTCGTTGTAAGCTCAATGCCCAATTTACAAGCAAAGACAATTGGCCTTTGGGAGCGCGATGTTTGCGAGATATTCATTGCTCCGGACAAGCATGAGCCAAGAAAGTATTTTGAGTTTGAGGTTGCTCCAACGGGTGAATGGCTTGATCTGGCTATTGATATTACGAGCGGTGAGCGGGTTACCGACTGGGAATACAATTCCGGAATGGTAGTAGCTGCACGAATCGAAGATGGCAGAGTGACAATGGCGATGAAGATCCCGTGGGAAGCCTTTGGAAAAAAACCGAAAGCGGGCGATGTTTGGCTAGGAAATATTTTTCGCTGTGTAGGGAACGAACCGGATCGCGGTTATTTAGCGTGGCGACCGACGATGACCGAGAAGCCGAACTTTCACGTGCCTGAAGCCTTCGGCGAATTTCATTTTGTCTGATCCTCTTAAGCTTGAAATAGCTTTTCGTTTATCAGCAGAGCGCCCCAAACGAGGCTGAACACGCCAGCTAAGATTCTGATTCCCTTGTTTAGGAAAGCAAATCTGTTCGCGGTGAACGCGAGCGGAACGCCCATCAAAAGGCTCATTAGCATCATTCCCGCGACCGATCCGACGCCGAAGATCAAGATGTAAGCCATTGCAAGATACGGGGAATCGATCGATGGCACGACGATCAGCATTAGTCCGGCGCTTCCGGCCAGCCCGTGTACGATTCCGACAAACAACGATCTCGCGCTCAAGCCGTGATGCGAACTTTCTTCTTTCTCGTCTTCATGAACGTGAAGATGAGCGTGTTTGCTGCCCGTGTGTTTGTGTTCATGAACATGAACTTTGTCGGCCGTGAATAATTTCCGCAATGCATTGAGGCCTAGCAACACAAGCATTCCTCCCACCAAAGCTTCAAGTTTCGCCTCGACGCTTTCCGAGATTTGTAACTTTGCAAAGATCACGATCATCCCGACGGCAAAGAGAGAGATCGTGTGGCCAACGCCCCAAAGACCGCCGACGAGGGTCGATACAAAGACGTTCTTTTTCTCGCTTATGATCGCAGAAACGGCCGCGAGATGATCTGCCTCCACCGCATGGTAAAGTCCGATCACGAAGCCGATCGCGAGCACCGCAAAGATCGATGGATTCTGGGTTATTTCCATATGGACCGGATGCCTAAAAGCGGCACGTTTATACGGTCATTCCGCCGTCAACAGCGATAGTCTGTCCCGTTACGTAGCTTGATGCGTCGGATGCCAGGAACACGACCACACCTTTTAGTTCGCCTTCTTCACCAACACGCGGGATCACGTTGTTCTCTTGTATAGAACGTTCATAAATGTCGATCACCGCATCAGCAAGTCGTGAATGAAAAAAGCCCGGTGCGATGGCATTGACGCGAATTCCGCGTCGTCCCCAACTCGCGGCGAGCTCGCGCGTCAACCCGATCAACCCTGCCTTACTTGCAGCGTAACCTGAATAGAACGGGCCGTTTGCTGAAGACGTCATTCCCGCGATCGAGGCAATGTTTATGATCGACCCGCTATTCTTCTTGAGCATCTCGCGGCCAACGGCTTGTGCCATCAGAAAGCATCCGGTTAGGTTCACGTCAATCACTTTCTGCCATTGTTCGATCGGCATGTCTTCCGGCATCGCTCCCCAGGAAATCCCAGCATTGTTGACAAGAATATCGACCGATCCAAACTTTGCAATAGTTTCATCAACGATAGCCGTCACTTCAGCGGATTTTGAGACGTCACACGATTTCCCGTGTACATCAATACCTTTCGAACGAAACTCATTTACAGTTTCGTTCAACCATTCTTCACGCCTGGCGCAAAGCATTAATTTGGCACCGGCTTCGGCAAGTGCGTCGGCCATCTCCCGTCCAATGCCGCGAGAGCCGCCCGTGACGATGGCCGTCTTTCCGGTAAGATCAAAAAGTTCCTTAACGTTTTTACTCATCAATTTTCCAACTATGCTTTTCGATAAGCGTAGCACACCCGACGGTATTCGTGTTACTTGGCGTGAAGGCCGGGGGCACTTTACCTGTCGCATTTCGTGCGGTTAAATATAGGAATGGAAAAAACCCAGAAAGAGCTCGCGTTCATTCGCGACCTCTTTGTCGACGAAGAGTGGACTCGCCGATTTACCGAACTTGCCGACAAACACATCAACCTACGTGATGCGGAGAACCTCCTCTACATCAACAGCGGAACGGGAACTCATTGTATCGAGATTCGAAATCGAGCCGAAGAAGACCTTGCGATATTTGCGACTTGTGAAGACGAGCACATGCTCAGCATCGCCCGCGATAAGGCACTTGCAACTAAAGCAGATGTTGACTTTTCGATGATCAGTTTTGAAGCCGACGCTTTCGATGTAGTCGTCGCAGATGCGAGTTTTACACCGCCGGCAGAACTATCCGAATTTATCAACGACGCCGTTCGAGTTGCGAATGTCGGTGGCCGTGTCGCGGTTATGTTGCCGGCGGCCGGAACTTTCGGCGAGATATTCTCGCTTCTCTGGGAAGTGTTTTTTAATACCGAGCTTGGTGAACACGGCACCGCTGCCGAGAAGAGGGTCGCCGAAACTCCAACCCTTTCGCAGATCGAAGAAATGGCTGGGAAAGCCGAGATGATCAAGATCAAAACGCATTCAGCTACCGAACTATTTGAATATGAAAACGGCGAGGCCTTCCTGAATTCTCCGCTTGTGGCCGATTTTCTACTGCCGCAATGGCTCGGCACGCTGAATGAAAATGAAAAAGAGCAAGTCTCAGTTGAGCTTGCCCGCTTGATAGACGATGAAGACGGTGATCTTACATTTAGATTTACGGTGAAAGCCACGCTGCTCACCGGCGAAAAAGGCTAGGAAGCATCGGCAACAAACGCCGATCGTCTAGCTCTGGTTTACTTGAGCTCGGCGTCGCATTTCGTCGGCCAGTGCGTCGTCACTCATTTCAGTGACCTTTGGAGCCTCAGCCGACGTAAGCTGCTTTTCCTCCGCCTCTTCAAGTTCCGCTTCGCGCATACCTTCTTTGAAGGCTTTTCGCGATTGACCAAGCGATTTCGCAAGCTGCGGAAGCCGCGTTGCGCCGAATAGCAAGAAGAGCACGATCACGATCCCGATGATCTCGGGTGTTCCTAAACCAATTAACAAAATATCCATCTGTTTCCTTTTTGCCGAGTTCGCCCATCCCGCCCCGACTGTATCGTCTAATAATAACTCTTATTTGACGAACTTTCACTATAATCGGTCTAAACTTTAGATTAATTGCTTTGCTTGAACCGATCCATCGCCTCGACCAAAGCCGCAGTCGTGCCTTTTTCGGAGACCGAATGGCCCGAATCAGGAACTACGATAAACTCAGCTTCCGGAAACGCCCGGTGAAGGTCCCAAGCCGAAGTCATCGGACAAACAACGTCATAGCGCCCCTGAACGATCACCGTCGGAATGTCACGGATCTTTTCGATGTTCTCCAGCAGATAATTGTCTGACGAAAAGAACGAACCGTTTATGAAGTAATGCGATTCGATGCGTGCGAGCGAAAGTGCTTCGTGCTCGCCTTCCCAATGGTCCATCAGGTCTTGATCAGGAAACAGCTTCGATGTCGCACCTTCCCACGTGCTCCACGCACGCGCGGCGGAAAGCCTGGTCGCCTCGTCGTCGCTGGTCAGGCGTTTGTGGTAAGCGGTCATAAAATCGCCGCGTTCATCGTCCGGGATCTCATCGCGATATCGTTCCCAAAAATCGGGAAATATCTCAGATGCACCGTGCTGGTAAAACCATTCAAGTTCTTTCTTTCGAGTTAGAAAGATTCCGCGAAGTATAAGACCCAAACACCTATCAGGATGCGAAATTCCGTAAGCCAGACTCAGCGTACTGCCCCAAGAACCGCCGAAGACGAACCATTTTTCAATTCCGAATTTTTCACGCAGCGACTCAATATCCTCTATCAGATCCCAGGTAGTGTTCGCTTCTAATTCGGCATGCGGCTTTGATCTTCCTGAACCCCGTTGATCGAACAATACAACGTGATAATACTTTGGATCGAAAAATTGCCGATACATCGGTATCAGGCCGCCGCCCGGCCCCCCATGGAGAAATACGACCGGAACGCCGTCCGGATTACCGACGCGCTCGTAATAGATCTCGTGCAGATCGGAAACCTTGAGCATGCCCGAATCAAACGGCTCAATCTCAGGATACAGTGTCTTCATATACCGAAATAATAACTGAACAACCGAAGTGCGCCAACTTCAACACTTATACCAATAGCTACAAGACTAATGAAAAATACAAATCAAGTGAATACCGAACGTCTCGGGAAGAAATATATCGATACTCGCGATCTATGCAAAGAGGCCGCCAGATCGGTCCGGCGGCCTTTTTGCAAATCAAACAGCGAACGTTAGGGAATGATCAACGTTTGGCCGACGCGAATGTTGGTCGGGCTCGAAAGTCGATCACGGTTCGCATCGTAGATCTCCATATAACGACCGGTTGTTCCGTAAAAGCGAGCGCTGATCTTTGATAATGTATCGCCTGAGCGGACGACGTAGGTTCGATTTCCGGCTGTTTCACGCCCTGTATCATAGACCGGTTCATCGTCTGCCACAGCGTAACGCGGCAACGAAACACTCTGATTCAGCACAACACCGAATTCGGCTCCTGATTTCACTTCCGCGTCTTCACCCTTTGTAAATCGCTCGCCAAGAAGGCCCGCACCGGCACCGATCAGACCGCCGATCAAAGCACCTTTTCCGCCACCGATCGCCCCACCAAGGACCGCACCACCTACACCGCCGCCGCCGATGAAGATGATCTTTCGATTTTTCATTCTGTCGCCGCTTGCCGTGCCTTCGTTATCGCTCCTGGCATCATCTTCGTTCAAATCTGCAAGCGAACCGTTGATCGTCCGCTTGGTGCCATTGGGAAGCACGAGTTGACGGAAGCTTACATCGACTTCGCCAGGTCTTCCGCCCTTGACAGCTTTCTGAACACGGTCGACACGGCCGATGACCTCGGAACCCTGGGGTATCACCACCTGGCCATTCGAAGCGTAAACCGGATCGATCGTGGTCGTCGTAAACGTATCGCCAACTTGCGACACCTTTGAGCTCAGATTCTGATTTATTCTGACGCGGATCTTTTTACCCGCTGCAATCGACTGCTGGCTCGATGCTCGGGTCGTCGTGCCCTTCCGAAGCACAGGCCGCTGCGCCAATGTGTCAAACACTAGTGTGGCTGTGAAAATTGTCGCTACCGCAAAAACGGTAAAGAGTTTGGTCGTCGCATTCATAGTATCCTCCGTACTCAAACAGTGTCCGAAACGGCAAAATACGCCAGTGTTCGAACGGCAATTTCGACGTAGAAAATCGCCGAAAAGTTGCAAGAATAACTAGCAGTTCTTCGATATTTTAACATTTGCGTTATTCAACAAACGATTATACTTGTTAAAAAATTTCTGAAATCGCGGGTTATTAGGTATATTACTTGGACAGTTAGCCGGTCATTTTTATTTCACAGCTCCGCTCCTGGACTTTTTCGTTCCGGGGGCACTTTTCATAAAGGAGCGTGTTTAAACAAGTTTTTGCACTCGAGATTGTTATGCACTTGTTTCACCAAACGTTTCTATTGTTCCTATTGAACATGCTCGACGCAATGTTGACACTCGTCTGGGTTAAAAGTGGTACGGCGACCGAGGCCAATCAATTAATGGCCGGATTTCTTGAGATTGGCGATCTCGCCTTCTTTATGGCTAAACTGACAATGGGCACGATCACCGCCGTTGTGATCTTGAAATTTGGATATAAGCCGATAGCGAAACCGCTCGTCACCTTCGCACTTTCGATCTATATCGGGCTAATGGGCATTCACGTCCTAACCGGCCTCGCAGCCTTTGGGTATATCTCACATACGTTTATTCAGGACGTCGGGAATTGGTCGAAGGTAGTTTTCGCCTCTTCTTTCTAATCAACAAGATCAAGAGTTACTTGTTAGTTCTTCCCGAAACTAAACCCCGAACTTTTTCGTAATGGGTGAACAACGCAAATGTTTGCGCGATGCATCTCATTTTCGCATTCTTACAATTTCGTTTTGAGGTCAAGATATCCAATATGCCCAGTTCACCTACATACCATCTATCCATCCGCCAGATCCTTTTATTATCTTTCGCAACGGCATTGATCGCCATCGGCGGTACATTTGCGGCGTTCAAGCTGAACGACCTTTGGAACACTGCCGACCCGTCCGGAACCACCTTTGCAGAATCAGGTCCGGCAACACTATCTGACCCTTCGCAGGTCTCGGATGAACAAAACAATATTGAGGTCTATCGGACGATAGCTCCGGGTGTCGCGTTTATCAACACCACTTCAGTATCACAGAATTGGTGGGGTGAAGCTCAGGAAGGGCGAGGCAACGGCAGCGGTTCGGTCATTGACGCACAAGGGCACATTCTTACGAACTATCACGTGATAGAGCGGGCTCAACGAATCACGGTTAACTTTGGCGGTGAAAGATCATATCCGGCGACATTGGTTGGCGGCGATCCGGATACTGATCTTGCTGTCATCAAGATCGAAGCCCCGCCGAGCGGCCTAGCGATCGTCCCGTTGGGTGATTCGGATAAGCTCGTGGTTGGACAAAAAGTGTTGGCGATAGGAAACCCCTTCGGGCTTGATCGTACTTTGACCACTGGCGTTATCTCCGGGCTTCAACGGCCGATCCGATCGAGAGGTGTTCCCGGAGCTCCTGACGGCCGGCCGATCGACACGGCTATTCAAACCGACGCATCTATCAATCCCGGAAACTCCGGCGGTCCGCTGCTGGACAAGTTCGGAAGAATGATCGGCATCAACTCGCAGATTCTTTCGCCCGCCGGCGGATCTGTAGGGGTAGGTTTTGCAGTGCCGGTGAACACGGCAAAGCGCGTCATTCCGCAGCTCATCGAGTTTGGCGAAGTGCGTCGGCCGAAGTTTGGTGCTGACCTTCGGCCCGTCAATGAACTCATTGCGCGTGGTATACGACTCCAGGTTCCGGAAGGTCTGCTTGTTGCGGCCGTCTTACCTGGAAGCGCCGCGGCAAATGCTGGTATTCGTGGGCTCTCAAGAGATGCGGACGGCTCAGCTGTGATCGGCGATATCATTACTGCGGTCGACGGTGAAAAGATGAATTCGATCGACGATCTATACAGATATTTAGACAAAAAACAGATCGGCGAAACAGTTCGCGTTGACCTTAACCGGGCCGGTCAGCAAACCACGGTGCCCTTAAGGTTGACCGCGGTGCCGAGACAGACGCCAACTACGCGTCGGGCTCAGGAATAGTTCGTTTGAATGCAGGAGACAGACGATTTTTTTAATGATGGATTCGGCTGGACTTGTCGGCATTGCGACCGCGAGCTCAGCCGAAATGCTTTGCCTTCCGAGACACACTCACGCGTTTTCCGCGAAGGTGAATCCGAATCGAAAATCCCAAAGCTCGCTACCTTCGGTCTCGCACGTTGGGCCGATCCTGAACGCAGAACGCTGACGTGCCCGCGATGCGGGATTTCGGAGAGAATCGATATTGCCTGAATCGGTATGATAGGCTGAAAGCAAATGGAATTCTCGTTGGAACTAAATGTCGCTATCGAACTAGCTCGCCTCGCCGGAACCGTCATCTTGGAACATTACGCTCAAGAGATCATCGCTGAAGAAAAACTCGGCATCGATGATTTTTGGGAACCGGTTACGGTTGCGGACCGCGCCGCAAGCCGACTTATCGTTGATGGTTTAGCGAAGGTTTTTCCACATGATGGCGTTTTGTCGGAAGAGGAAGTTGATGGCGTTGAGGAGCGGCTATCAAAGGAACGTGTCTGGATAATTGACCCGATCGACGGGACATCCGGATTCGTCAAGAAAGATGGCGATTTCGCTGTGCAGATCGGCTTTGCAATAAACGGTAAGGCGGTTCTTGGTGTTGTGCTTTTGCCGTTTCATAACGTGCTTTACTTCGCAGAGATCGGCAAGGGGTCGTATATCGAATCCGGCGGCACTATCCGGCAACTCCACACGTCATCACTGACAGAATTCGATAAAATGCAGATGGCTGTTTCGAGAAATCACCGAAGTCCAAAAATGAATGCGATCCTAGATGATTTCGGTGTTAAGGGTGAGTTGCAGCGAGGCTCGGTTGGGCTAAAGATCGGTTTGATCGCCGAGCAAACCTGCGATCTTTACATCCACCTCTCGCCCAGAACGAAGCTCTGGGACACTTGTGGCCCGCAAGTAATTCTCGAAGAAGCGGGCGGGCGACTGACCGATCTTTTCGGCGATGAATTCAAGTACAATATCGCCGATGTACAAAACTACGGCGGCATTGTTGCGACTAACGGCACGTCACATAAAAAGACGATCGAGCGACTTGAGCCGCTTCTAAGCGAATTCGGCCGCTTGAAATTTCGTTCAAACGTCAATCAATAACTAGTCACCGGCCTGGATCTCCTTCGGCCCTTCCCGTTCAGCTCGTGCGATCAACTTGGCTTCGCGACGCTTTCGTTTGCTAGCACGGCGCCAAGTTCCAATACCTTCACGCGTTAAACTTACGATAGGTTTGCGGTTATCGAAAAGCAGCCTTAGCCAAGCGCTCTTACTCATTTGCGGGAAGTAAATTCCGCGGAAGAAGAGTCGGGCAACAAGATGTCCGATACGGGTTTGGATCGGCGAATTTCTGATAGCCTGTATCGCTTCCCAATTGCGTTCCGGACTATAACTTCGGGACCACGCATTGAACGTTTCGTCTTTAGCTTCTTCGATCGACATCTTTAGCGGATCGTGCGCCATCACGAACGGAGCAAAGTCAAGCCAATGTTTCGGGCGACGAAGCCGTCCGGTCTTTGCAAGTCGATCGTACAACGGCGTGGCCGGAAATGGTGTTAATTGACCAAATACCGGAAGGCCCGGCGACCAACTTTCGATAGTGTCGACCGTTCTATCAGCAACGCCGACCGTGTCGTTATCCATTCCAAAAATGAACGAAGTTATCGCGTAAATATTTCTTCTCGCCAGACCATCAAGTACAGCTTGATAATCAGCTGGCTTTGAAAACTGCTTATTCACGTCCGCCATGTTGGCGGGATCTATCGATTCCATTCCGATGAAGATCCATTTGCCGCCGGCTTCAGCGATTAGATCGACAAGTTCTTCGTCGCCGAGCAAGTTGGCACTGATCTGTGCGACCCACGGCAACGTCGCTCCGGCGGCGATCATGTCGCGGAGCAGCCCTTTCAAACGCTTTTTGTTAATCGCAAGATTGTCGTCAATAAAGAAAACGGCGATTTGGCCTTTTTCCGTCTTCGCGCGCTCTTTCAGCCGGAGCAGTTCTTCGACAACATTTTCGTTCGAACGAAAACGGATCGAATCGCCAAAAAATCCGGTAACTGTACAAAACTCGCATCCGTACGGACAGCCACGCCCGGTCTCGATCGGTACGACGAAGAATTTACCCCAGCCTTCGCCGAGTTTTGACATCATTGGCTGGAGGAATTTCGGAACTAGGCTGAACTGATCAAGATCGAGAGTTTCCCACGGGATGTGCGGATACGGCTGAAGGCTCGGCTTTAGATCGTTGCCTTTTGCATCGACTTCTGGCTGATAAACTTCTTTCAATTCGCCGCGAGCGGCATCGGCGACGATCAGCGGCCAGGTCGCGTCCGCTTCGCCGAGAGCAACGGCGTCAGCATGTCTTGGGCCGCCATCCTTTCCTAACGCTTCGTCCGGGCATTCCGTCACGTGCGGGCCGCCCATTACGACCTTGAATCCAGCCTCACGAAGCGAGTCGGCCACGAGATACGCTCGTGCGACCATTCGCGTCATCGAACCGATGCCGACCAGCCCGATGTTCTCGTCCTTACAAAATTGAACAAGTTCCGGGCGCGACATTGCTTTCGCGTTGCCGTCGATCAGAATAACTTCGTGCTCCTTCGGCGTCAGCGACTGCAAAAGGAACATCCAAAGGTGCGGCATAAAATTGCGCGTGATACCGTTGTCGGGGTTATAAAGCAAGATCTTCATTTCATTAGCCTCGCCGGCGGCCGAAGTGCAACACTGCATAATTCGTCCCGGTTGTTATCAAATCGTTTGTGAAACAGGCTCTTCGCGAAGCCTCGCACGCTTCCTATTCCACAACTTGCAATCATCTATTTGGGCGATTGCGAACATGACGGAAATATGATGACCAGGAGAGAAAAGATCCGCAAACTTCGGTAATCGTTCCGAAAAACATTTATTCGGGCCTAAGGTAGATCCGACAGAGTTCGAATTCCTCTAGACAGGATTACTCGAATCTCGATTTCAAACGAATCATTCGGTCAGTACACTTTATATCATCTCACTTACGCAAGGCTTTTTCTACGTCCGAGAGAGTTATTTTAGATATCGGAAACACGGTCAAGCTTATTTTAGGAAGATTTTTTTGACAGCAAGCCTGAACGCAGGCTCTGGCAAATAGCGTTTTAGTGACGGCAAACCCTTTGTATTCACGCCGTAACGCAGTTGTTTTGAGCCATCGGTGACGGCATCGTATATTGTTTGGGCGACGAGGGAGCCGTCGGGAGCTTCATTCCCGCCTTTGTTCATAAACTCCGTGAATTTCTCGAATCTGTCGTCGTAGATCGTAAGGCCGTCTTTTCGTGCGAGATCTTGCGAGCGGTCATAGAAATCGGTTTTGATCGGGCCGGGTTCGATCAATTTTACTTTAATGCCGAACGGTTCAAGTTCGTATTGAAGCGATTCGGTAAAGCCTTCGACGGCGAATTTTGACGCGGCGTAAACGGACGAAAAAGGTATTGCTGCGAGCCCGCTGATCGACGAAATATTTACAATGCAGCCTTTTTTCTGGCCGCGAAAGATCGGGATCACCTCGCGGCAGACGTTCATCAGTCCGAAGACATTGGTCGCAAACTGCTTTCTCACCTGTTCTTCGCTCGCGGCTTCAAATGGACCGAGCAAGCCGTAACCCGCATTGTTTACGACAACATCAAGGCGTCCGAACTTCGCCAAAACGTCACCGATCGCCGCTTTTATCGAGTCGGTGTCCGTCACATCGAGCCGAAAACATTCGATATCGGCGATCTTTTGTAGCTCCGCGTGTTCTTTCGGCTTTCGCATCGTCGCCGCGACACGCCAATTCTTCGCCTGAAACAGCTTCGCGGTCTCCAAACCGATACCGCTCGACGCGCCCGTTATCAAAACGACCTTTTCCATAGGTGAAATTTACCACAAGTCCGGAAATTCGAGTATTTTAAGCAATTAATTGCCGAAACTGATCAACAACCCGCCTGGCTGAGTCATTTTGTCGCACTAATAAATCATTCCGGCGTATGAATAAATCATTTCCGCGTTCGAATAATTCGTTCCGGCGTACGAATAATTCATTCCGGCGTGCAAATAATTCATTCCAGCGCACGAATAAATCATTCCAGCGCACGAATTAATCATTTCGCCGAACGTATAGATGACTCATTTCCGCTGATTTTTGAGCCGAACGCTGTGTGCTAGACTAAACTTATGAGGTTTTTGCACATTGCGGACGTGCATTTGGGATGCACCAGATACAATCTGCCCGAAAGTCCGCGCGATTTCTTCGATGCCTGGATCGATGTTTTGCAGCGATTCGCGATCGACGAAAAGGTCGATTTCGTGATCATGTGCGGTGATTTCTTCCACAAGCGAAATGTTCCGCCGGAGACGATGAATTACGCTGTCGCCGGCTTGCAATTATTGAAAGACGCAGGAATTCCGGTAGTTGCGATCGAAGGAAACCACGATCAAAAGTTTACTGACAGCGATTACAGTTGGCTCCGAAGTCTCGCGAACTGGAATCTTGTTCATCTTCTTGAACCAAAAAATATCGACGGAAAGATCAGCTATGAGCCATGGGACGCAGAGTACGGGAAAGGCGGCTTTATCGATATCGGGCGAGCGAGAATTTACGGTTCGCATTGGTACGGAGCCGCCGCGAACTGGGCAATTCCGATGCTTACTGAAGCGATAAAAGAGACTCGTCGCGACGGTGCGTTTCACCTGCTGATGCTCCACACGGACGTTGAAGGCCATCAAACGCATCCGATACCGGCACTTTCGATCAAGGCGTTGAGTGAACTGAAAGCCGTCACCGATTACGTCGCGCTCGGCCACACGCACATGCATTACGAGATCGATAATTGGGCGTTCAATCCAGGATCGATCGAGGTGACGAATATTTCGGAATACCGCGAAACGCGCGGAGCGTTCGTCGTCGAGATCGGCGGAGATAATTCTGTTTCCGCAAAACACGTCAACGAATATCGGCATAGACCTTTTCAGCGATTAAAGCAGGACGTGACGCCGTTTTCGGAAACCAAAGAAATTACCGAAGCCGTCTTGGCGAAGGTTTCGAGCGACGCTCGGCCGGCGGTCGAAGGCGATCCGGCACCGATCATCGAAATAACTTTGACCGGCCAGCTCGGCTTTCCGAATTCGCTTCTTGAGATCAAGAAGATGCGTGATGAAACGTTGAAGATAACCGGAGCTTTGCACGTACGGATCAAGAATCACGCGGCTCCGATCGAATACGCCGTTGCCGCAGACGCCGAACATGATATGGGTCGCGAAAAATTAGAACGGCGAGTCGTCGAAGACCTGATAACTCGCGATAAACGTTTCAAAGCGAACGTTCCAAACATCGCTCAAGCCGTGATCGGCGCAAAACAGCAGGCACTTTTAGGTGATGAACCGGAAAAGATCGCCGAGTTCATCAGGCAGTTAATCCAAGGTCCGCCGTCCAAACTCCAAAGCCCTGGATCTGCGACGCTGGACTCTTAGACATTGGACGTTGGACCATTTCGTTTATGTCAGAAGCATTCGAAAAAGTAAGCGGCATCGTCGAACTGCCGATATTTCCGCTTCCGCTCGTGCTGATGCCGGGCGAAGTTCTGCCGCTCCACATCTTTGAACCGCGGTATCGGCAAATGCTTGATGATGTAGAGCTGGGCAACAATATGTTCGGCGTCAGCTTCTTTGATCCTGAAACCGATTTTGAGCGTCCTGGCGTTGGGGCGATCGGTTGCGTCGCCGAGATCAAAGAAGTTCAAACGCTCGAAGATGGCCGCTCGAATCTTCTGACGCACGGCCTGATTCGTTTTCGCATCGAGAGATATGCTGATGTCGGAACTCCGTATCTTTCAGCAAGAATTGAATTCTTTGAAGACGATCACGGCGAACAAGAACAAACCGAAGTCATTGCTGACGAGGTTTACGCTTTGTTCGACCGAATCGCCAAAGCTGCCTTCAAAATGTCCGGTAGCCGCGGCCGCTTTCCGGAAATACCTAAGTCGGAACCCGAGGCCTTGTCGTTTCTGGTGGCCGCAGCGTTTAATCTCGATAACGAGCTCAAATATTCTTTACTTTCGATGACGTCAACGAAAGAGAGGCTCGAACGCCTAAAGGGAATTCTCGAACAGGCCGTCGGGCAGATCGAAGCTAGCTCCGATATCTTTCGCGTTGCTCAGACGAACGGGCACGGCAAAAAGAAGCTCGATCTTTAGGGAAGCGTTAGTGCCTGTTTCATAAAATCGATCACGCGTTGATCATATGCTGAAGAAACGTCGATCGACACGCTGAAGACGCTGAACCCTGACGGGCTGAGGTCGGTCTTAGAATCGACGGTCGACGATGCCGGAAAGCATTTCGCAAACTTCGCGCTCGAATCCTGGTAGTAATCCGCATCAACCCCAGCTAGGACCATCACTCGCCGTTCCGCAATTGTTTTTGCAACATCGCAAGTAGAATCGCGCCTGTAACAGCCTTCCTGATAAAAGTAAGAATACGTGCCCAATTGAGCGAACTTTGCTGTAACCGAACTTGCGAACGGAAATCTTGCTTCGAGCGTGTTTTCGATAAGATGATTCGATGATCGGGGTACTGAATCGAGAACGAGAGCTTTCACACTTGGATCAGTGGCCGCAGCGGAAATAGCAGAGAGAGCTCCAAGCTCCAGGCCATACATTCCAATGTCTTTGCCAACTAGAGTCAGATCTTCGGGTGATTTCAAAGTTCTTAAGTAGGCAATGGCAGAGGTCGTATCCGTTCCTTCGCAGCCGCCAAACGTCGTCTTTTTCGTGCCCGGCTGTGGCCCGTGGCCGCGATGATCGGGCATCAGAACAGTAAAATTCGTCGCCTCATTCATCTTCACGCCAAGATTCAGGACGTGCGAACGGTCGGTGCCATAGCGATGAAGAAGAATCACGGCCGGAGCGTTGGGAATTCCTCGGAGAAGCCATCCGCGCGACTGCGAACCGTCCGCATTCTGCCATGTTTCCTCCGTTACCTGCGCACCGCGTGAACTCAGTTGCCCGTACTTTTCGGGAGTGACCAGATATACTTCGGCTATCGGTTCCGAAAGCGTATGGACGAGCCAGATCGATATGCCGATGGTCGTTCCGATAGCCAAAAGAATAACCGGTAACAGTAGCTTATAAAAGCTCTTGATCAAGCGCGTGGTTTTTGCCATGGTGGTTTTGGTAATGCTTAGAGTGCAACCAGGGAAGAATTAAAGGTGTCTTAAAGTGAAGCCAAAGAAATAGCTTCGGATATGTCACCTAAAATGCTACCATAAATCGCTCTCAAGGGGAATATGTTTTTAATCAACAAAGTCTTTATTTTCGCCGTGTTCGCCGCAATTTTAGGCGGATCTTCGCTTGTTTCGGGACAGGTTGGAGCCGCTTCCGGTTCCGCCGCCGCTTCAAAACAATTCATGTCCGTCTCTACGATAAAAGAAGGCATGCGTGGTACGTCGCGAACGGTGTTTAACGGCACCGAGCCTGAAGAATTCAACGTCGAGATCATAGGCGTGGTTCCGGGTGCGATCGGTCCCAAGCAGGACTTGATCGTCGGGCGCATCAGCGGCGGAAAGGCAGATCGGACGGGCGTCTTTGCCGGAATGTCCGGTTCGCCTGTGTACATCAATGGAAAACTGATCGGTGCCATTTCGTATAGTTTTCCATTTTCGAAAGAGCCGATCTGCGGCATCACGCCGATCGAGCAAATGATATCGATCTTTGCGCAACGGCCGATCGCAAGCACCGTCAAGGATCCGCGATCATTTTCGTTTAGCGAAATTGCGTCGACCGAGTGGATGTCGAGGCCCGAGCATACGAATACCGGTTCGGATCCGATCCTCGCGGTCAGTTCGAGCGGTTCGATGCTTTCCGCAGTTTCCGGGCAAGCTTTTAGGCCGATCGGAACTCCGGTAACTTTCAATGGAATTTCGCAGCGTACGCTGGATCTTTTCGGACCGCAATTGATACAAGCCGGACTTGTTCCAATTGCTGCCGCAGGAGGCTCCGCACCGATGGGCCCGATGAAAGTAGCCGACGAGAACACATTGGTGGGGGGCGACTCCGTTTCGATGCAGCTTACGCGCGGTGATATGACCATGGCCGCTGCCGGAACGGTCACATATCGCGACCGTGAAAAGATCTACGCATTTGGCCATCCGTTTCTCAATTTGGGAAGTTCGGAACTGCCGATGTCGGAATCGAGTGTTGTGACTGTCGTGCCGAATGTGAACAATTCGTTCAAGCTAGCGGTGCCGCACGCGATGGTCGGAACAATGACACAGGACCGGGCGACGGGGGTCTACGGGAAGCTTGGGCAAGCTCCGAGTCTCATTCGCGTGAATATCACTCTCGAAACCAGTCGTGGCCAGAAAGAGACGCTTTCATTTGAGGTCGTAAAGGACACTTTCCTTACGCCGTTGCTGCTAAACATTGGCATTATAAATTCTTTGCTTGCTCAAGAACGCGGGCTTGGCGATTCGATGGTTGCCGTGTCAGGCGAGATCAAGATCAATGGAGCGGGTTCGATAAACATTGATCGCCGCTTTGCCGGTTCACAAGCTAATGCAATGGCGGCCGGATCAATTGCCGCACCGATCTCGACGCTTTTCCGAAGCGGATTCAGCGGACTCGATCTGAAGTCGATCGACGTGACGCTTCGTTCATCTGACGGCAGCCGGACGGCCGTGCTTGAACGGATCTCGGTCGATCGAAGCACGGTTCGTGCCGGCGAGACGGTTTTCGTCCAAGCGAACGCGATGACGAACACCGGCAATTTGGTCTCGCAGCAGATCCCGGTTCAGATCCCGCTTGGCACACCGGCCGGAGCATTTTCTATCGTAATCGGCGACGGTGGCGTGATTCAAAGAGCGTCTTCAATACAACAGTTCGTTCCGCGAACACTTGCAGAACTGGTTCAGACGATCAATCGAATAAAGCAAGCCGACCGTCTGTATTCTCAGCTAGTACGAACGAGCACCGGCGCCATAGTCGGAGCGAGCGAAATGCCCGGTTTGCCGCCTTCTGTTCTGGCGACACTGAACAATGATCGAGCGACGGGCGGTGTGAAACCTTCGGTGACGACCGTTGTTACGGAAACGCCTGTTGCTCCGGCCGACTTCATCATTGTGGGCGAACAAAAGCTGGATATTGTTGTCATAAAGTAAGTCTAAAGTTATTTTGATATGTCAGGTCAACGCTCGAAATTGCGTTGACCTTTTCTTTTTGTTTCGGCAGACTGGAATGTGAATAACCTAAATAAACTTATAGAAGCGGCGAGCTATGCGGCTCGTCAACACACAGGACAAATCCGCAAGGGCGAACGTGCTGAACCTTACATAAACCATCCGCTCGAAGTCGCGAGTCTTATCGCAGGCGTAGGCAAAGTCGAAGACCTCGACGTATTGATTGCCGCGATCCTTCACGACACGATCGAAGACACGGACTCGACTGCCGAAGAATTGACAGTGATGTTCGGCGAACGGGTCACGGGCTTTGTGCTCGAAGTCACCGATGACAAGAGCCTGCCCAAGGCCGAGCGAAAGCGGCTTCAGATCGAACATTCCCCGCATCTTTCGCACGAAGCGAAGCACATTAAACTGGCAGACAAGATCAGCAACGTAACGGACATTACCCACTCGCCACCCGCGGATTGGGATCTGCAACGAAGGCTCGACTATATTCAGTGGGCCGAGAATGTTGTACAAGGGCTTCGGGGCGCGAACGAATACCTCGAAAAATATTTCGACGAAACCATTTTCAGAGCTAAGAGCGGGATCTAGTTCCAACCCGTAAGGGTTACGAGCAGAAGTACCTAAGAAGACGAGCTCACTAAAGGTGTAATTGCAGATTTTGCCGGGATTAGCGCGGCCTGGGGCCGACAAAATTATAGATGATGACACCATGACCTTAACCGGAGTTCCTTCCATCATAGTCGGCGAAAATTTTGCATCGCAAGCGGCATCTCTAGCGCGGTTTTGAAACATAGAATGCCCATTTCTTGCTCTGGCCTTGAGAACCGGTCCGTCTTCACCGATCAGTACGGCAACTGTAACGATCCCCGAACCAGTCGCGCCCTGCGGATAAGTAGGCTTGGGAAGTGAGAGGGCTTTTCCGTTGACCACGCCGCCCTTTACCGTGATCGGTACTCGACCTCCCGTATTCGAAACAGGTTGACGTTTCTTTTGAAGTTCTTCAAGAGCTCGGCCCAGAAAGTAAGGGCGACTTCGGAATCGACGGCTTTTCCATTTTTCAATGCAGGTTCAAATTCATATCCTTTCACTTCATTTTCAGCAAGCTTCTTGACAAGCTCGATCTCTTTCGATGGATTGGTTCCGGCACGGCCATTCGGACCCGACCTACGCCTCAACAGACGTGACTTGTCACTTTTCATTAACCTTCGTGGTGACCATGATCGTGCCGCCAATTCCTGCATCGATATCCTCTTGCGGAAGGCGAAATTTGCTGGGAGTCAAGACCTTGGGTAGCGCGGTGTCCCCGGGTGTTTGGCCTGTCACTCCGATCGCGAGGGATACAAAAATTAATAACGAACGTGTTAGGAAATTCATGTTCTCCAATGAAAGTGAACCGAAAACCTTCGTCAGGATTCGACGATTGTACGACAACTAATCGTTCGTGTGTTAACTTTTTCTTTTCACTTATGAAACTTCGATGGCGGTTCGGTATTATCGCGGGGATCTTTTTAGCTATATTTTGTCTGTATCCGCAGATGAAGATGGTCTATCTTCGAGGTTCCGATTGGAACGGGCATTATGCGTATAATGACATTGACGAGGTGGCGTATGCATCGTATTTGCGAGCGTTGATCGATGGCCGGCCGCGAAAGAACGATCCGTATTCGGGTCGGGACCATTCAGCCGAAAACCGGCAGCCAGAATCGCTTTTTTCGATACAGTTTGCGGCACCTTACACGATCGCGATACCGGCCCGTGCTTTAGGAATCGGCACCCCGTGGGCAATGACGTTCGGCGGTGCGATGGCTGGCTTTCTGGCAGCACTGGCGGCGTTTTGGCTGCTTGGGCGGATCACAGGCGATAACTGGTTTGCAATGGCCGCAGGGCTCGGAGTATTTGCGTTTGGAACGTTGGCAGCAGGCGAGGGTGCCGTTTCAGAGGTATTTTTCGATGGATTTTCTTATCCGTATTTCCCGGGCTTTCGTCGTTATATTCCGGCCCTTGGAATGCCTGCGTTTTTCTTGTTTGTCGGGTTGATATGGAAGTTAGTTAACCGACAGGTCCCAGTTTCGAGCCGCCAGTTTACAGTTTTGGATCCAGATAGCGGTCTTGTCGGCGGAAATGTAGAGTCGCGGCTGGATGACGGCACATTGCATCAACAAATTAGTTCAAATCCTCATTTCGTTTTTTCATTGCTCGCGATCGCCTCTTTCGCTTATTGCGTTTATTCGTATTTCTATATCTGGACGACAGCAGCGGCCCTTCTAGGCTGCGTTTTCCTGGTTTGGCTGATAGAGCGGCCTGACGGTTGGAAGACCGACCTTAAGCGATTGAGCGTTGTTGCTGCCGGCTGTATAGCGATGTTGATACCGTATGCATACATGCTCTCTCAACGAGGCGAAACATTGGATCACGTTCAATTGCTTGTCTATACAAGAATGCCGGACTTCTTTAGGTTTCCGGAGTATCTGAGTTTTATCGTTCTCTTGCTAATAATTGGAGGAATTGGTTTCAAGCTGATCGAACTCAAGGATCGAGCGGTATTGTTCGCCCTTTCGCTGTCACTGGTTGCGTTTGTTGTCTTCAACCAGCAGATCTTGACCGGCCGTTCGCTGCAGCCGATCCATTATCAAGTTTTTATCGGAAATTACGTCGCGGCCCTTGCAGTGTTCGTGACCATCGGATTGCTATGGCGTTCAAAGCTTGGACAGGGAAGAACGAGCGTTAAGATCATCAGTTCTTTAATTCTAACCGCAGCCGTGGTTTGGGGCTTTGTCGAGTGTCACTATACGGTGCGTGTTTTGGATGAAGCGAACATCGAACGCGATAAAGGTTTGCTTGTCGCGAAGCGGCTTGAGGAACTGGGCAAACTATCGGCAGATCCCCATCGCCAAACAGTTCTTTCATTCGACGGGATCTTCGCCGACGACATGCCGAGCGTGTCTCCGCAGAATATTCTTTGGGCGCGGCATCAGCATGTTTTTGCTGGCCTAACATGGGAAGAAAGCAAGGAACGTTACTACCAGCAACTTTATTATTCCGGTGCTGACGAGAAAAATCTCGACTGGCTACTGAAGAACGATTTCGTTTCGCAGATAGCCTTGTTCGGTTGGGGAAGGCACACTGACCGCTTAAGCGTCGATTCAAAGCCACTGACTTATGGTGAGATTGATGAAGAGGTCGCGAGGTTTGGAAATTACGTTCGTAATTTTACCCGGGAACAAGCGGCCCGACCGTTACTTTCTTACGTCGTCATAGGTGTTAATGACGGTACGAGCATCGAAAATATCGAGAAATGGTACGAACTCGGTGAAGGCGAGAGGGTCGGCAATCACACAATATATAGTGTAAGACTTCGTTAAGAAATAAAAAGACCGCCAAATAACGGCGGTCAAATAAAATTGCTAAGGTCAATATTCAATCAATGCTAAGCAGCCAAGAGATCATTGGACGTTTCGGCGAAAACTCGCCGCCCGTTCAATGCATCGTCAATAATTTCACGAACTGCAGAGGCGTCAGGATTAACATCCATCCGCGCACAGGCACGTAAATGCCTGATAATGCCCTCGGTCGCGATCTCAATGCAATCACCGGTCAACTTTGAAAACCGGCGAGCCTGAATATGATCGATCTGCAGGATCCTGTCCTGCAAAGTCATCGGTTTAGCTGCTGCCACTTATTGTTCTCCTTTCCTACGTAGTATGGTACGTCTGGGGGCTTATTGAGACCTGGAGCAATAAAAAAAGCGAAGAATATCGAGAGATTACGCACTAGTCGTCAAAACCGAAGATTCGCTCGTTGCCGGATCATCAATGTAAAGAAATGTTAACAGAAACTTAAGGGAATGTCATCACTTTTTTTTCGAGATTGTGATTTTTTTCGCAAACTGCTGCAAAACGCAAGAATGCCGATAGATCTTTAGACCTACCGGCAAAAAAATACGATAAGATCAACCTAACTTGCCTAGCTTACTGAATCTTTCATTGCCTTGCCAAGGCGGAACTTAACAGTTGTCTTCGCTGGGATCTTGATCACGGCGCCGGTTGCCGGGTTTCGGCCGTCACGCGCTTTGCGTGTCGCCTTAACGAGCTTTCCGAAGCCGGGAACGGCAAATTCTCCGTTCTTTTTGACTTCAGCTGTTGCGAGTGCTGCGAGCGAATCGAAAAGGCCTTTTACGTCCTTTTTGTTCATTCCGCTTGTTTCTGACAAGCTATTGATGATCTCGGTCTGTGTCATACGAGCCATAGTATTTGGTTAACCTCCAAGGGATTTGAATAAAAATCTTTTCTGCGTTCTTGCAAGTGAATCGACTGGGTTATCGGGCCACGTTTATGGGTTGTTTCGCAAGCCTGATTGGTCGGGGCGGCAAGATTCGAACTTGCGGCCTCTCGGTCCCAAACCGAGCGCACTACCAGGCTGTGCTACGCCCCGAGATTCATCCAAGACAAGTTTCGGATTCTACAAGCCAAAAATCGATTGGTCAAGTCAAAGGCGGTTAAAGTCGAGTAAATATCGAACAAATATCGATATTGCCCGAGCGCGGTGGCTAATTCGCTCTTTAACCTCGGTAGAAAGCTCCCCAAACGTTTCGGAGAAGCCTTCTGGAACAAAGATCGGATCGTATCCAAAACCGCCCGTTCCCCTGGTTTCGCCGACGATCGTTCCACGGCATTCGCCCTCGCATGTGAATATGATATCTCCGCTCGGATCAGCAAATGAAATAGCTGATACAAAGCGAGCCGTTCGCGGCAATTCCGGTTTCAAACCCATCTCCTCGATAACCACGTCCATTCGTTCCAGATCGGACAAATCACCACCGCCATATCGTCCCGAAAAGACTCCTGGGCGTCCGTCGAGAGCATCAACCTGTAAGCCGGAATCGTCTGCCATCGCGAACAATCCCGTGGCGGAAGAGTAACCCGCAGCCTTTAGCTCTGCGTTTTCGCGAAAGGTCGAACCTGTTTCGGCAATGGGCTCGACCTTGGGAAAATTTGAGAGATCCATCAACTCGATCGACGTCGCCAAAAGGAGGCCGCGAAGTTCTCGGACCTTTCCATTGTTCCGGGTCGCGATCAGTATCTGGTCTACCTTCATACCCATTGAAGAGTGTTAACGGTCTAGCGATAAACGTCAATCTTTCGAGAACAGGACCAAGTGGCCCTTGGTCAAAATGCAAAGACGTGTAGAATTTTATTGCATTGAACGCAGTTAAAAGTGTATAAAATATACAGTCCTTAACCGCAAAGGGCGCTCGCCAGACTACCCGCAATAAGGAGAATTCCCCCTTGACGCCAACAGTTACAAGTCAACCTGTATTCATTCCCGGTACGATCTACAACGGAGCCGTTATTGATATTCGTGTGCTGGACGAATCCGGTCCGGACGATCCGCAAGCGATAGCATACGAACTTGGTCTTTGGCTAGCCGGCATTGAATCGTTCGTCTCAAGGTTTGAACAATTGTTTACCGAGCGGAATAATAGCGGCCCTGAATCAAAGCAATGGTATCGAGCGATGAGGCTGGCGCGTGCGGGCCTTTTGAGGTGCTCAGATCTCTTGTTTCGCCTGCGAACCGTTGAGCTTAAAGAAAAATTGAACGATAGAATTGTAAGCTCGGAAGTATTGGTAGAACTTTCGGAGCTTCTTAGAATGTCCATCACGCTAAATGAAAGCTTGGCCAAGGGTGGAACCATTCGCTCGGATGAGTGGCGGACCTGGCGCAAGGACATGATCGGGCGACTAACTGGTTCGCCGGCCGTTAGTTTGTTTCAATCTCTTGCACGGAACCACGACGAAAACGGTATACCGGAACCGATCAAGAAATTAATTCAAGCAAAGAGCACTGCTGTCGCTGCAAATCCGGAGATCTGCGGAATCTTGCGCGAATTCGCGTCGATACATATGGCCCTCGCCATCGTTGGCCGAATGCTTAGAAACGATGAACCACTTAAGCCGACACTGTTGGTCTTCGCATTCGTTTTTGAGCAGACGCAAACGCTCATCGGACAGATCAATCATCGTTTATCGACCATGATCGACGAAGAAACCGAGGTATTTATTGCTCTTGACGGGGCGTCTTACAGCGCGTCACTTGAGATCAAAAAGGCTTTCAATCAGGAATTGGCCGGGGTCATTGGCGTTCGACCTTCACATTTGGTTTACGCGCACGTAGAAGTGGCTCATTCATTACTATCCGCAAGTTTCGAGGAGATCATCGCAAGCTTTGCCCGAACTTTTGATGCTTCATCAAAGGTTTCTGACATTTTTCCAAGCTTTGCGACAAAGCTCGAACAATCGCTCACGCTTCGCTCAGGTCTTGCAAAAACACTTCGAGCAGTTCAAGGAGCGGAAAATACTCCAAACGATGGCACGATCGAACAAATGCGAAATACAATAGAATTGTTCAACTACGAAGCTTTCCATTTTCTCTTCTACAAAGACAAGGAAACCGTCGAGCGGTTCACCGAAGAGATCTTATATACGAATGAAGCGAAAGACCTTGTTCCGATCCTTCATCGGTTCGGAGCTTATCTTGAAACGCTTTTCGGTGCAGTGAGCATGCGAGCAGTATTGGCAGGGCATCCGATAGAGGATTAGTTACCGCATTACTTCGGTCCAAAAAAGCGTTCGGTCCCGTTATGAGGATCGAACGCTTTCTTATTGCGAGCGAAGTGTCGTTAGAGGCTTCCGAAAAAGTACATCAAAGCTCGCTGCGGCACCGACGACCATAACCACTAGAGCCGTAACAAGCACGCCGGTGATAAGCAAAAATGGATCGAACGTCCACTGAATGTCGAGAACGAATCGGCTGACGGCCCACGACAGCACTCCTGCAAAACCGGCGCCGATGATTCCCGCAAGCATGCCAAGAATTCCATATTCGCCAAACAATATAAGGACCAGCGATGCCCGGCGCGTACCGAGCGTTTTGAGGATCGCATTTTCATAAATCCGCTGCGATTTAGTCAACGCGATCGATCCGATCAGTATCAAAATTCCGGCAAGGATTACGAAGCTTCCTACGAACGATATAGCCAGCACGAAATTGTTGATCAGTTTCTGAACGGTCGTGATGATGTCAGCGACGTCAAAGACTTGAACATTCGGGAAGCGGTCGAGGGTTTGGCGCTGGAGACGTTGGCGTTCGGTTGCACCGATACGGCTTAGAACTGTGGTTGCAAAGCTTTGTGGTGCCGATTCAAGAACACCCGGCGCAAAGACGAAAATGAATACGGTTCGAGTATTTCTAAGATCGATCTTTCGAATACTGGCGACGCGTGCCGTTAATTTTCTGCCAGAAATATCGAACGTCATTGAGTCGCCGGGAACGATCTTTAGTCTGTCCGCCATTGATTCTTCGACCGAGACCTCCGGCACATCCGAGCCATTATCATTCCACCATCGTCCGGCGATCACGCTCTCGTTGGTGTCGAGTTTTGGCCGGTAGGTGACGGCAAACTCACGGCCTATCTGGCCTTGTTGCTGGCGAACTTCCGTTTGCTGGAAATCTAGGGGCTTTCCGTTGACGAACGAAATTCGTGCTCGAACTGTCGGCGTTGTTTCCGGCTTTTCGCCGATGCTTTGTTCGATTAGCGCCGCAAGTTCGTTGATCTGACTTTTTTGAATGTCGATAAAAAATAACGTCGGTAGGCGCTGGTTCCTGGTGAAATCGAACTCGCGAACGAGA
>JBBSKW010000018.1:0-29944 GCA_038256005.1 Pyrinomonadales bacterium
AAACGCAGGCTCGGTTTCGGCGGATAGATGTACGTTCCGCGGGCAATATATTCCTTAAGAATGTCGTTCTGGATGGTTCCGCTCACCTTGTCGAAAGTAACGCCATGCTTTCTAGCGACGGCGAGATACAGACATAAAAGCGTTGACGCCGTTGCGTTTATTGTCATTGATGTCGAAACCTGGTCGAGCGGAATGCCGTCGAAAAGCGTCAGCATATCATCAAGGCTATCGATGGCGACGCCGACCTTGCCGACTTCGCCGAGTGCGAGCGGATCGTCCGAATCGAGGCCTATCTGAGTCGGCAGATCGAACGCAACGCTCAAACCGGTCGTTCCCTGCGAAAGCAAATATTTGTAACGCTCGTTCGATTCGGCGGCGGTCGCAAAACCGGCGTATTGTCGGATCGTCCAAAACTTGCCGCGATACATATTTCGGCGAACACCGCGAGTGTATGGAAACTCGCCCGGCGCACCGAGTTCGTCATCGTAACTAACGGGTTTTGAGTTCGCGGGATCGTAATCGTTTGGTAATTCGATGCCCGAAGAGGTTTCGAATTTCTCGCGTCTTTCGCTCATATTTAGCGTAGATTAGCACATTACGAAATGCTCTAAAACTTTGTGTTCTCTGCAACGATCCGGAAGAACTGGTCTCGCTACAGTAGTAAGTTATAATCGTAAAGCTTGAACTACTACAACTATTTCACTGAGATCGAAGACGCTTTCATTAGGCGGCGGGGAAAGCATTTGCTGCTTTCGCCGATCGATTGGGCGATGATCGAGGCGTGGCAGGAACGCGGCGTTCCGTTACACATTGTTCTGCGCGGAATTGAATCAGTATTTGACCATTTCGATAAAAATCCGCGGCCTCGAACGATTAAAAGCCTTTTATTTTGCAAAGAAGAGATCGAAGCACAGTTTGCCGAATGGACGAATTCGCAGATCGGGAAGACTGAAGCAGGTGAAACACCCACAGCCGAAAACGCCCTATCGCGTGCGGCGATCGAGGCTCATATCGATAAGATCATCGCGAAACTTGCCACTATCCAGAACGAAAGGCTTGCGGAAAATATCGAACGTGCGACGGCTAGGCTCGCTGAACTACGGGCGAATATGTCTGACGGCCCCGAACAGATCGACGGATCGCTTTCTGACATAGAGAATTTTCTCGACAATGCTTTGCTATCGGATCTCGACAAACTGCATCTAAAATCAATAGAAAAAGAGATCGCGTCGCAGCTTCGGGCCTATCGGTCGGACATGGAAAAGGATGCTTACGACAGCACTTTCCGTCTGATGTTGCTCAAGCGGCTTCGCGAAGATATTGGTATCCCGCGGATGAGTTTGTTTTATTTATGAGATCAGTTTTTAGCTTTTTGATTTTAATGGTCGTGTCGGCCGCAGCTTTCGGCCAGCAAACGGTTCCGATTGCCGGGGCTCATGTTTATAAGAATGCCGAGCATGACTTTTCGGTCGAATTACCGGTAAATTGGCAAATCGCTGGCGAAGGCTTCGTGGAAACGGCTGCCGGAAAAGGCGTTGACGTTAGGCTTAAGGCACCAGACAATATTGGGAAAACGGGCAAATTACAAGTCGATCGCGGGCTTGAACGCGTCCGGATATTGATGACTGCGACGCGTGTTCTGGCAAATGCGAGCGACAACGCGATCTTAAGAATATCAACCGAAGACATCCGTGCGAATCCGGCGATCAAAGACGCGGTCGATTATTTTGATCTGATGCGGCAGCAGTTCGCCGTGATGCGTCTGCCCTCGGATTTCACCTATTCCGAAACGAACGCCGAACAACTTGGGCCGAAGCAGTTCGCGTTTCTCGACACTTCTTCCAAAGGCGGTAAAAAGCGAATGTACGCCACGGTTCGCAATGGCTTTGCTATCATGTTCACGCTCTCATACACGAAGCCAGACGACCTGAAAACACTTCGCGATGTATTAACGAAGGCGGACTTCAACCTCAAACAATAACAGCGAGCTTTTTCTCTTTTACTGTTGTGCTATCATATTGATAGTAATAAACGGAGGTTTCGACATGCCGGATGTTCTCGTGAGAAATGTTGACGAAGTCGTCTTGGTAAAGCTAAAGGAACGGGCAGAGAAGCACGGCCGATCGCTTCAGAACGAGCTGGTACAGATCTTCAACTCTTTGGCAGACGATGAGCCTTTGTCGGACGAAACGACCGCCGCCCGTATAAAGAAAACTCTTCGCGGCCGCACATTTTCCGATAGCGCCATTCTTCTACGCGAGGACCGGGTGAGATGAGCTACGTCGTTGACGCGAGCGTCGCGATCAAGTGGTACGTTCCGGAAGAACACGAAGATTCTGCGACGCGGGTTTTGGAAAGCGGACGAATGCTGCACGTTCCGGAACTGATTTTGCCGGAAACGTCAGCGATAATCTGGAAAAAAGTGCGCCGCGGTGAGCTTTCAAAAAATGAAGGCGATCGGATCGTCAACGCGATCGCAAGGAAGCGTTGGACCATTCATTCGCACAAGAATACGATAAAGTCGGCGTACAGGGGTGCCGACGCGACGGGGCAGACCGTTTACGATTGGACTTATCTAGCACTCGCGATATCACTCTCTTGCGAGTTCGTCACTGCTAATGAAAGGTTTTATAGGGCTTTCGAAAAGACCGCCTTTACATCGAATCTAAAATGGATCGGCGACATTTAACGGCCGTTCCGCAAATACATTGAACAACACATATAAAATAGGCGATGAGCTCGAGCTCAAGATAGAGAAGATAGTTCCGCGCGGACTTGGGCTTTCGTTCGTTGAAGGGTTGACGGTCTTTGTGCCGCTGGCCGCAACTGGCGATCGTGTTCGGGCGCGGATCGCGGAGATAAAAGGAAAGACGGCATTTGCCGAAATTACCGATGTGATCGAACCGTCTACCGATCGGATCCCGCCGCCGTGCCCGTATTTCGGAACCTGCGGCGGATGCGATCTGATGCAGCTAAATTACACGGCGCAGTTAACGGCGAAGGTTGCGATGATCAGCGACTGTATCGAGCGGATCGGAAAGATCAAGCTTGAACACGAAATTCGCATCATCGAAAGCCCGCAGCAGTTTGGTTATCGCCTTCGTGCCCAATGGCATGCTGATCCGCAGACTGGCGCGATCGGTTATTATCAGCGAAATTCGCGGAATCTCGTAGATATAAAGGAATGCATCGTGTTGGTGCCTGAGCTTCAGGCGGAATTGGATAGAATTCGTGGTGCAATGTCGCCGGAACTTGCGGCCGGAATGATGCAGATCGACGCGGCGGCGGGTGATGATGGCGAGATTTCGACCTATTCGGCGGATTTGGTTGAACCAACTCGCGAGATCGCGCACACCTCCAACGGCGAACGGCTTTCGTTTTCTGCCCGGTCGTTCTTTCAGGGGAATCGTTTTCTGATCGACAAGCTTGTCGAGACGGCGATCGGCGATGCTGCGGGCGAAACGGCGCTTGACCTTTATTCGGGCGTTGGGTTGTTCACGCTTCCGCTCGGGCGAAAGTTCAAACAGGTCGTCGGCGTCGAGGACAACGAAGCTGCGGTCGAATTTGCTAACGCGAATGCCGTGCGGGCGGGATTGGAGAATATCGATTTTTACGCGGCGAGCGTTCGCAGGTTTTTAACGTCGGGCGAGGCTCCAAAAGCAGATTTTGTTTTGCTTGATCCGCCGCGGGCGGGAACCGAAAAGGAAACGATGAATGCCTTGATCGGCCTCAAGCCGCAGCGTATCTCTTACGTTGCGTGTGAACCTTCGATTCTGGCGCGTGATCTAAAGCGGTTTGTTGAAAGCGGCTATATGATCGAATCGATCACCGCGATTGATCTTTTCCCGCAGACACACCACGTAGAAACGGTCGCGCATCTTTCCAGAAGCTAGAAACCAGAAGAATGAAGAACGAAGCAAGAAGCCGGAGGGCATAGCCCGAACTGACCGACGAGAACCGGAATACAAGCTCAAACCTAATCCCTCAATTTCACCGCAGTGCCATAGGCGAGTATCTCTGACGCATTAGACATTATCGAGCTGGTCGTAAACCTTAGGCTGACGACGGCGTCGGCGTCCATTTCGATCGCGGCGGTCACCATTCGGCTGATGGCTTTTTGCCGGGCTTCGGTGAGCATTTCGGTATAGCTTGTTATTTCGCCGCCGACCACCGATCTGAGCGCGGCCATAAGGTCTTTGCCGATATGCTTTGTTTGCACGACGTTGCCGGTGACCACGCCCAATATCTCGCTTATCTCTCGCCCCGGCACGGATTCAGTGTTCGTGTAGATCATTTTTCTGCTCATAGCGCTGATAATATTAAACTTAATCCGCTCGAATTCGTTAATCGTGTACATCAAACAGTTTGGATTATTTACGGCTGGTAAACTAGAATTTTCATATGGCAAAGAAAAAGGTGGAAGGTGAAGGCGAATCGACCGCGGTGACCAAGAGTTTGAGCGTACGCTGCCGTTATTGCGGGCAGAAGAACGCGGTCAAGGCGGATTATAAGAACGACTCGGCGAATTGCGGTAAATGTAAACTGCCGTTATCTAATGCGCCGCACAAAAAGTACGCAGACCTTAGCAAACACGAATACATTCATCCGGCGGACAGCAAAGCTCTAGCGGCCTTGAAAGCGATTCCGGGGATCGATACGGCCTTAAAGAAGCTGCTTACGGTAACGGGCGAATCGGCAATCCGCGTTACGTTTATGGCGAGCGCGGTCAAGGTTACGCCGAAGCAATGCCCCGATCTTTACGCCAAGCTGCAGATCGCCTGCACAACGCTCGGCGTAGATATGCCGGATCTGTTCATTCAGCAAAATCCGCTTGTAAATGCATTTACGGGCGGCGTTGAAAAGCCGATCATCGTGCTTCATTCGGCATTGCTGGAACGCCTTAACGACGAAGAAACGCTCGCAGTTATCGCCCACGAGGTCGGCCATATTCATGCCGAGCACGTTCTTTATCTAACGGCGGCACGCCTTATGGAAGCGATCGCGAATCTATCGGTCGCACGCCTTGTTCCGGGTTCCGAGATAATCAAATTCATTGTTTCGGCGGGCATTTCGAGTGCGTTGCTGGCGTGGGCGCGTCGTGCTGAGCTTTCGTGTGACCGGGCGGCGATGCTTGTTGTGCAAAATCCGCACGTCGTCGGGCGAACGATGATGAAACTTGCCGGCGGAACGCTTGCCTCCAAGATCGATTACGATCAGTTCCTCGAACAGGCACGCGAGTTTCAAAAGGATTACGACGAGAAGAAGCTCGATAAGTTCTGGGCAGACATCATAAACGCCGGGCTTTCGCATCCGTTCCCGATCTGGCGAGTGTCCGAGATATTGAAATGGACCGAAAGCGGCGAATACGAAGAGGTAATGGCAAAGAATTAGCCAATTACGAATTTCAAATTACGAATTACGAGAAGAATCTAAGACTTTTTCTCACTAAAGCTAAGAAAAACTCTCAATATCCGCCTGAGCTTTCGGGCGGATGTTTGTTTTTTTGGGCGTAAATGGGCGAATGCCGTAGATGGCACGGCGGTTGCGAATATCAATGCCAACGTACCTAGTGTTGCGGAAAGATTGCCGGGCGGAAAGTCCGAAGCGGATCCATTCCATTCATTAAGCTTAAGGGACGTACTCCCTATTAAATTTAGTTTGTGGAGATTATAAAATGAAAAATCAAAAAGGATTCTCGCTTGTAGAACTGCTGGTCGTGGTGATCATCATCGCCATCATTGCAGCCATCGCTATCCCTAACCTGCTCGCATCGCGGCGTGCAGCTAACGAATCCGCAGCAATCGGATCGATTCGTACTCTTCATAGTGCACAGGCCACTTATCAGTCGTTAAACGCACCGGTTTACGGGTCGCTTGCCAATCTTGGGGCTGCGGGCCTTATTGATTCGGCGCTTACGGGCGGCACAAAGAATTCTTACACGTTCGCAGTAGACCTAGGAACCGGAAGCACGGCATATTGTTCGACCGCTACGCCTTCGTCTTCCGCAGCGGGTGTTCGAGTATACGGTGTTGCCTCGGATGGAACGATCTATCAAAGTAATGCGACTGGCGGCGATGCTCCGAGTTGTTCGGGCGGCGCGATTTCGGGCGGAACTCCGCTTCCGTAAATTCTTTCGCTTGCGGGTGTATTTGTCATAAGTACAATCCCACTGCGGGCGGCATCTCTACCGCCCATTTTTTCCAAGATTGGTTTGCTGATCGTGAACGGTGAGGAGGAAGGACGGGTTAGGATCGGCAAACATCCCGCGGGGAGAGCTCCTCGCTTTTGAAAACTCAGTTTGCGGCTGTATCCAAGAGATTAGGGTGCCGGCCGCTCTCGCATCGGGAGGAACCCCCAACCCTTCCGATGCATTTTTGTTTGCGTTTCTGCAAACTGGCGTAGCAGCCGCATGAACTTGTCATTCGCAACGGAAAGGCACAGCCTTTCCGCACACTCAAGGGCATAGCCCAAAGAAAAGCATGCCAATTAGGCTACATTGTAATAGTTTGTAAGTTTCGCAAAAGAAGTTGCGTTTTTCGCGAAAGTTCGTTAAGTTCTCTAGCGGAACAGTTGCTTGCGGCCCCAAAACTGCGAGCACGTTCTATAGAAAGGCTGAGGTTGCGGTGTGGGAGACGTGATTTCGGCCTTTCGTCTTTAAAGCCTGTCCCGCCGACACATCTTCTGGTTTCGCACGAGTTGGTCTAGAATAGAGCTTAATGAAGAAGTTCGCGTTAATTATTCTCAGCCTCGTGGTAGTCGCGGGCTTTTCCGCGTGTGATGTGCAGAGCGGGATAACGAAGAAGGCGGTCGAGAAATACGAACCCACGCCCAAGCCTTCTGTTTCGCCAACGCCGGTCGAAGCGCCGATCGATCCCGCTGACGTCGTCCAGGTCGATACAAGCCAGCAGGGCGAAATGATATCGTTTAACAAGCCGAAAGAGACCAAGACCGTTACTTGCGACAAGTATAACCAGGTGATGATCAACAATTCCGACAACATTATCACCATCAAAGGCGCGTGCAGCCAGATAATGGTGAACGGCGCCCGCAATACCGTGAACGCCGAAGCTACGATGGTCGTTGTGTTTAATGGCGTCGAGAACAAACTGACTTATTCTAAATTCGCCAACGGCAAAAGGCCGCTGATCACCGATAACAAAAGCGGAAACACCGCCGAAAAGATTGCCGCGGTTCTGGCCAAATAAAAAGAAAGGGTTGGTATGAGACGAATCTCAACCAACCCTCTTGGTTATAATTTACACCAATTATGGTTCCCGATGTGAGAACCGTTTCCCCTTGAACAATTCCGAAATTTTTCGGCTTATGCGAGAACACTTTTATATCACCCTTGGTGGGGCCGAGATCTTTCGAAATCTAAAACGAGAATACACGCTCTTTTTTATAAGGTCGGTGTGCCAGCACACATAACAGAAATAAATCTTTAGGGCGTATTTCAATCGGGTGACAGCCGCGGGCGTTCATGCGTAGAATAAAAGAATGAGCTACACGAACGGGAATGGTAACGGCAACGGACACGCGCCCAAGCCGAAGAACGTGCTCGGCGGCGAACTGAAGAGCTGCTGCACCGATCCGATGACCGGATTTTACCGCGACGGCTACTGCCGAACAGGCGTCGACGACACGGGCCGGCATACGGTCTGCATTGAAGCGACCGATGAGTTTCTCGCTTTTTCGAAAGCGGCCGGCAACGATCTTTCAACGCCGATGCCGCAGTATGCGTTTCCCGGTTTGAATGCCGGAGACAAATGGTGCCTGTGCATGCTTCGCTGGCGTGAAGCCCTGCAAGCCGGAATGGCACCACGCGTATACCTCGAAGCAACGCACGAAGCGGCGTTGACGGTCGTCTCGCTGGAAGATCTGAAAAGTCACGCAGTGGACGATTGATCCGATGCAAACCATCGAACATCTCCGCCATCTCTTTGCTTATAACGACTGGGCGAACCGGCGGATCGTTGTTGCGTTGAAGAATTCGCCGTCTGAGCGAAGTTTGGAGATACTCGCACACCTGCTGATCACCGAAAAAGAATATTACGAACGGCTCTACGGCAAGAATTCCACTGGCTTCGACTTTTGGCCCAACCGCACCTTAGAAGATTGCGGCACGCTCGCACGCGAAAGCGCTGAAGCTTACGAACAATTGTTACGAAAATTTGACGATGAGGGCTTAGATATTCGTGCAAAATACCACACGAGCGAAGGTATCCCATACGAAAACACCTTCCGCGAACTGCTGACACACGTCCTGACACATTCGTCGATCCACCGCGGCAACATCATCCTAAAACTCCGCGAAGAAGGCTTCACACCACCGAAGATCGACTACATAATCTACCTTCGGGGAACGAAATATATTTAAGTTCTATTGCTGAAAGACTTCGATGATCTCACCTGGGCCAATGTTCAAGAGTTGGCGACGAACACTACCAAGCATTTCGACATGAGTAACGAGTCGGTTGTTGTGAGCACGAAGAACCAAAATAGCGATGTTGCGGCCCGAGAGATTTTGCTGAGCTTTGATATTGGTATCAGCCGTCAAAATAACGTCAAACCGTCGGCTTCGGCCAAGGAAAGCAATTCGCCGTTTAAAGCATTCGACCAGCCCATGTCTTGTGTCGTCGAGCATTCGAAATCGGTCAAATGGTGCTTCAGCCGTCGGTCGAGATTGTGATCAAGCAGGATCTTCAATGTGAGCCGACTTCCTTTACGAGAGATTCTTCCGCCATGTTAAGGACGGCAATAGCTTGTTCGCGTGTAATGGGCGGAAAGCCTTCGAGAAAATCTTCGAGCGTGTCGCCGCCTTCAAGATAGTCGAACAGATTTTTGATCGGGACACGGGTACCTGCAAAGACCGGCGCGCCGCTCACCTTGTTTGGGTCAATTTCTATAAAGGAATTGTTCACATCGATATATTAGCGCGACAGGATAGTAGAATCTACTTAATTCGTTGTTTGCGTCTCGCCTCCATTAAGTTAGAATCCTCTATCGAATGCAAGAGCAGACCGAGCAATATACTTTCGACTTTCTTAACGAAACTGCCGAGATAACCGCCGAATCGAGCGACGAGCTTCAGATTAAGCTCGGGCAGTTCGCCGGGCCGCTTGATCTGTTGCTGTATTTGATCCGGCAGGAGCAGGCGAACATCTTTGACATACCGATAGCAACGATCACGGACGAATATGTGAAATACGTTCGGCTGATGAAAAAGCTGGATATCGCCGTTGCAGCGGACTTTTTGGTGATGGCGGCGCAGCTTATCGAGATCAAATCGCGAATGCTGCTGCCACGCGATCCAAATGTCGCGGAAGACGATGAGATCGAAGATCCGCGAAAGGAACTCGTCGATCGGCTGCTTGAATACGAGAAATTCAAATCGGCCGCACAAATGCTTTACGAGAAGTCGACGGTCGAACAAGCGGTATTTCAGCGTGGGAAGATAGAATCGGATGAAAACAATGCCGAGATAAGCGCGACCGTTTTTGATCTGATTACGGTTTTTCAAAAGATCGTCGCCCGGCAGAAAGACGAGATCCAAATGGAGATCGCCCGCGAGGAAGTTTCGCTTGCGGATATGATCAAGATGCTAAGGAAACGCATCTTTGAAGAAAACGAGCTGAGCCTTTTGGCGTTCTTTGAGGAAATGCACAATCGACGCGAGTTGGTGACGGCGTTCGTCGCCGTGCTCGAGATCGTTAGGACCGAAAGCGTCAAGCTTGTTCAAAAGGCCACGTTCGACGATATTATTTTGAGGAAAGTTTAGAGTTTTGATCTGATGACAGATACAGAAATCGAACCAACAGAAACGGCCGCCCGAAGCACATCGGAACTCATTGCTGTGATCGAAGCATTGATCTTCGTCGCCGACGAGCCAATTACGGTCAGGACGCTGGCCGAAGTTTTGGGCGAAGATAAAGAAAACGTTCAGGTTGCTGTAGACGCACTTCGTGAAGAGTACGAAAATCGCGAAAGCGGTTTGCAGATACGCGAGATCGGCGGCGGTTGGCAGATCGCAACGCGGACCGAATTGCACGATAGCGTCCGGACGTTCTTGAAGACCAAGCCGTCAGCGAAACTTTCGCTTGCATCGCTTGAAACGCTTTCAGTGATCGCTTACAAACAACCGGTGACGATCCCGGAAATATTGGAAATTCGCGGTGTGCAATCGGCGTCGGCAATCAAGACGCTGCTCGAAAAGCGGCTGATCGTTACAAAAGGCCACAAAGAAACCGTCGGCCACCCGATGCAATACGGCACATCAAAAGAGTTTCTTATCCATTTCGGTTTAAAAGACCTGACGGAGCTGCCGAGCATCGAAGACTTTGAAGATCTGGTCAAGTAGCGTCGCGAGCCCGGTGGCTAAAATATGCAGGAAAGATTACAAAAACTTATCGCCCAGGCAGGAATCGCGTCGCGGCGAGCAGCCGAGCAGATGATCCAAGATGGCGAGGTGACCTTGAATGGCGAGATCGTTACTGAGCTAGGAACGAAGGCAGATCCGGAAAAAGATCACATTAAAGTTCGCGGAAAGCTGATCAATAAGCTGCTCGAACGGCGAGAACACGTTTATATTCTCATCAATAAACCGAAGGGATATCTTTCTAGCGCCGCCGATCCAGAAGGGCGAAAGCTCGTGGTCGATCTGGTAAAGGGCTTTGGCCGTCTGCATCCGGTCGGTCGGCTCGATTACAACACCGAAGGTTTGATCATCCTCACGAACGATGGCGATTTTACGAACTATGTCGCGGCGTCGAAAAAGATCCCAAAGATCTATGTGGTGAAAACAAAAGGCTTGCCGCCGGAAGTCGCGATCCGTAAGCTGAGCCGCGGCGTTCGGCTTGATGATGGCTTTAAGACCGCTCCGGCCGAGATCAAAGCATTACAAGGAACCGAAAAGAACGGCTGGTACGAAGTTACGCTTTACGAGGGTCACAATCAGCAGATCCGCAAAATGTTTGATTCGATCGGGCATTCGGTGGTCAAACTTCGCCGGGCTGCGATCGGTAATATCGGCGATTGGGATCTTCCGGTCGGCGCATTTCGGAAGCTAAATGAAGATGAAGTTCGTTCGTTAATGCCCAAAAAGAATTAGCCGATCAGTGAACGATGCTTAACAAGCAAGCATTTATCTTGTACGACCTTAATGCCCGCCCGTGCGAAAGCTTCGGCCGCCTCGTCGTTAACGATCCCTAACTGAAACCAAACGGAATTCGGCCTTGCCGCGATGATCTCATCGACGTGCTGGGTGATATCATTTGGCCGACGGAAAACGTTGACCATGTCGATCGGCTCGGGAATTTCCGATAAATGTCGATAAACTTTCTCGCCTAAGATCTCCGTCACGTCCGGATAGTAGACCGGGACCGGAATGATCTTGTAACCCTTTTCCTGCATGAACTTCGTAACGTAAAATGCCGGCTGCATCGCGTGCGATTCCGGCTTGACGCCAAGAACAGCAATGGATTTGGTGTTTCTCAGAAGTTCCGTGATCGAATCGTCAGTTTTCAGAATATTTTCTTGCCCATTCATCTTGGGTTAAGTCTACCCGCCTAGCCCGCACTTACCAATCAGCCAAAGAAAATCTGTCCGACTAAATTTGAGCCTCGATTAGTGTTATGGCAAGATAACAATTATTTATACATTATGAATTTCGAACTCAACGAAGAACAATTACAGATCAAGTATTCGATCCGCGAATTCGCCGAAAGCGAAATTCGGCCGAATGTAATGGAATGGGACGAAGCACAACATTTTCCGGTCGAGCTGCGGCCGAAGCTTGCCGAACTAGGCCTGATGGGAATCATTTTCCCTGAAGAATACGGCGGAGCGGGAATGGGCTACGTCGAATATGCGACGATAATCGAGGAGATAGCCCGCGTTTGCGGCTCGGTCGGGTTGTCGGTCGCCGCACACAATTCGCTTTGCTCGAACCACATTTTTACGTTCGGTAGTGAAGAGCAAAAGCAGAAATATTTGGTGCCGCTTGCCCAGGGCGAATCGTTCGGAGCGTGGGGCTTGACCGAATCGCAAGCCGGGTCCGATGCTTCCGGTACGAGGACGAATGCGGTCCGCTCGAACGGCGGTTGGAAGGTCAACGGTTCGAAGAATTTCATTACGCACGCAATTGCGTGCAATACGCTGGTCGCGGTTGCGGTGACCGATAAAGGGAAGGGAAACCGTGGCATTTCAGCTTTCATCTTCGACAAATCGATGGAAGGATTTCGGTCGGATAAGAAAGAGAACAAGCTTGGGATGCGAGCGTCGGAAACCGCTTCGGTCGTTTTTGAGGACTGTTATGTGCCCGACGAAAATCGTCTAGGATCCGAAGGCGAAGGCTTTTTGCAGGCGATGAAGATCCTTGATGGTGGCCGTATTTCGATCGCGGCACTATCGGTCGGCATTGCCCAAGGTGCGTACGAGGCCGCAGTTAAATATGCAAAAGAGCGGCATCAATTTGGAAAAGCTATCGCGGAATTTCAAGCGATCCAGTTCAAGCTTGCGGACATGGCAACGCAGATCGAGTGTGCACGGTTGCTTACATTGCAGGCAGCGGCAACGAAAGATGCGGGCAAGCCGGTGACGCAGCAATCGGCGATGGCAAAGCTTTATGCATCCGAGGTTGCCGTTCGCGTATCGGAAGAGTCGGTGCAGATCCACGGCGGATACGGTTATACAAAAGACTATCCGGCTGAGAAATATTGGCGCGATTCAAAGCTGTGCACTATCGGCGAAGGCACGAGCGAGATCCAACGAATGGTCATCGCGAAGAATTTGCTGAAAGGTTGACTGTTCGTGAAACGCATGCTGTGCCATGTTGCATCAATGCAACATGTGTGTTATGCTCCCAAATCTAAATTTCACAGAAGAGGAGTAGTTTTATGAGCACCAGTACCGTAGCACTTTCAAACAACATCAGTTCCGCACTGATCGCCGAGATGCAGCAAGAAGCAACCGTGGCCCGCAAGTGTCTCGAACGAGTTCCGGCCGATAAATTTGGCTGGACTCCGCACGAAAAATCGATGCCGTTCGGCAAACTCGCAGTTCACATCGCTGAAATGTTTAGCTGGACGTCTGCTACGCTTCAGCAAAGTGAGCTCGATTTTTCGAAATGGGATTATAAACCGTTTGAGCCGGCCAGTAATGAAGACCTTCTAGAATATTTTGATAAGAGTGTGGCTGAGGCGATCGACGTTTTGCGGAACACTCCCGATGAAACCTTCATGGAAGATTGGACGATGCGAAATGGCGAGCAGATCTATTTCACAATGCCGAAGATCACAACGATGCGATCGTTCGTGATGAATCATATTGTCCACCATCGCGGTCAGCTTTCGGTCTATCTTCGCCTAAACGACATCGCGGTCCCATCGATCTATGGGCCGTCGGCTGATGAAGGGCAGATGTAGAAAAGGCAAAAGTAGAAGGTGAAAAGGCAAATGGCGGGTCGAATGGCCCGCTATTTGTTTGTGTTTTGAACGAGAAATGAGAGAATTTCGGTTCGATAAGAGTTTGAATGAAATTGTCATTGGAAAAACTGTTTAGCGGCGACACGCGTACGATCGCCCGTGCAATAACACGTGTTGAAAGCGGGTTGGCTGAAGGCGTTGAACTGATGAAGGAGATCTATCCGAAGACCGGGCGTACGCAGGTGATCGGGATAACTGGTTCGCCGGGAGCCGGGAAATCTTCGCTGGTGGATAAACTCGCTCTTCACTACAAAGACAAAGGCGAAAAAATCGGTATTATTTGCATCGATCCGTCGAGTCCATTTTCGGGCGGTGCGATCCTGGGTGACCGCATTCGGATGTCCACGCTCGGGCTGGATAAGAATATCTTCATTCGTTCGATGGCGACGCGAGGCAATCTAGGCGGTCTCTCGCGTGCGACTGTTGATGCCGTCGCGATACTCGATGCGGCCGGGTTCGATAAGGTGATAGTTGAAACCGTTGGGGTTGGTCAGGACGAGGTAGAGATCGTAAAAACGGCGGACGTTTCAGTGGTCGTTCTTGTTCCCGGAATGGGCGACGACATTCAGGCGATAAAGGCCGGAATAATGGAGATCGGCGATGTTTTTGTGATCAACAAGGCAGACCGGGAAGGCGTTCTGCGGACGCAGAAGGAACTCGAAGCACTTTTGTCCTTAGCCCATAGACCTGATATGTGGCACCCAACGATCGTGAAAACGATCGCGACAGAAACAAAAGGAATTGAAGATCTGGCCGCGGCGATAGCGAGCTTTGCTGAGTTCAATTTCCAGAATCAAGGTTCAGGAACTGTGAGAAAAACGGCGATCGCTAAATGGCGGTTATTGGAACTTCTGCAGGAGCGGTTATTGAGGGATCTTTTGAATAAGAATGGAAACGACGAAAGGTTGGACCGCTTGGCTGAGTCGATCGCCGGCAAGACAACTGATCCATACACTGCCGTAGAAGAATTAATCACGAGAATATGAAGATCAACCATTTGGGCATTGCGACTAAAGAGATCGCCCGGGCACTTTCTTTTTGGGAAGACGCGCTGGGCCTGGAGAATGTTCATACGGAGATCGTTGAAGATCAAAAGGTACGTGTTGCGATGCTTCCGATCGGCGAAAGCAGAATTGAGTTGTTAGAACCGACTAGCGAAGATTCACCGATATCAAAGTTCTTGGAGAAACGCGGCGGGGGCATTCATCACATTGCTGTCGATGTCGACGACATTCATGCATCGCTTAAACAGTTAAAAGAAAAGGGTTTTCAGCTTATCGATGAAGTTCCTCGGATCGGGGCTGAGAACTGTTTGGTCGCCTTTGTACATCCGAAAGCCACCGGCGGCGTGCTGCTGGAATTAGTGCAAACGCAGAATGAAGGTGCAGCATCCTAGTTGATTACCGGGCGTTCTGTTATATTTATCGTTTGATTTTCAGTCGAGATTTAGATTTGAAGAAAGTGAGGACTTGAGTTTTGAGTAATTTAGTAAAGGGCCTGATCTTGTTGTTAGTAATTCTGGGCATCGGTGTCGGGTTGGTTTTCTGGAAACAGAACGTCGGTCACACAACGACTGACCTTCGCGGCATCACGAAAGAAGAGATCGAACTACTTCTCGGTGATCTGTCCAAGGATAATCCGGCGTTCTTAAAGCGTTTCTCAGATAATCCGGAGATGAAAAAAGAGCAGCTCGATAATCTTCGTGAACTCTTTGCTTTGGCCAGCGGTGCGCGTTCAGAAGGCTACACTAATGAGCCAAACACCAAGCAGGAACTTGAGAATATCCGCTCGCAGGTTATCGCCGTAAATTACGACCGAGAGATCAATAAAGATAAAGGGCCGATGCCGCCATTTGGTTTTATTGACGAAGCTCGCGTCAATGCCTTTTACGGTCAGGGTGAACAACCGGCTTCAACGTTCGTTGATAATCTAAAGGCTAAGATCGGGCTCGGCAAACGCGATAATGAACTTGAGTTTCAACGATTTCTTGATTCTAAGGTCGCTTTGATGAAAGAACAGAATCCGGAAATGGCCGATCGGGAAATTTCGGAAGAAGAGAAAAAACAGGCCCGTGATATCTTTGCAAAGATAGAGATCTACGAACAGGAATTTCGGGACAAAGTAGCTGCGGGTGAATTGGACAAGGTTTTTGCTCAAAAGACAGAATTACAGGTAAAGCTTCAGCAGGCGCAGTTTCTTGCACGTCTATATTCGACCAAGACTGCTGATAAGCTTAAAGTAACGGACGAAGAAGTTGCCGAATACGTAGCAGCTAACCCGACCTATAGCGGGGCAGAAAAGCGTACCAAGGCTGAAGAGATCCTTAATCGAGCAAAGGCCGGTGAAGATTTTGCTAAGCTTGCAAACGAATTTTCCGAAGATCCGGGTAACAAGGACCCTAAAGGTGAACCGCTCGGTGGATTTTACGGAAACAACACAAAGGGCAAAATGGTGCCGCAGTTCGAACAGGCAGCACTTGCTCTCGAACCCGGACAGATCACTCAGCAACTCGTTGAAACGGATTACGGATTTCACATCATTAAGCTTGAGCGAAAGGGTGTAACGAAAACGGATGCCGGCAAGGAAGAGGAAACCTATGACGTTCGTCATATTTTGATATCAACGGCCGTGAAAGACCCTGACAATCCGATGGCTCGCGAAATGCCGGGTAAGATGCTGGCTCGCCAGAAGTTGGAAGAGAAAAAACAGAAAGATCTGATCGACGGCTTGATCGCGAAGAACGGAGTGAAGGTTCCTGAAGATTTCGACGTTCCGGTCGTAACCGACGCGCAGATCGAAGAAGCGATGAAGAAGCAGCGAGAGCAGGCGGAACAGATGCAAGGCCCAGGTGGCCCAGGTGGACCGGACGGTCCCGGCGGACCTGAAGGTGCTGCACCGCCACCGCCACCGCCACCAGCAGCTAAGCCGGCTCAGCCGAAGAAGTAGAAAAATGATAATCGGTGATTATCGGGTTGAAATAGTTCCCGACACTGAATTTAGGTTAGACGGAGGGGCGATGTTCGGAGTCGTCCCTCGCGTTTTGTGGGAACGTGTCTGTCCGCCGGACGAGTTGAACCGCATCAAGCAGCAGATGAATTGCGTTTTCATCGACACCGGCAAAGCGAAAGTGTTGATCGAGACCGGCATCGGCGAGAAATGGACCGAGAAAGAAACTAAAATGTACGGCATCTTTCGTGAAAAGCCTTTTGCGGAAACCCTATTTGAGAAAACAGGCTGCAAGCCGGACGACATCACAGTCGTCGTCAACACTCATCTCCATTTCGATCACGCCGGCGGAAACACGATTAGTAGCGGACAGTCGTCAGTGGACAATTGTCAGTTCGGAATAAAAAATCCGCAATCCGCGATCCCAATTCCACAATTCAAAAACGCCCGCTACCTAGTCTCCGCCCGAGAACTTGACCACGCCGAAAACCCGCACGAACGCGACCGGGCAAGTTATCTGCCCGACAACTGGCGGCCAATACAGGAAACCGGTCAGCTAGAATCGATGGCCGACGATTACGAAGTAGTTCCGGGCCTGAAGATGCAGACCATTCGCGGTCATTCCGAAACGATGCAAACATGGCGACTCGATCGTGGCGGCCAAACGATGTACGGCTTCGCCGACCTCATCCCGACGAGCCATCACGTTCCGCTTGCCTGGATAATGGGCTACGATCTCTACCCAACTGAGACATTAGCTTTCAAGAAGGAAGTTTTACCGCAAGCGGTTCAAGAAGAATGGATGTGTCTGTTTTATCACGATTTTGAACATCCGCTTTGCCGACTCAACGAAATCGATGGCAAAATCTTAGTATCGCCAGCTGGAGACATAAATTGATGAAATCTAGAAATATACTCTTTGCATTCCTCGTATTGATCGTAACTGCCCAGTTCGGAACGGCACAATCCCAGCAACAGAAGGATCGTGATTCCTTTTTAAACAACGCCAGGCTTTTGGAACAGCAACCTTTCAATAAAAATGCTCGGGATGCCCGTGAATGGGGCTTCAAATGGTTGATCGACACCGATCAAGTTTCGGTTGTGCTTTGCAGCGAAACGATGTCTTTGATTCCTGAAAAAAAGAACAAGTTCAAATCCGAATTGACGATGCAGTTCACTTTCGGTCAAGCGGTTTTCAAGTTCGAGAATGCGGATAAGAAAGATGATGAAGCAGCGGCGCAGCTTGCCGGGATCGAAAGCATGCTTCGAACTTATGAAAAGATAGTGATCGAGAATGACAAGGCACGGAACACTGAGTTAGATGGATTGGTTGCGAAACAGAAAAGCGGGGAACTGAAAGCAATCGTTGATTCGAAGAAGTGCGATAGCAAAACGAGCAAATAGGAAAGATGGAAAAAGTAAAAATTGGAATTATCGGCGGCTCGGGACTTTATCAGATGCCGGAACTCGAAAACGTTCGGGAGCAGACGTTGGAGACGCCGTTTGGTTCGCCTTCGGATGCATTCATCATTGGCGAGCTCGATGGCGTGACGGTCGCGTTCTTGCCGCGGCATGCGCGTGGGCACAAATTCACACCGACTGAAGTGCCGTACCGCGCGAACATCTACGCGATGAAACTGATGGGTGTGGAATACATTCTGTCGGTGTCAGCGGTCGGTTCGCTGCAAGAGCAATACGCTCCGACGGATATGGTCATACCTGATCAGTTCTTTGACCGCACGCGTGCCCGGGCGCAGGAATCGACATTCTTTGGCGAGGGAATCGTTGGGCACGTCACGTTCGCACATCCGGTGTGTAATGAGCTCGGCGACATCCTCGAAGCCGCGTGCAAAACGGTCGATGTTAAGGTTCATCGAGGCGGCACGTATCTTTGTATGGAAGGCCCTGCGTTCTCCACCAAGGCCGAATCAATGGTCTATCGCCAATGGGGAATGGACATCATCGGGATGACCAATCTACAGGAAGCAAAGCTCGCCCGCGAAGCCGGGATCGCTTATGCCACGCTCGCTCTCGTCACCGACTATGACTGCTGGTACGAAGGCCACGACGACGTCACGATCGACATGGTCGTCGAATATCTGAACAAGAACGTCCGCAATGCCCAGCTCATATTAAAAGACGCCGTTAAACGCGTCGCCGCCAAGGAAACGCCAAACCAATTCGCCGGAGCGGCAAAGAACGCCATCTTCACAGCTCCCGACCACTGGCCCGCCGAAACGGCTAAGAAGCTTGATGCGATAATTGGAAAGTATGGCGTTTAGTCCGAACAGGAAAACTTTTTATCGATAGAAAGCATCTTTGTTAGTTATGAAAGATCAGGTTTTAGCACTTCTGTTCGTAGGGTTTGTGATTTCCGCATTTAGCCTAACAACAATGGCTCAGCGAAACGTTACGCCTATGCTGGATAAGGATCCGTTGCTTGAGGCGGACGCGAAGGGCAATTTGGATGTTGCGTGGCAGGGCTTTGGTCCGGCAAAGAAGGCTTATAAGCAGGTCTTGATGCGTTTTGAAGAAACCTATGCGGCGTACCCGGATTTTTCGAAGATCGATGAATTTCTGTATCTTGCCGGGATGAGCAGCTATTATCTGTCAAAGAACGAGGGCAAGCAGAAGGTAAATCTCAAGATCGAAAAAGAGAAAGAGAAATACGAGCCGGCGAAACTTCGTGAAGACGCTGTGGCATATCTAAGCTTGATGATCGAAAAAAATCCGGAAAGCGAATATAAGGGAAATGCTGAGAAGGTGCTGAAAGAACTGAAGCAGTGAATCTAAACCAGGTAACTATTTATTGTTCCAAGACTCAAGAAGCGGTCGAGTTTTTCCAAAAGCTCGGCCTTTTGCTTGTTGTTGACTCGCTGCCGCGATACGCACGGCTCGAATGTCCGGACGGCGAAGCAACGCTTTCGGTTAACGAAGCGGATGAGGCCGAGTCTTCGAACCAGATCGTTCTATACTTTGAATGTAAAGACCTTGACGGCGAAGTAGAACGACTCAAGTCGCTCGGCCTCAAATTCGACGAAGACCCAACCGACCGTCCTTGGCTATGGCGCCAAGCCTTTCTGAAAGACCCGAACGGCAACAAGATCTGCCTGTTTCACGCCGGCGACAATCGCAAAAATCCGCCGTGGCGTGTAAAATAATCTTTTGCGCAAGTCTAGTTGGATCGAGTAGATGAGATTCAGGAACATCTCGCAATTTGTGGTTTTGTCGGTCGCCGCGTGCATTGGTGCGAACTGTAATTCCGATCGCCGTTGTGCATACGACTTAACCGGCCGGATAGCAGAGCATTCCGCAGTTTCCGACTTTTTCCCAGTTGAAAGCAATGAGCGCGTTCTTACGCTCGACGAAAAAAGGGACCTCTTGTCTAAGATCAATCTTCCTTCGTGCGCAAGGAGCATTGGCGACCTTGCGTCGAAATACGAGATAGGTACAACAAAGGGAACGGAAATCTTTGTGTGGCATAGTCGGGAAGAAGCACCCGAAAGGTTTAGGAGAATAATCAAGTAAATGTCATTAACAGTTGTAGGGTCGGTCGCGTTCGATGCGCTTGAGACGCCGTTCGGTAAACGCGATAAAGTTTTGGGTGGTGCGGCTACCCACTTTGGGCTTTCGGCCAGCTTTTTCACGGATGTGAATGCGGTCGGCGTCGTCGGCGGAGATTTTACCGATGCCGAGTGGGACGTTTTCAAGCGTCATAGTATCAACACGAACGATATCGAGATCGTGCCCGACGGCAAAACTTTTTTTTGGCAAGGCCGTTACGATTACGATATGAATACGGCTCACACGCTCGATACACAGCTCAACGTGTTCGAGACCTTCGATCCAAAGCTTTCTGAAAATTCAAAGAACGCGGAGTTTTTGTTTCTAGCGAACATTCTCCCGATGCTGCAAAAAGGTGTCCGCGAGCAATGTCCGAACGCGAAGTTCGTCGCGATGGACACGATGAACTTCTGGATCACGTCGATGAAAGATGCTTTGCTTGAAACTATCAAGGTCGTCGATTGCATAATAATCAACGACGCCGAAGCACGCCAACTTACAGACGAGCCAAACATACACAAAGCCGCCAAGGCGATCATGGCGATCGGTCCGAAAGTAGTTGTTATCAAGCGCGGCGAGTATGGGGCGACGTTGTTCACCAACGATAGCTATTTCGTCGCACCTGCGTACCCGCTTGAGAGCGTGTTTGATCCGACCGGTGCCGGCGATACGTTCGCCGGCGGCTTCATGGGTTATCTCGCGGCACAGAATAACGTAACGGACGAAACGCTTCGCCGTGCGATGATCTACGGTTCGGTGATGGCTTCGTTCAACGTTGAAAAGTTCGGCACCGAGCGCGTTGACGCACTTGAATACAGCGAGATCAACGAACGATTCCGTGCGTTTAAGACGATGACACACTTTGATGACATCGAGTTCGAACGAGCAAGTTCCGCAGCCTAACAACTATATATGCAAAACAGGCTCGAAAACACGAGCATTTCATTTCAGCGGCCGGCCAGCCTCGCGCCGTTCATCGCGATCGCTGCGGTTCTGGCTGCGGTTTTGCTGATCGGCGCGATCGTTGCAATCGCTTCACAGAACTGGACGATGGCGTTCATATTCTTCGTCGCATTGATCGGGCTGACGATCTACACCGGTGCGAGCGTGTTAAAGATGAACCGGCTGTCTTCGAGCCTTATTCAGAATCGGATCGAATGGTCAACAGCAATGCCCGACCTGCAGCGGCAGAGCCTTAACATCGAGGTTCGTGAACTATCAAAGATCCTTGAGGTGGAAGCAGGCCAGCTTAGCGAATTGCAATCGGCTTACATCGTCGCCGAAGATCTTGCGTTGCGACAGATCCAGCACGAAGAAGGCGTTCCGCTGATGCGGCACGTAAGCGTTGCCGATGTACCGTTTGACGCGGTGTTTCAAAAGAACGGCGTGCTAGTTTGCTGCGAAGTAGCGTTTCTTGTGTCGCCTGAATTGCGGCAAGATCGCATTACATCGATGATCAGAAAGATCACGCAGGCGAAGAAATCGATCGAGGGAACGGGCAGTGTCACGAACGTTCGATTGATGATCGCTTTGGTCACACAGATCGTTGCGGAAGACGAACAGGTATTACGATCGGCTCTGAACACTCAGAAGTTTGGTGATACGCCGGTAGATATCGATATTCGCCTTCTCGATTTTGAAGCTTTGCAGAAACTTTACGTAACCGAATAACTCATATGTTAGAAAACAAGATCGGAATGATATTCGGCGTTGCGAACAAGCGTTCGATCGCCTGGGCGTGTGCCGCGGCTTGTGGTGAGAAAGGTGCTAAGCAGGCATTTACTTATCAAGGCGAACGGCTGAAAGAGAATGTCGAAAAGCTGGCCGGTGAATTAGCCGATTCTTTGGTGGTTCCGTGCGACGTTACGAACCAAGCAGACGTCGATGCGGCTTTCGAAGCTGTTAAGGAGCGTTACGGCCGTTTGGATTATCTGATTCATTCAATCGCATTTGCACCGAAAGAAGCGCTCGAAGGCGAGTTTGTTACAACAACGCGAGAAGCTTTCCGCACAGCGCTTGAGATAAGTGCTTATTCGTTGACACAGGTCGCACTTGCGGCCGCGCCGCTTATGGCCGAAGGAGGTAGCATTGTTACGATGAGCTATTATGGTGCCGAAAAGGTCGTGCCTAGCTATAACGTAATGGGCGTGGCAAAGGCGGCACTCGAATCGTCGGTGCGTTACCTCGCGGCCGACCTCGGTAAGAACAATATTCGCGTGAATGCGATCTCCGCCGGACCGATCAATACGCTCTCCGCTCGCGGCGTTAAGAATATGGGCTCATTGCTCGGCTACGTTGGCGAAAAGGCTCCGCTCAAACGAAACGTTACAGTTGCCGAGGTCGGAAACACCGCACTATTTCTCGTAAGCGACCTCTCGACCGGCATCACCGGCGAAACGATCTACGTCGATTGCGGATATAACATCATGGGAATCTAACGAGTTTAGATTGCCGATTTTGGATTTTGGACCGTGATATCGTTCTGGAATCCAAAATCCGAGATCTAAAATCCAAATTACAAATGGCTGAAACTGACGCAAACAAACCAAAGAAGACTAAAGACGCGGGCAAAGCACCCGAACCGGAGACCGTCGCCGAAGCAAAGATCCGGCAAAACGAGCCGGGTTATTGGAAGCTGACCGACGACGAAGTTCTTCTTCGTTCGCCCGAGCCGGACGACGCCTACAAGACCTCCGATTCGTGGCGCGTTTTCCGCATCATGGGCGAATTCGTTGATGGTTTCGACAATCTTTCGACGATCACACGCGGTGTTTCGATCTTCGGCTCGGCACGAACGAACGAGGACGACCCGATGTACATCGCCTCACGCGAGACCGCGAAGCTGCTTGCCGAGCGTGGTTTTGAGATCATCACGGGCGGCGGTCCGGGCATCATGGAAGCGGGAAATCGCGGAGCTTTCGAAGCGGGCGGGGTCTCGGTCGGCTGCAACATCGAACTGCCATTCGAACAGTCGGAGAACCCTTATCAAACGAAGTCTCTGACGTTCAAATACTTCATGGTCCGCAAGACGATGTTCATCAAATACAGCAATGCGTACATCATCTTTCCCGGCGGATTTGGCACGATGGACGAACTTTTCGAAGCATTGACCCTGATCCAGACACGCAAGATACGAAACTTTCCCGTCGTACTTTTTGGCTCGACCTATTGGCAGGGAATGCTGCAATGGATAACGTCCGTGATGCTCAATGATCACTACATTTCGCCCGAAGATCTTAATCTGATCCATCTGACCGATTCGCCGCACGACGCGGTCGAATTTATTGTAAAGACGTGCGGAGCCGCGACAGACCGCCCAACTGACGACCTAGCCTAGAATGTCCGTAAGCCACTTAGCGTAACCATCGGAAACGCGTTCCGCATCGATCGCGACTATCTCGGGAGTTTCGTAACTGTGTTTCGATTTGATGAAAGCCTCAAGCTCGTCGTACTTTTCGGCGAGCGTTTTTATCAGTAGCAGATGTTCGCTTTCACGGTGCACCTTGCCTTCCCAAACATAGACCGAAGTCATCCGCGGAAGTATCTGAACACAGGCTGCAAGCTTTGTCTCAACGATCTCACGCGCAAGTTTCTCCGCTTGCTGCTCATCGGAAACGGTTGTAAGCACGACCAACATCATACTTTCGTTTGTTATTCCCGAATCAATTCGAGAGCCTTTTCAATAGGACGGGCGATCACCGCACGGTCACCGACGACGACTATCGGGCGATTCAAAAGCCCAGGATTTGCAATAAATGCCTCAATTATCTCGCTTTCCGGCGTGTTTTCGGTGAACCCGCGTTCCTTAAACTCTTTGTCCTTCGTCCGCAACAAACTGAACGCAGGAATTTTCAGCTTCGCCAGTAGATCTCCAACGATCTCCGCCGTCAAAGGCTGTTTGAAGTAGTCAACTTGCTCAAAATCAATGCCGTTTTCACGAAACAGCGAAGCCAAATTCCGGCAAGTCGTTCAGGTAGGTTTTTCGTAAACTTTGATCTTCATTTATAAACGGCCGATTTCAAATATTCAGTGCCCAACTTGGATGAATGCGTCTATCGGCTTCTGATTCTTGGATTTTGGCGAGACCAAAACTATGACCTCGGTTAGCTGGAAACCTCCGTCTTTGCTCAGCTTTACAAGGTATTTTCCCTTCGGTAGATCCTTGAACTCAAATCGGCCGGTAGCGTCAGTCCTGCAACCGGCGATACGCAATATTTTCCTTTAGTCGCACTTTTCTGTTCGAAAACCTCCACAAAAACATCCTTTTGAGGATCGCCTTCTGAGGATTGGAAACGGACGACTCCATGAATATGCGAAGTGTTTCGCGCTCCCTGAATAATATGGTCGCAAAATAGGATTCGCTGGTTGTTTCGTCATCGTTTAATGGAATACAGCTGGATATTTGCTGTGCAAGCGATGATGGCTGCGTACCGCACGCCACAATGAGTGATAAAAGAAGGACAACGATCGAACGAAATTTAATCATGCCAGTGCCATTTCCGGAGTGTCAACGATAACGTGGGCCAGGATGTCTTCGCCGGAGATTTCCGTCGTGTTATGAATGTAGAAATCCAGCCCCTTTGACTTGGGGACGCTTTCGCCATCTTCTACGATTCCTTCTATGTGGAATTCAATTGCGGAACGCATTTCGTCGATCGTTGCTTCTACCGATCTACCAGTCGCTACACATCCCGGCACATCCGGCGAGAACGCAGAGTAGTTTTGATCGCCTTTTTCAATGACTACAAGATATCTAGCCTTCATGGTTACTCCTCCTGACTATGTTAACCCTGCCTGCTTCAAAATGCTACGTTCTGTTTTCGGATGAATATCGTCTCCGGGATGTCCGGCGATCGTCACTGTTCCGGCTTTTGATGGATGACGATATTGCCGATGGCTGCCTCTAGTTCTCGCAAGAACCCAGCCGTCTTTCTCTATGATTCGAATTAGATCGCGAATCTTCATCGTCTTGTCAATTGATTCCCATGCGTTCGTACACGGTTTTTAGCGTCTCGCTTGCGATGGATCGGGCCTTTTCGGCACCGGTTGAGAGAATGTTCTTTAAGGATTCGTCGTCATAATCTTTAACTCGGTCTTGGAATGGTTTGAGGAATTCCACGGTTACCTCGGCGAGCTCGGTCTTAAAGTGGCCGTAGCCTTTGCCGGCCAAATGTTCGACGCATTCTTCGCTGGTATTGCCGGTCAGGAGCTGATAGATCGTAAGAAGATTTGTGATAGCGGGCCGCGTTTCGTCGAATGTAATGTCAGTACCGGAATCTGTAACGGCGCGTTTTATCTTTTTGGTGATCGTGTCGGGATCATCGAGCAGAAATATTGAACTATTGGCGTTCTCGTCCGATTTCGACATCTTCTTTGCGGGATCTTGCAGCGATTTAATGCTCGCACCGGCTTTTGGAATGTAGGGTTCGGGCACTTTGAAAGTCTCGCCGAAGTCGCGATTAAACCTTTCCGCCAGATCGCGTGAAAGCTCGAGATGCTGTTTCTGATCCTGACCGACCGGCACAAGATCGGTCTGATAAAGCAAAATATCCGACGCCATCAAGATCGGATATGTGAAAAGGCCAACGCCCGCACGTTCTGCATTTCCTTTTCCCTTGTCCTTAAACTGCGTCATACGTTCGAGTTCGCCCATGCGAGCGATGCACGAAAGCGTCCACGCGAGTTCGGCGTGTTCAGGAACGTCAGACTGAATGAATATCGTAGATTTCGCCGGATTGATCCCTGCTGCGAGATATATACGGGCAAGATCGAGCGTCGCTTTTCTCAAACCCGCCGGATCTTGCGGCAGCGTTATCGCGTGCAGATTAACGATACAAAAAATGCTATCGTAATCATCCTGCAGCGCCGCCCAGTTCTTAAGTGCGCCAAGATAATTACCAATATGAAGCTGACCGGTGGGCTGTGCACCGCTGAATATGCGTTTTTTCATTTAGCTAAAAAGTGAGACGTTCTAGGCGGCCTTCTTCACCGGAGTGTTCGGTCGGACTGTTCTATCCATGTTGCCGGCAAGCAACGACGGAACGGAAATATCTTCATCGAGTTCGTCCCAATGTAATCCCACACCACCACCGCTGATCACAAAGTTCTTCCGTTGAGCCGCCGTAGCGTTAGCGAGCCGAGGGAAATATGCTAACGGAACGCCGAGTTGTCGCCCGTCGGAAAGCTCGACCCACATGTTATCGCGGTCGAAGGTCAACGCAGTCGCGGTCGCTTCAAGAGTTAAAATGTTCATTCCATGCCTCCTCGATTCGGCCTTTGTTATTATCAATGATACGGCGGACGTTGTTAAGTTCTTTAGAAGAAAACCCGTAAGAGTCGGCGAGAGCTACTTCCGGAAGTATCCAAAACTTAGCCAAATTTCGCTCTTTTCGAACGTGAATGTGAACAGGCTCACGCGGGTCGCCTTCGTTCGAATAGAAGAAGAAACGAAATCCATCAAGTTCGAATACACGCGGCATAAGCTAAAACCAAGGCGTGAAGAGAAGATACTGGACGAGCATGTAAACGGGCCGAATTATCAAACCGATTATACCCATGTAAACCAAGAGAAGAAGGATCAGAAAGCCGAACTGCTCGAGCATGTCGAATACCGGTTGAAAGCTCGCAGGTAGAAATGTCGAGAGCACCTTGCTCCCGTCGAGCGGCGGAAACGGCAAGAGATTGAAGACCGCTAGCGAGACGTTCAGCATGATCATGTAGTTCAAAAAGATCACGAGCGGCTGAACGATTCCGCCTGAAGCATTGCCGGCATTGATGGTGCCGGTTTCCAGTAGCGTCTTAAAGATGGCGAATCCAACGATCGCAAGGATCAAATTTGCGACGATCCCGGCGATCGAGACCATTACGTTCGCAAGCTTATAGTTCGTCCAATTTCGCGGGTTTACAGGCGTCGGTTTGCCCCAGCCTATCAGCGGAATGCCGGCAAGAGCTCCACCGATCGCGCCGAAGACAAATCCGAGAATTGGTATAAGCAGCGTCCCGATCGGGTCGGTATGTGCGACCGGATTTAGCGTCACACGTCCCAACATAAATGCCGTATCATCTCCGAATTTCCACGACATCCAAGCATGGCCCGCTTCGTGAAACGATATGGCCATCAGCAAGACCACCATGAACATTACCAAATGGCTGATTAAAACTGCTATGTCAATATCGCCCATTAAATCCCCTATTTTTCAGCGTTTCGCCCGTTCGTCGCTTTTGTTAATAGATTGTCTTTACCTTTGAATTGTGCCATTCTTTTGAGACAAAATAAACCAATAGGCAGGGAAATAGACGATGCTCAACAAGCTTCTGTTTGGTGGCGAAAACGGAATGTCATTTGCGGGAAATGCCGGGTCGGCACTATTAAGGATATTTGCCGGTGTTGCGATGGCTTTCGGCCACGGAATGGACAAATTGCCGCCCGGCGAAGGCCTGATCGGCGGAGCCGAACGTATGGGCTTTCCTGCACCGGGGCTATTCGCGTGGGCTGCGGCTCTGTCAGAATTTGGTGGCGGCATCTTGCTGGCGATCGGATTATTGACACGCCTTTCCAGCTTTTTCATCGCCGTTACGATGCTCGTTGCATTGGTCGGAGTTCATGGTGCCGACCCGTTTGCCGCTCAGGAAAAGGCTCTTTTGTATTTGTTCATTGCCATTGCGTTCATGATCAAGGGTTCGGGCGATTGGAGTGTTGATAGTTACTTGCGAAAAGCCGAATAGAGAATCAGTATCAGTCAACGTTGCGGACAAAAGATGTCCGCGTACCATATGAAAAAGCACATCGTCTGCATCGCTAGCGAACATAAGGGGAATGAATTTCTTGAGGAATGCCAGAACGCTGATTGGCATGTAACGCTTGTTACGCGCAAGAAATTGCTCGATGAGCCATGGATGTGGACCGCTCTCAACGAAGTCAAAACGGTCGAGAATGATGCAACGGTTGAAGACTACGTTCGGGTTATCACCAATATTGCCGGTGAGCGGACGATCGATCGTGTTGTTGGATTAGACGAGTTTGATGTGACCACGGCAGCTCGTGCTCGCGAGCATCTGCAACTTGGCGGAATGACGTATTCGCACGCGATCCGTTTTCGCGATAAATACGCAATGCGGAACATCGCCGCCGAAGCGGGAATTGCTTGCCCCGAATATATTTGCCCGTTGAAGGCATCGGAGATCGACAGCTTTTTAGAAATGGTCGAGATGCCGGTGATCGTTAAACCGCGGCATGAAGTTTCGGCCTTCGGCATTAGAAAGTGCGAATCGAAAGAGCAGGTTTGGGATGTTTTGAAAGGCCTTGACGAGCGAAACAATTGGCGCGATCATCCGTCGCAGTTTCTGATCGAACGCTTCATCGAAGGCGAGGTTTACCACGTTGATTCGGTTGTCAGCGGTGGCAAGATCGTTTGTTCAGGTGTTAGCCAGTACGGCCGGCCGCCGTTTTCGGTTACGCACTATGGCGGTGTGTTTACGACGTCGATCGTCGATTACGCATCGAAAGAGCGGAAGGAACTTGAGAAGTTGAACGCGAAGCTTCTAAAGGCTTTCAAGTACGAGAACGGCGTTACCCACGGCGAATTTCTTCACAGCAAGGCTGATGGAAAGTTCTATTTGCTCGAAGTTGCGTGTCGAGTTGGCGGTGCCTATATCGCGAATGTTTTGGAACACGCTTGTGGTTTCAATCTTTGGCGCGAATGGGCGAAGCTATCGATCGCCGACAAGGACAATCCGTACAAACCGCCGAAGCTCCGCAAAGAATTTGCAGGCGTTGCTCTTGCACTCTCGAAAGACGAACAGGCAGACACTTCACAATACATCGACGAAGAGATCGTCTATCGTGTGAAGAAAGCAAAGCACGTCGGGTTGATATTTTGTTCGCCACAGCGAAACCGTGTAATGGAATTGCTGGAAACCTATTCACAGCGTATCTCCAACGACTTCCTCGCCGTCGCCCCCGCGAAGGAACGATACGACGATTGAACTAACAGCGAAATGCTAGATGGGAACTGGGTCTGGAGTAGTGAAACCTTGCTTTCCCTTCATATCGAAACACGCCGGCCAAGTAGGCTTTGCTTTGCGGCTTTGCGCCCTTGCGGGGAATATTAGGTTCTAATGCCAAGACGCCAAGCACGCAAAGGCGATGTCTGCGTCCTTTCCAATCTTTCCAACTTCAACATCCGCCGTCAACTGCCCCAAGTGCTATCAGATCGCTCATCCTTCACATCTCATGCAAATCGCGCCAAGTGCTATTGGTGGCGGTTCGCGTCCGTTAGAAAATGTAACGATGCCCAGAATAGAAACGCAACACATATGGACACAGATAAAGACAGATCAGAAAAGTTCAGAGTTCAGGGTTCGGCGTTCAGAGGTCAAGCTTCAGCTTGCTCTTCCTTTGCGACTTTGCGACTTTGCGGGAGCTCCTTACCGATTTATGGATCAAAACCGAACAGAAATCGCCAGGTTCATCAAATACGTCGATTTTTGTTCCGGTGTGTTCCGCTTGATCGCTCGCGCAACGGAACAAAAATGGGCGAAATCAACAAGAAACCGGAAAAACGCCGATGTTTGTTCACACGTGTTCACATCGCGGGCATCCGCATGTGAACAAAAATGGGCAAATATCCACGCTTTTTAACAGTCTCTTTTCTGCCCGTAATGGCGGAAAAGGAAGATACAGATCTCACCGAAAAAACCTGTGAAAAGTTATTTTTAAATATTTTGCGAAATTCAGACACAAAATGCCCACAACCGCACTGAACACAACACGTTACACGTTCCACCAACCAGCGGGACAATCCCGGGACAGAGTTGGAATAGATGCGAGCCTCGTGGGCCCAAAAGCGGGGACGATTGGGAACTTTGCAGTCTCGAACAGTGCTCCCAGGGAACGACGCTTTTCTTTTCCGGAACGAATCGGTATTCTCAGTCTTTTTATGACGCCTAGAATT
>JBBSKW010000019.1:0-29898 GCA_038256005.1 Pyrinomonadales bacterium
AATGGTCGATAAGGCCAAGGCGAAAGGCGTTCCTGTTATCAGCTACGACCGTCTTATCAATTCGGATAAGATCGATCTTTACATCTCGCACCAGGTTCCGGTTATTGGCCGAAAGATCGCCGAATACGCTCTCGCGAAAGCTCCGAAAGGTAACTATGTGATGGTCTATGGTGATTCGAAAGATAACAACGCTCTGATAATGAAACGTGAATTTCTAGCCGTTCTCAAACCTGCGATCGATCGCGGCGATATCAAGCTTGTGTCCGATCAGCACGCGACCGATTGGAAAGCTGAAGAAGCGTTAAAGATCGTTGAGAACGCCTTGACTCAAAACAACAACGATATCCAGGTTGTGGTCGCGTCGAATGACGGAACGGCCAGCGGCGCGATAGCTGCTTTGAACAAGAAAAGCCTTGCCGGAAAAGTTCTCGTCACCGGACAGGACGCACAGATCGATGCATTGCAGAGCATTGCCGAAGGTAAGCAGACAATGACGATCTATAAGCCGATTATTCCACTCGCGAACGGAGCAGTTGAGGCCGCCATTAGGCTCGCAAAGAAAGAGCCGCTAACCGGTGCCTCGCCGTTCATGAACGACAACTTGAAGAAAGAGATCCCGGCGATCTTGCTTGAAGTTCAGGAAGTGGATAAGGCGAATCTGATGACGACGGTCGTCAAAGATGGTTACGCTAGCTACGACGAAGTTTATAAAAATGTCCCGGCCGATCAACGACCGGCCAAACCTTAGTCGATTTCGACGAGATTTTGGTAAGTTAAAGGCAGCCTTGATCGGTTGCCTTTTTCTATCGAACAGCGGATAAATTGACTGAATGAACGAAACAGAACCATTAGCTAGCCGGATACGGCCCGCAAGCCTGGACGAATATATCGGACAGAGCCACCTTGTCGGTAAGGGCAAACCGCTTCGGATCGCCGTCGAACAAGGCCACATATTTTCGTTCATCTTATGGGGCACGCCCGGCACCGGAAAGACAACGCTCGCTCGCATCTATGCCAATACGATCAATGCGGAGTTCCATGAACTCTCAGCAGTTTCGGCAGGTAAAGAAGACATACGGAAGATCATCGGCGCGGCGAATTCCAAGGTGACTAAGAGCGCGTCGCTGTTCGATTCGTTAGAAAATGCAACAACTAATACTGGTAGTTCAAAGGTTCTTTTTCTCGACGAGATCCATCGTTTCAATAAAGCGCAGCAGGATTTCTTGCTTCCATTTGTCGAAAGCGGCGAGCTTGTTTTGATCGGAGCGACGACAGAGAACCCGAGTTTCGAGGTCATCCCGGCACTGCTTTCGCGCCTGCGGGTTTTCGTGCTTGAAGAATTTTCTGACGCGGATATGGCCGCTATCATTGATAGAACCGGCTACGAACTTAACGCGGAAGCTAAGGCCTGGCTCGTTGAAATGGCGAACGGTGATGCACGGCAAGCGATCACAATGATCGAAAATACTGTCCGATTCTACGATAAGGTCACCCTCGAAACACTCAAAGAAACGCTGCAATCAAAGTTCCTTCGCTACGACAAAAAAGGCGAAGAACATTACAACGTCATCAGTGCTTTTATCAAGTCAATGCGAGCCTCGAAGCCGGACGCCGCGATGTATTATCTGGCACGAATGCTAGAAGCGGGCGAAGACCCCAAGTTCATCGCCAGACGGATGGTTATCTTTGCTTCCGAAGATATAGGCCTCGCTCAGCCGACGGCTTTGGTCGTGGCCAATGCTGTGTTTCAAGCTGTGACGATGATCGGAATGCCCGAATGCATTCACAATCTGGCACACGGCGTTGCGTTTCTGGCAAATGCGTCGAAAGACCGGGGCACGACAAATGCGATCGGTGCGGCGATGGAAGACGCCAAACGCCACGGAAATCTGCCCGTCCCGATGCAGATAAGAAACGCCCCGACCACGCTAATGAAAGATCTGGGGTATGGCGAAAAGACCGAAGACCAATCCGACGATCTATTGCCAAACAAGCTTTCCGGAACGAAGTACTTCGATTAAACCTCCCTGCCTCGACTTGCCTGGAACTTGCCTTGAAACATCCTTGAGCGTACAATCGCACTGATGACCGGAATGCGTATTAGGTCATAGTCAAACTTATGAAAGACGCAGCACAACCAAGAACGACCCGCGACGCGATACTTGATGCAACCGACCGGATGTTAAGCAAGCATGGTTACAAGAAGATGACTATTGACGATCTGGCGAAAGAGGTTGGTATCGGCAAAGGCAGTGTTTACCTTCACTTCAAGAGCAAGGAAGAGATCGCCTTGTCGCATATTGACCGAATCATTGAGCGGATGAAAGCTCGGCTTTCTTCGATCGCGACGTCGAAAGGCACGCCCGAAATGCGGCTTCGGAAGATGATCATAGAAAGAGTGATGTACCGGTTTGATAGCGTCCAAAATTATTCACAAAGCCTGAATGAATTGCTTGCACAACTCAGGCCGCGTCTGCTTGAGCGAAGAAAGCGTTATTTTGAGGAAGAAGCCAAGATGATCGCTACCGTACTTGGCGAAGGTAAAAAGGCTGGCGTTTTTGCACTAAAGGACTCAAACGAAGCTGGACGTACGATATTGGACGCCACCAATGCCCTGCTCCCGTATAGCCTGAGCGCATATGAACTCGGCGAACGAAAGGAAATTGAGAATAAAGCGAATCGCGTCGCGGACCTGATCATGAATGGATTGGTAAAGAAATAGATCGCCCAAAGGAGTAATTAATATGAAAGATTGCCAAAGGGTTGATCGATCAGACACAAAAGGAGATCGACGAAATGCGGAAACCGGCAATTAAATGATTTCTTTGCTAAGCTAATTTCAGGCTCGGAGATTTCGATCTTCGGGCCTTTATCTTTGCCAATAGTTCTTTATCTTCAGGTCGAGCATCGGAAAGGCACAGTATTCGACGTTCCGTCCCGTCTCGCGTAGTTTTTGAACCATTGGGATTGCAGCGTCGGCATTTCGGGTGTGCACGATGATCGTGGCGGCTCGTTGAAGCTCACGCTTTTCGGTCAGAAACTCGGCGATGGCATAGCCGGTATTTGCGTAGTCCTTGTGATCATTCGACTTATAATGCTCAGGCAGCAGATCGTGATCGAGGAAGATCGCGTCATACGTTGAACCGGAAAGAAGCTCTTTTGCTTCGTCGACCGTCTCGGCTATCGCCAGGTCGTCTCCCACGAACCGCTTTTCGAACCATTTGTGCCGGCTTCGGTCGTCGTCAAGCAGAAAAACACTTATCGGCGTGCGCTCGGCCTTAAATTCGGCGAGTCCCATCTTGATCATTAAACTTTGAAGAAGTCCCATAAATCAGCAACTTGAAGCAAATTTGAATATAACACAGCACAAACTTAGATGATCGAAAGAGGCAATGATACAATCGGGAATCGACGACAAAAGCATCTAAACTCTGATCCGGAAATGACTAGAAAATCCGCCGCCACGGCAAACGAACTGCACCTAATACAAAATATTTCGGCGCCTGCCCTGTCCGAACAAAACAACCCGGAAGACGACGCTTGCCTCAAATGTTTTGGTTCTGGAATGGAGATCGTGGAAGGAAAAGGTGCTCGTTTATGCGAGTGCCGGCGTTTGGAAAATTCACTCAATCCGTTCACGAAAGCTCGCGTGCCCAACCGCTATCTAAATTGTCATCTAAATAGCTACTCGCCCGACAAGAAGCACGATTCGCAAAAGCTTGCCGTTAGTTACGCGATGAAATTTATCTCCGAGTTCCCCGCTGTCGATCAGGGACTGCTTTTGATGGGGCCGGTCGGCGTGGGTAAAACGCACCTTGCGGTTTCCATTATTAAAGGATTGACCGAACGCGGCTTCTCATCTTTGTTTTACGAGTTCGGAGCTCTTTTGAAGGAAATTCAGGATTCGTACAATTCGTTCACACAAACGTCTGAATTGGCAGTTCTGGCGCCGGTCCTGAACACCGATATTCTGGTGCTTGATGAATTAGGCGCGTCGAAACCAACCGATTGGGTTCGCGACACGATGGCACACGTCATCAATACCCGATACAACGACCGAAAGCACACAATATTTACGACTAATTATTCAGACGAGAGACGCGGTTCGGAAGAAACTCTGGAAGACCGGATCGGTATTAGGTTGCGCTCGAGATTATTTGAGATGTGTAAGACCGTGCAAATATCGGGCGACGATTACCGGCGGAAGTTCAACCGGCAACGGGCTTAGCGGTCACGACGAACTCGTTTGTACCGTCGGCTTTGCTTTTGGAACAAGCCGATAAGCCAATAGAACCGCGAGAACGAGCCCGAACAAAACGGGATAGAATATGTCTGATTTCACTATCATCCAAAAATGGATGACGCCAAGGATCGCAGCAGGATAAGTAAGCTTATGTAGTTTTGTCCAGTTCTTCCCGCCTAATCGTTTGATCATTCCATTTGTCGAAGTCGCTGCGAGCGGAACCAACATCGCAAACGCCAACATTCCAATCGCTATAAACGGCCGCTGCCAGACATCGCCGGCGATCGCCGAAATATCTAACCGTTTATCGAAAATGCTGTACGTTACTAGGTGGACAACGCCGTAAAAAAAGGCGTAAAGACCAAGCATACGACGGTATTTGATCAACCCGTTCCAGCCGAACGCTTTGCGAAGCGGCGTAACCGAGAGGGTGACGATCAGGAAGACAAGAGTTAAAACACCGGTCGTCCTTAAGAAAAATTCGACCGGATTTGCACTGAGCTGCCCAAACCAGCCGTCATAACCAAGAAAGGCGAGCGGGATCAACGCGTTGAGCGAGATAAATATCTTGTTGAATTTTACGTCGTTCATCGCGTCCGTCTAATAGTCCTTCTTGAGATCCATTCCCGCGTACAAGCTTGCGACCTGATCTCCATAGCCATTAAACATTTCGGTCTTACGCATTGTCAGATCTTCGCCGATCCGCCGCTCAGATCCCTGCGACCAACGCGGATGGTCGACATTCGGATTAACATTCGAATAGAAGCCGTATTCGCTCGGTGCCGAGATGTTCCACGTCGTCGGCGGCATTTTATCAGTCAATGTAATCTTAACGATCGATTTAATGCTCTTAAAACCATATTTCCAAGGCACAACAAGCCTGACAGGTGCTCCATTTTGATTCGGCATCTGCTTTCCGTAAAGTCCCGTTGCAAGGATCGCGAGCGGATGCATTGCCTCATCGATTCTCAGGCCTTCGACATAAGGAAAGTCGATACCGGCTGAAAATGACGACTGCATCACCTTTGGATCATATTGAGTTTCGAAGGCGACGTATTGGGCAGTTCCAAGGGGTTCCACCTGATCAAGTAAAAGTTTGAGCGGAAATCCGACCCAAGGGATCACCATCGACCAAGCTTCGACACATCGAAATCGGTAAACGCGTTCCTCTTGCGGAAATCGAAGTAGCTGATCGATATCAAAAGTCTTGGGTTTTTGCACCAATCCGCCGACCTCGACCGTCCACGGCCGAGTGACAAGATTCTGCGCGGGCCTGGCGACGCCGGCCTTGCTAGTCGAGAACTCGTAAAAGTTATTGTAGTTCGTGATCTCTTCGAACGTGTTCGGCGATTCTGCTGTGCTAAATCCTGAAGATCCGACATCGCTCCCGATCTCGGCGACGATTACCGGCGGCGGCGGCACTGGATTGAACGAGCGATAGACAACGCCCGTCGCAACAGCCGATCCGGCCAAGAGACCGAGCCGCATGAAATTGCGTCGATTTAGGTACTCCGATTCGGGTGTGATCTCGCTTGGAGCTATTTTCTTTTCCGTCATACGACTCGATCGCTTGTTCTATCTAAACTCTGGCACCTGCTTCGGCGATATGTTCACGAACCGAACCTTCGAGCGTTTCCGCAAGTTTCAAATTCGATTCTGCCTCGAGATCGGAAACCACAAACAAGTGAAACGTCTGCGTATCGAAACATGCCACCTTCAGATCGCCATCGTAGCCGCATTGTTGAACGCGTCTATTTGATATCGAAGTGTTCTGTTCCTTCCGGGTCATTAGGAATGATACGACCCTTTCTTCGAAGCGTACTACTACATGAGCAAACGCACGACCGTTAATTAAGCAATAATGCGCCTTTATAAATTCAACTTTGGTGCCGAACTCCTTACGTAGAGTTTCAACAACAGTCTTATCAATATCCCTGTTCGCCGGTTCAAACCTAACCGCCGCATCACCGAGCGTGATAGGTTTTGTTTCAAGATTATGCGTCAACGCACAATTCTTATGGTCGTCAACCGCATCTTTATTCAGATTCGCGTAAACAGGCCCGATGCCTGAATCTGTCGAGGCCGGTAACGCATTCGATGCATTAATCGCGGGCGGATTCAAATGTGCGATCTCCGGCGATTTTGTGTCCAACGTAAAAAATGCGATCGCGACGAGCACTACAGAAACGAGTCCCGCGAAACCTAGGCCGCGAGCGAACGAACCGAACCCTACTTTCCGCGAGCCGTGATCAGCACGAAGAGAACTTCGAACCCGAATCTCAAACTGCGGATCGATCCGGCTTTCATCCGCATTTCGAACTACCGACTGAAGCCGCGAGCGCACCTCGCGATGGTTTGCCAAGCTTTCACGACAGCCTGGGCACAGTTCGATATGTCGCAATAGCGAGTGGTTTGTTTCGACGAGCAACTCATTGTGGAGGTACGAATCGACCAATTCATTAAATTCTTTACAGTTCATCTCATCCATCTCAAATTTCATTCACATTTTTCAGGCCAAATGAGCGGGCAAATCCGGCGAGCTCCATGCGGAGAAGCTTTCGTCCGCGATGCAGGCGAGACATCACAGTTCCGGCAGGAATCTGAAGTAATTCGGCAACTTCGCGGTATGAAAACTCTTCGACATCTGCCAGAAGCACGACCTGACGAAACGCTTCTGGAAGTTTTTTTACTGCCGCAATCACTTCCTCGTCATTCAAGCTCGTGTTAACAGGTTGTTCAAATGCGATCGTTTCAGCGATCATCTCCTCTGTGTCTTCCACTAACCTCAATCTACTTAGCTTTCTGATACGTTTACCGTTTACGTTGTACATGATCCGTGTCATCCAAGCCCTACAGTTTGTGCCTCGCTCGTATCTATGGAAGGATCGCAACGCTTGCGAAAGTGTCTCCTGAACCAGATCCTCGGCTTCTTCTTTATTTCGAACTAACCAATAAGCGATGCGATAAAGATCCGGCATGTGCGGCAGAGCTTCGCCTTCAAATGCTTCCCAAATCTCATTGGTCGGTTTTCGTTTTAGTCCAAACATTAAATTTTCAACGTGTTTTACACGCTCATTCTTACTATTCCCTATTCGCTCAAAGTTATTTCCGTCGGATAATTATAAAGGTTTGATTCGCTCTTTTTGTCGGACAGCGACGCTAAACGGGCAATGTACAACTATTTTCAACATTGTTCTTTCTTTTTTATCAAATGTATGTATAATAGTTTTGGCTTAAGGCTCGCCTCGATCTCTTCACACCCGAATAAAACTATATGCCCGCTACTCAGGAACTTCTAAACCAAGGCCGCTATCGTATTGAACAACCGCTTCCTAATGGCAACGGCTCGTCTGTTTTTACTGCATACGACACGGTGAGCAATGTCAATGTCGTTGTCAAGGAAATCCCCGTGAAACTCGGCAAAGTTACCACACTGTCGCAGCAGGAGAACAACAAGATCGCCTTTACCAATCAGGCGAGGCAACTAAAAGAGCTTCGCCACGACAACCTGATGAATGTCGAAGACTATTTTTTTGACGTAGGCCGGCAATATCTTGTCCTCGAATCGGTTGAAGGTAGAACGCTTGCCGCGTATCTAAAGGAAAACAATGGACCGGTCGATTTTGACCGATCGACGGCATGGATAGGAGAGTTAATCTCGGCGATTGATTTTCTTTCGTCGCGAACTCTCGGTTTTGTTCACGGGAAGATCGCTCCGGAGAATATTCACATCGATGGTCATGGCCGCGTGAAATTAATGTCTGTAGGCATTTCGGGCGAGCAGGAAAATAAGGTCGATACATCGCTGAACGGATCGGATGGCGAGATCTCTGCTCTATGTTTTTCGCCATTGGAAATGATCTGGGATAGCCTAGACGGGGCTTCGCAGAAGGTCATATCAAATTCGTACGATGAAACATCGGTCGCCATATTGCACCAACCGCCAGATGGTCGAAGCGACGTATATAGCATTGGAGCCTTACTTTATCGTTTGGTAACCGGCACGGAGCCGGTGGACCCGCTCGAACGCTCGATCGAGCTCCTTGAATCCAATCCTGATCCGCTGGTCGCTCCGAACTCGGCAAATCCGGAACTTGGCAAGGAAATCTCAGATCTGATCCTAAAAGCCGTAGCCCTGAAACGTGAAGATAGGTTTGATTCCGCTTCCGTAATGCATCAATCGCTTAAAACTGCGGTCCAAGGCGGACAGGTACAGAATTTTGAGACGGCGAATGTGGAAGCCGTAGGCTTGAAAGGCGCGGTGGCGGATAAAGGCGATGACATTCAGAAAATCTTAGAAGCGAAGAAGCACGAGTTTGAGGCAGGCAAGACACGCCACGAAGAATTGCTTCAAACAAAGCTCCGCGAAGCCGAGGAAATGCGTCTCGAAGCCGAACGCAGGGCTGCGGAAGCCGAACGTTTGCTTCGCGAAAAGGAAGCCGCAAAGCCGGTGATCCCCGCTATCGACCCAGAGGAAGACCTGCTTGGTATTGCGTCCCTTCACCGTTCTTCATCTGTTTCGAAAGCTCCGCCTACAACTAAACCGATCCTTGCCGAAGAGGCAACGCCGAAGAACGGAAAGACTTCTTCGAAAGTTGCGGCCGATACGCCGGAACCTAAGCCCGCTGAAATCAGTCCTGTAAATGAAGTAGATGAATCGGTATTGACGTCGGAAATTGCAGTTCCGTCATTCGGCAGTTCTTACGAATCGTCCGACCTCTTTTCCGAGCCGAAACGCGGATTTCCGATGGCGGCAGTTGCCGTCGGGATCGCTTTGCTTCTTGTGATAGCGATCGGAGGCTGGGTCTTCCTTGGCCAATCGGCTAAGCCAGCGCAAGTTTCCGCACAGCCCGTGGTTCCGCAGGTCGCAGAACAGGCTCAGCAACCGACCGAGCAAGTCCCGACCGAAGCGGTCGCTTCGCCGGTTGACAACGCATTTATCGAGACACAGTCGGAAACGGTGCAGCCGGAGAATGCAACAAAGGCCGTTGTGACAGCACCGCAGGAAAAAAAGAAGCTAAGCTCGGCTGAGCCAAAAAAACCGAAAGCTGAAGTTCCGAAAAAAGTAACCGTCGACGATCTTATCAACGATAACTAAGTCAATTCCGTAAGGTTTAAGAAACTCACCAACAGATTTATTCCGCAGCAAAGAGCGGACCCAACCGCACCACTTAAGAACCGCTATGAAAGTCACACTCGCAACCCCTTTGTTCAACCAGGCCCGTCGTCTTTTCCGCGCGGCCCTTCTCGCGGCACTGGTCATTATCGTTCCAACGATCGCCTCGTCCCAAGCCGCAAAACTGAGTCTTGCCGACCTTTTGATCGGTCTTCGATCGCAAAAAGTTTCGCTTGAAGATCGAAACCGGATTCTTATGGAAGCGGTTAAAACGCGTGGAATTACTTTCGCATCGTCCACAGTTATTGAAAGTGAACTTACGTCCACTGGCGCAAGCCCATCTCTTATTGCCGCGATTCGGGAAGTCTCGCAACCAAAACCGGAGATAAAGCCTGTCGCAACGCCGGCTCCACCAGACCACACTTTCTATGCGAAACGCGCGGACAGTAATGCGACCAAGGGCGAGTTCTCATTGGCCCTCACCGATTACGATACGGCCGCCAATATGAAGCCCGATGATTCAACGATCTTTGCCGGCCGGGCACGAACGCATTTCAATCTGAAGTCATTTGAAAAGGCTCTTGCAGATTACGACAAGGTACTTGAGCTTTCCCCGAAAGACCCCGCCGCATATTACTATCGCGGCCTGACCTACGAACGCGCCGGAAAGGTCGATAAGGCTCTCGCCGACTTCAAAAAAGCAGTGGACCTCGACCCGAAAAACGAGAACGCGGTTCTTAATGCCAAGCGTTTAGAGGATGAGATCGCGAAAGCCGCCGAAGCTGCTAAACCTAAACCTGTTCCGCCCGCACCAAAACCGGTTCGCCCAGAATTCCTTGATGTCGGAACACTTACCGCATCAGATGCTGAGCGTTTGGTTACGCCTTCATATCCGCAGTTGGCATTTCGCGCGAACATTGAAGGAAGAGTGTCGGTCGATATTGAACTAGATGCCGAAGGTAAAGTCGTTTCCGCGAAGGCGACTTCGGGGCACCAGATGTTGCGACAAGCCGCTGAAGACGCGGCAAGACGATCGAAGTTTCGACCAACGCTGTTCGACAATGTTGCGATCAAAGCGCGCGGAATGCTCAATTATAATTTCAGTCTACGTTCGACAAACGAATAGTAAACTTTGCTCGGAAACGGGTTTGGGGCGGCTGGTTTTTCCAGTCGTCTCATTTTTTAGTAGCCCGTACTGGCTGATTCGACCTTTTGACCCTGGGCTTCTTGAGCGATCTTTACGCCAACGCTGGCACCAATGCGGGTCGCTCCGGCTTCGAACATCGCACGGGCATCTTCGATGCCTTTTACACCGCCGGAGGCCTTTACGCCTAACGCCGAGCCTACCGTGTGCCGCATTAGTGAGACGTCGTGTACTGTCGCTCCACCTTTTGCGAAGCCCGTTGAAGTCTTTACGAAATCTGCACCGGCATTTCTCGACGCGAGACAAGCGCGAACCTTTTCTTCATCTGTTAGCAACGCAGTTTCAATGATCACTTTGAGAAGCACGCCGTTCTCGTGAGCGGCATCGGCAACGGCTCGGATATCGTCTTCGACCGTACAATCATCGCCGGATTTCAACGCGCCGATGTTGATCACCATATCGACCTCGCGGGCACCGTTAAATATCGAGCGGCGCGCCTCAAAGGCTTTAACGTCCGAAAGCGTCGCTCCGAGCGGAAAACCGATTACGGTGCAAACCGGAACATTCGTTCCGCGCAGAAATCCGGCTGCCTTTTTGACCCAAGCCGGATTTACGCATACCGATGCAAAACCGAACTTCGCCGCTTCGTCACAAAGTTTTTTAATGTCCGATTCGGTCGCGTCCGGCTTTAGCAAAGTGTGATCGATCAGACTCGCCCAATCGTGTGCAGTCGCAGACTGACCAAGCACAACACCTATTCGCGAAGCACCCGCGTCGACGATACGCTGCACGTCGGTGTCGCAAAAGCTCGGACAGCTTTCGTCGGCACCCAGTTTCGAAAGCACCAGGTCCGTGATCTGCTCGATCAATTGTTCGTAATTGCCATTTGTGGCCATATATCACGCTCTACTTAGAGAATTCTTTCTCTATCGAGTCTATCTTCGCGACGCGGCGTTTGTGTCGATCCTCTGAGATCGCTGTCGAGACAAACGCTCGCACAATTTCTTTTACCTCGTCCAACGTTGAAATTCCGCTTCCGATGGTCAGAACATTTGCACCGTTATGTTCGCGGGAATTCGCTGCGAGTTTTGCAGAGTAACACGCCGCGGCTCGAACGCCCGGAACCTTATTCGCCGCCATCGCACTGCCGATTCCCGCACCGTCGATCAGTATGCCAATGTCCGCATTCTTTCCCGCAACAGCACGGCCGACCGCCAGAGCAAAATCGGGATAATCGACCGCGTCGGTAGAATTAGTACCGAAATCAAGCGCTTGAATTCCTAGCGATTCGAGAAACGGCTTCAGGGCTTCTTTGAATGAAAAGCCTCCATGATCGGCACCGATCGCCGCAGTCCGCACAACCGTCTGAACTGTACGTTCGTCCTTAACGATTAGAACAAGACCGCGTTCCGCGATCAGGTCATTCGCGAGCGGAGTGAACTTAGCATCCTTCGCGATCCGGAGCCGCGATCCGTTAGCTAGCCCGCGAATGTCGTCTTCGGTGATCAAGCTTTTGGACGATTCGTCGCGGTCAAATTCCCTGCCGAACTGCGACTTAAGTGAGTTAACCAATATGTGCTCGGGCTCTATTTCCGGAACTTGGACAACCGATCCGTGTTCGGTGTCCGGAAATCGAGACAGCACCTCTTTCACCAGGTTTCGTATCTGGTCGCGTTTTGAATATGTATCCATCTATTAAGACGTTCGATCAACTGAATGCGTCGGCTTGTAAATTATAGCCCTATTGAATAGTATTTCTAAAAATCCCAGCCAGCATTTCTATTATGGAAGCACAACAAACCCGATCGAACACATCTGAATTCACAAACCCAAATTTGGAGATCCTTTATTCAGCCGCGATGATCAACGAGCGTATCGTGGAATTAGGGGCAGAACTGGGGCAAGACTACAAAGGAAAGGACCTGGTCCTGGTCGGCGTGTTGAAAGGTTCGTGCGTTTTCCTGGCTGACCTAATGCGTGCGATAGACCTGCCGCTCTCGATCGATTTTATGTCGGTTTCGAGTTACAAGGATGGCACCAAGTCGACTGGCGATGTCGAGATATTAAAGGACCTTAGCAATCCAATTCGCGACAAGCACGTTCTAATTGTTGAAGATATCGTCGATACCGGACTCACGCTTTCACGTCTTATTGAGATACTGGATTCGCGCGGAGCCGCGTCGATCAAGCTCGCAAGTTTTCTCGACAAACCTGAGCCGCGAATCAAAACCGAGCTTAAGATCGACTACATCGGCTTTACCGTGCCAAATAAATTCGTGGTCGGGTACGGTCTTGACGCCGCGGGCCGATACCGAAACCTTCCATTTATCGGTGTTGTGATCGATCCTAGTAAGGCCTAGATCGTTGTCGCATTTTCCCGCAAGTGCCGGCTCGCCAAAAGTCCTCGCATTAGAAAATACAGACCGACCATGTGGAACCCGAATCCAAACACATCGCGTAAGCCGATCAACAGCATCGCGTCTACTAAATAAAGAAATATACCGATAACGAACGCCAGATCGCTGCCGCGGCTTGCAAGATAACCGAAGGCCGCAAAGCCGAGAGCGATTAGAATGTTAATTACTAGTGCGGTAGCCAACATCGGCGGCACAACGCCTTCTGCAGTCAGAGCTCCCGACGTTCCATCGACCCAACGCGTAATGCCGAATGCGGCCATCGAGTTCGGGGTGTTGAAGAAAAAAACGACCAGGGAATTAGCGATCGAAGCGGCGCCAAGCCAATAAAACCAGTGTGCTCCGCCAAATTTCCTTTTTCCCGGTGAATACTGGATCGTATCTTGCTCGATATTCTGCATCTCTCGCCCTCCGATAATTAATATTGAAAACGGCGGCATATTATCATAGTTCGGTCCGCCGGACTCTTAAATTTGCTCGTTGATCACAGTTTGCGTTTTACCGGTTCATGCGTGTTGCATATGTGGCACGTTCCACGAATGAGATCCCGAAATTGGTTCCGGACTATTTTCGAGCACTCCGTGCCAATTGTGACCATCTACCATTGACGAAAGGCCATTGTTTCGTTAGAATCTAGGTTTTTCGGTCGCGTCTGGATTTACGCCGCCGATCTGTTGGAGAAAAAGACAACATGAGCTACGCAATTATCAGAACCGGCGGAAAGCAGTTCCCCGTAACGGAAGGTCAAACCCTTCGTGTCCCGACGATCGCAAGCGACGAAGGTGCAAAGCTCGATCTTGAGGCTCTAGTACTTGGCGAAGGCGCGAAAGCAACTCTCGGCGGTGCGACTGTTTCGGCGACGGTTGTCGGTCACGGACGCGGCGAGAAAATTATCGTGTTCAAAAAGAAACGACGCAAGCAATACAAACGGAAGCAAGGTCACCGTCAAGGATTTACAGAGATAAAGATCGAAAAGTTCTAAATTGTAGGAAAGCGATTTTAGATCTTAGGTTTTGGTCTTCAAATCCAAAATCCGCAATCCAAAATCCCAAATTAAGATATGGCACATAAGAAAGGTGTAGGTTCATCCAGAAACGGTCGCGATTCTAATGCTCAGCGGCTCGGACTCAAGAAATTTGGCGGACAGAAAGTTCTCGGTGGAAACATTTTGGCGCGTCAACGCGGCACGAAATGGAAGCCGGGCAATAATGTTGGCATCGGCAAAGATGATACTTTATTCGCCCTTATTGAAGGTTTCGTGAAATTCGAAGACAAAGGTCGACGTGGAAAGTTTATCAGCGTGTATGCCGAAGGTGCTGCACAACTAGCGCCGAAAGAAATCGCTGCTTAGACGTTTGTTTTTCGCAACAAATTAAACCTGTGAGAGTTAGAGCCAGCGGTTCTGAACCTCATAGGTTTTTCTTTATCGTATACCGCAAATCAGTTACAATTTGAGAATGGAGAAGCCTGGTGAAGATCTGATACGCGAAGGCCTGGCCGATCTCAAGTCCGGCAAAGAATCTATCGCGTCACTTCTGTTGTCGATCGGGGCCCCACGGCTTAAGCGAGCCGGTATGGAATTGCCTGAGACACTTTTCGATAATCCCGAGCATCGGCTCTATTTGATGCTTAGAGCCGCAAACCCAGACGGTGCCCATTCTCAATACAACGCATTCATACGACGATTGGTAAGTTTTGAAAGGGCATTAGAATGCGGGATCTAGCTACAAAGGATCGAATAATGGAATTCATCCATGCGTTCGGTATGCCGGTTCGTTCGGAAACCCGCGTTTATCTGACGGGTGGAGCGACCGCAGTCCTTAAAGGCTGGCGTGAAACTACGGTCGATATTGACCTTTATTTCGTTCCGGACCGCGATGAGCTATACCGTTCTATCCCAAACATCAAAGAAAGACTCAAGATTAACGTAGAGTTAGCTGCTCCATCGGACTTTATACCCGCGCTTCCGGGATGGGAAGATCGTTCTCAATTCATCTGCCGGGAAGGCAAGGTCGATTTTTTCCACTTCGACATTTACAGTCAGGCACTTTCCAAGATCGAACGCGGTCACGCAAAAGACGTCCAAGATGTCGAATCGATGTACAAGGATAAGTTGGTGGACCCAACGAAATTGCTAGAACTATTCAGTTTGATCGAGCATTCTCTCTATAAGTATCCGGCCATCGACCCGAATTCTTTTTCCAACGCCGTTCATCAAATGGTCAATAGGTGGACGAGGTGAGCTTTTTGGTCAAAAGTTAGCATGGTAAAAAAATAATTTCATTCCAAAAATAGTTTTTCCACAGGGTGAGTGTTGCATAAATTTACAAATGCCAAATCAGGATCGTTAACTTATTAAGCAAGCGAAGTTTTCCACAATATTATCCACAAGTGATATCAAGATTTTTCCACAACCGTCCATAAAGCGGATTGCCTTTCGGTTAAATACTTAAAGTATTTTCTACTTGACTTCGAAAATAACGGGTGTAAGATGATTCCACAGTCGGAAATGCTTACGGGTTTTCTGACCGGCACCAAGAGGTGGAACGGAAGCGGTGACGCATCGTTCGATAGCAACAGAAGCGGAAAATCAGTTGCTTGTTACGCTTGGAGCCGAAGCCGAAAGGCTTAGCCAAGAGGTCTTCGGATCTCTGGGTCGTCCGGATAAAAACGGATGACGCCCTCGGGAAATGATCAGCTCGAAAGGTGCTTAGTCGCTCGTGTCTTCGGACACTGAGCCTCGTTGCCGGGAACGTAACCGGTGGTGGAGGAAAAGCCACTAAACAAAAAACCTAACGGTATCAAGCGTTAGTTCGCAACGAACGGCTTCGGCCTTTCGGATACTGACCGGAGAAAGTGCTCCCCGCAGAGACGCTTCGGGATACAAATCGCAGTTCGAACGTGTACATGCGAGAACTGCAACCTCATTTTGGTCGCTTCGGCGATCACTATGGAAATCAGGAGCGTCGTTTTGAGCAATCAGAGCGACGCTTTTGTTTTGCGCTTATGATTATCGATCACCCGTTTGCCGAATTCCCTCCACAAAACTAGACTTGAAATAGAAGATGTTTCTTGACCGAGTAAAAATTAGGATCAAAGCAGGTGACGGCGGCAACGGCGTTACGGCGTTTCGTCGTGAAAAATTCATACCTCGCGGCGGTCCTTCGGGCGGTGATGGCGGCGTCGGCGGCGACGTTTGGCTTGAAGCTAATGAGGGCTATAACACGCTGCTTCATCTTCGTTATAACCCTGAACATAAGGCTGAGCGAGGCAAGCACGGAGAAGGTTCAAATCGTTCGGGCCGTGATGGCGAATCGATAACGGTCCGAGTTCCGGTCGGTACTCAGGTGTTTAACGCCGAATCGAATGAGCTACTTTTTGATTTCACGGACGCAGGCCAACGCTACTTAGCCGCAAAGGGCGGGAAAGGCGGTTGGGGGAATTCACACTTTGCGACCCCAACAAGGCGCGCTCCCAAGTTCCATTACACGGGACGTCCCGGCGGCGAGAAGGAGCTTCAGCTTGAGCTTAAATTGATCGCGGACGTCGGTCTCGCAGGTTATCCAAACGCCGGCAAATCGACACTTATCAGCGTGATCTCAGCGGCAAAACCTAAGATCGCTGACTACCCTTTCACCACGCTAGAACCCAATCTCGGCGTCGTCGATATGGGTGATTTCAAAACCTTCGTCGTTGCAGACATCCCCGGTCTTATCGAGGGAGCATCAGAAGGTGCCGGCCTCGGAGACAGATTTCTGCGACATATCGAACGCACAAAATTGATCCTGCATCTTGTTGACGTGTCATCGCTTTCGGGCCGTGATCCTGTCGATGATTACGAGGTCATCAACCGCGAGCTGGCAAATTACAGTGGAGACCTTGCGACGCGTCCGCAGATCGTAGTTGCTACAAAGATCGATGCCCTCGATGAACCCGAACGGTTGGAAAAGTTGAGAAAACGGGCGAAAAAGGATAAGAAAGAGTTTTTTGCGATCTCTTCGGTCGCGGCGATGGGGTTAAAGGAACTTCTTTCGGCTGTCTCCAAGCGGGTAGATGAGATCGCTGTTGCCGATGAGAATGTGGAGACTGCTGCCGTATGATCAAGCGGGTCGCATATTTTGGCGGCACGTTCGACCCGATTCACAATGGTCATCTAACGGTCGGCCGTTCGTTGGTGAAAAACTTTGATTTGGATAGGTTTTACTTTCTGCCAGCCTTTCACGCCCCGCATAAACCGGATCGGATACCAACATCAGGCTATCACAGGTTCGCAATGCTCTCGCTGGCGACGCAGAATGATGAACAACTTGCCGTTTCCGATTTTGAACTCCAAACGCAAGAGAAACGATATACGATCAACACACTCCCGGAAATTCAAAGACTGCATTCAAATGAGAAGGTATTTTTCGTTATGGGTGCAGATTCTTGGACTGACATCAACACCTGGCGGGATTGGGAAGGTGTGTTGCTCGTTTCGGATCATATTATTGTGACTCGGCCAGGATACGAGATCTCGTTCGACCACGTTACGGACGCCGTTCGCGAGAGGATAATTGACCTCCGCGGCGGGAAAACTTTTCAGGCACTCGCATCGGGAAACGAACGAAGAATATACATCACCGATGCCGTGCGCTACGATGCGTCCGCCACGGAACTTCGAGAGGATCTGAGCGATGGCGAACTAGCGCGGAAGGACGACCTTCCGGTCGAGGTTGCAAAATACATCGAAAAGTACGAACTTTATAGGTAATGGAAGAACTTCAGGAAAAATCGCTTCAACGCGAACAGGTAAAGATCGAACTCCCCGTTTCGAAGACGAAATTTGCAGACATTGACGAAGATGTTCGGCTGGCGATCCACTGTGCCTCAGAAAAAAAGGCAATGCATATGGTCGCTCTCGACCTACGTGAGATCGCGAGTTTTACGGAATTTTTCATCATCGCGACCGGTGCGAACCAACGGCAGGTGCAAGCGATCGCCGACGAGATTAACGAGCAGCTCAAGAAACAACTTTCGCGCAAGCCGGTTCGGATCGAGGGCTACAATTCCGCCGAGTGGGTCTTGCTCGATTATGGCGATTTTGTCGTACACCTTTTCGAAACGAAAGCTCGAGAGTTTTACGATCTTGAGCGGCTTTGGCTTGATGCACGCAAGATCGAGATCCCCGCGGACGTTTAATTAAATGAAATTTCGATTCATTTGGATCGGGAAAACGCGTGAGAAAAATTGGCGGGCGCTTCAGGACGAGTATCTGAAGCGTCTTTCACATTTTGTTAACTGTGATATTAGCGAGATCAAGGAATCGCAACGGCACGAAGGCTCGGCGATCGAAGGCAAACGCATATTGGAACTGTTGCATCCAAAGAGCTTCGCCGTACTCCTTGATGTCGGCGGAAAAGGCTTCTCGTCCCATGAGATTGCACGCCAGATCGAGACGTGGCAAGCAATGGGGAACAAAGAGATAACCTTTATTATCGGTGGGGCGGATGGAGTGTCCGCAGAAGTTGCCGAAAGGGCTGATGTTAGGTTATCCTTATCGTTTCTGACTTTTACGCATGAGATGGCTCGTGTCGTTTTGTTAGAACAACTTTACAGAGCCTTTACTATTATAAACGGGTTTCCTTATCAGAAATGAACAAAACGACCTTAAAGGCGCTTCAAAAGCGGCTGAACGAAGAGCGAGAGCTGCTAGCTACGAAACTAAACGGAAATGATCTATCGATCGATGATGCGGAAACGCCGGATCCGGTTGATCTTGCCGTACGTAATTATTCGAAGAACGTGATGCTGGCCGTTTCGGAAAACGAGAGCAAGCAGCTAGCACTTGTCGACCAAGCACTTCGCAGGCTTGACGATGAAGAATTTGGCACCTGCCAAAACTGCGAGAAAGAGATCAATCCAAAGCGGCTTGAAGCGATTCCGTGGGCTCGTTATTGCCTGGAGTGTCAGGAAATGGTTGAACAAGGAATGCTCGACGACGAGTAATTTTGTTTAATTGGTTCGTTGCCGATTGGGCGACCTTCCGCCCGTTCCGCACCTATGCGGAAACTACTACATAGAAACATTGCCGACGTTTTCCGGTCGCGTTTGATTGGCACGCTTGATCCTTTGATCGGGCTTGCTTATCCGCAATCCTGTTCGATATGCGATTCTCGCATTGAAAAACATTGCTTCGGTTCCGTTTGTAGAAACTGCTGGGGCTCGACCCCGCTTTTTTCATTGGATTCTCCGCTGTGCGTTAAATGCGGCAGACTGATAACTGGTGACAGAGCCGGTTCAGATCTAAATTGCCGCCAGTGCTCCGACCATTTTTACGACAAGGCCATCGCCGTAGGCAACTATTCAGGTGCCCTCAAACAGGCGATCTTGTCACTCAAATCCGTTGCAACAATTCCTCAACACTTGAACGATCTGATCGCCGCACGGTATCACGATCTAGGCCCGATCCCGACCGATCTCGTCATCCCGGTTCCGCTTTCCGAACGTAGACAATTGGAACGAGGATTCAATCAAGCACTCTTGATCGCTGAACAGGTCGGAAAATTACTGAATGTGGATGTGGATTATCTTAGTCTTGTCCGAGTGAAGCATTCGCCAATGCATCGTGCCGGCATGGATCGTAAGGCGCGCGCGAAGACGGTTGCGAAAGCTTTTGCCGTACAGAGGCCAAGATTGATCGAAGGAAAGAGAATTCTGCTAGTTGACGATGTTCTTACTTCCGGTTCTACGGCGTCGGCCTGCGCTAAAGAGTTAAAGTCTAACGGAGCTATCTCCGTCAGCCTTTTTACTGTTGGTCGAGCATGAAACCCTAGTCTTAAGGTTTGTCGTAACTGGGTATCGGCAGATCGCCGTTCAACCCGAATTCAAAAATAAAGAACGAATTGTTTGAGCTTCGAACAACGTACCACACGCCATTCGACGGTCTGAACACGGCAACGTCATCGATGCTGTCGCCATCGTAATCGCCCGCGACCGGAATGTCGCCGTTAAGTCCCCAGTTTAAGATCTGTACTGAATTATTTAGACTTCGAATGATGTACCAGACTCCGTTGGATGGGCGAAATACCGCAATGTCTGATACAGTGTCGCCGTCGTAGTCAGCTGCGACCGGTATGTCGCCATTCAAGCCAAACCGATTTGTAACGAATGCCGCATTCGAGCTGTTCTGTCTGTACCAAGTTCCGTTCGAAGGCCTGAATAACGCAATGTCATAGCGTCCATCGCCATCGAAATCGCCCGGCGTTGGGAGGTCGCCGGTCAGACCAAACTGCACAGAAGAGTAGCCAAGATCGGAGGTTCTGAACGTGAACCATTCAGCCGTAGAAGGCCGGAAAACGGTGAAATCAGCCTTTCCGTCGCCGTCATAATCGCCCGCCACCGGCACGTCGCCGTTCGTACCAAATTGAAATCCGGCGAACGTCGAATCACTGCTGCGAATGTATAGCCACGTTCCTTCCGACGGACGAAATACGGCGATATCGGCTTTCAGATCGCCGTCGAAATCTTTCGCGGCAGGAATGTCCCCGGCAAGCCCAAAGTCTACCGTCGAAATAGTTCCGCTACCGCTGTTTCGAATGTACCAATTGCCATCAGACGGCCGATAGACGCTGACGTCGGTAACGAGGTCGCCGTCAAAATCGGCAGATGGTTTGTTGCCTAGTATCTTATCGATCGTTCCGCCCCCGCCAACAATGTAGAGCTCACCTTCTTCGTCTTCACCGAAAGATGTAATATTTCTTTGCGAGGGAATGAGTGGGTTTTGACTGCCGTTCGCCCAAGACCAAACTTGCCCCGAACAATAATCACCGTAAAGATACTCACCTTTGACACGCGCATTTTGTACACCGCGGTAAACAAAACCACCGGTGATTGAACAATGCGGGCTTCCCGTTCCGCTGCTGTACTGGAAAACGGGTGCGGCGTGTGGGATCGGATTGGCTCCGGTTGAGCACCGGTCAGGATTGAGGCCGGTGCAATTAAATCCTTCGTAAACGCGCCAGCCGAAATTTCCGCCGCGTGTGATCAGGCTCACTTCTTCCCAACTTCCCTGTCCAACGTCAGCAGCCCAAAGCTGATTAGTACCTCCCCGATCGAATGACCATCTCCAAGGGTTTCTTACTCCGATCGCGTAGATCTCATCGGCTCCAGCGATTCCGACATACGGATTATCGGCGGGAACCGTGTACGCAGGATTCGTATTGACTCCGGAAACATCCGGTGTGATCCGCAAGAATTTACCTAGCAGTTCATTGATATTCTGTGAACGTTGTCCTGGATCATTGCCCGAACCGCCGTCGCCCATTCCGATGTAAAGATGTCCGTCCGGCCCGAACGAGATCATGCCGCCGTTATGATTCGAAAAAGGTTGGGCGATCGTCAAGACGATACGCTCGCTGTTCGGATCACCCAGAGTATTGTTACTTATTGCCGAAAACCGCGAGATCACGGTTGCACCATCAGGTTCCCGAGTGTAGTTAACGAAAAAATATCCGTTCGTTTCAAAATTTGGATGAAATGCCAAGCCAAGCAGTCCCCGTTCACCGCCGGAAAGTACACGCGGATCAATGTTCATGAATTGAGTCGCCGTTCGGGATCCGGATTGCACAACCTCGATGCTTCCGCCTTGTTGAACAATAAACTTTCGCCGCGTTCCGTCGCCGGCATGGGTCAAGAGCACCGGTGAGCTAAGGCCCGTAACGTAACCTTGCAAAATTCGAAACGGCGGAGCTTGCGACAGAACAGTAGCGGTCGAAATTAGCAGCATTCCAACCAGAAGTGCAACGGAAGAACGGATTCGCTTTTTCATATTTGAATATCCCCTGGGTGTTTTCGGAATCCCTCCAAGATTGGGTCAACCGAAAATTGTGAATCTAGTAAACGGGCCTGATAATCAGTCATGTTTTGACGGATCGTAAACGCCCTTGGCCGGATTTTGATCAGTTCGCCCGCGGGAGGAACACGATCGAACCGCTGTGTGTATCAAATTGATTGTAGCGGTAATGAGACAGGCCGCGCAAGAGTTAGACTCGGTACCTAAGCTTTTTTGTCCGTTCGGTGATCGGTGGCAGTTCGATATTTTGAAGCCGCAAAGTCACGTCCGCTGTCATATCGTCCGCTGAATGCTGTCCGTTGATCAAATGAAAGTGACCAGCGGCCGCGATCATCGCCGCGTTATCGGTCGAAAGGTGCTTCGACGGAAAATAGATGGGAACACCCAGTCTGGCGGCCGTCTTTCGAGATGCATCCTGCAGTTCCAGATTGCAAGCCACGCCGCCTGCAACTATCAATGTTTTGGGTGTGAGCTCGCTCCCTAGCCTTTCCAAAGTCGAGGTTAATGCTCCTACAACGGAAGATTGAAAGCTGGCGGCAAGATCGGCGATCTCTTGAGAAACTCGACCGCCGGTTCTAACGGGTTCGACCCCATTTTCCTTTACGTGTTTCGATACAGCAGTCTTCAAGCCACTAAAACTGAGATCCGGCTTGCCGTCGGAGATCTTCGCCTTCGTAAACCTAAACTTCTTTGGGTCGCCATTTTTCGCGATCTTTTCGATGATTGGCCCACCCGGATAACCGAGGCCGAGCATTTTAGCCACTTTATCAAATGCTTCACCGGCTGCATCATCGCGCGTCCGCGAGACGATCTTATACTTTCCGGGTTCGGGAACGAAAAAAATGTTTGTGTGGCCGCCCGAAACGATCAGGGCTAAGGCTGGATATTCGATTGCGGGATTTTCGAACGCTACCGAAAAAACGTGTCCTTCGATGTGGTTTACCCCGACAATAGGGATATCGAGCCCGAATGCAAGCGACTTCGCATAACAAACGCCAACCAGCAAAGCTCCGATCAGACCCGGACCTTGGGTCACAGCGATCGCATCAAGTTCGTTTAGTTCAATTTGCGCTTCCGTCAACGCCCGATAAATAACCGTTTCGATTTTGGAAAGATGCTCCCTTGAAGCAAGTTCCGGCACGACGCCTCCATATGGAACGTGCATTTCGATCTGCGAATGAATGATCGACGAAAGAATCTCCCGCCCATCACGCACGACCGCAGCCGCTGTTTCATCGCAAGATGTTTCGATCCCGAGAACGATCATTGTTTTAGATTAGGTCTGAATGATGTTCCGGGCAAGAGGGGGACTAGACCAATATTGAACTCACCTCAAAAAAGAAACCTGTTGACATTTGTAACATGTTTTGTTACAGTATTCGTGTGGCAAATGCTTAGCGGCGCAAACACGATTTTGCTGGTTCTATTCGCTAAGTTATAATTCAGCAATTATATAGGGAGACCAAAATGGGAACTTTTGCAAAAGATATAACAGATACAAATTTTGAAACCGATGTTCTTGGGGCGGATGTGCCGGTGCTTGTAGACTTTTGGGCAGAATGGTGCGGACCCTGTCGCATGATCGCTCCTTCAGTGGAAGCGGTCGCCGAAGAATACAATGGAAAGGCGGGCTTCTTCAAAATGAACGTTGATGAGAATCAGGAAGTACCGAACAGGTTCGGGATCCGCGGCATTCCGACCTTGATCCTTTTCAAGGGAGGCCAGGAACAGGAAAGGATCGTAGGAGCCGTCTCGAGAGACGCGATCGCTAAAGTAGTCGGGAAATATGTTTAGCTAGTTTCGGCGTTCTATCTCGAACGCCGATTTTTCTGTTGGGCAATATTCGTCTATCGGTATATAATTATTATATGGAGCACGAGATGTCACAAGAAGCACTGGTCTTGGTCGCCGATCGCTTCCGCGTTTTGGGGGAACCGCTTAGGCTTAGGCTGGTCAATCTATTGAGGGACGGTGAACTTACTGTCACGGAACTCACGAAAGCGTGCCGGTCGAGTCAGCCAAATGTAAGTAAACATCTTCGAGTCCTAACCGACTCGGGAATTCTGAAACGCGACCAAAGAGGTAACACGGTTTTCTATTCGATCGCCGACCAGACTATATTCCAACTTTGCGAAGTGGTTTGCGATGCGTTGAATGAACGGCTGAACAAACAAGCAAAAATAATGGCATCCGTATAGAAAAGGAAGGAGAACGAACATGAGTGAATGTACGGTATTCGAATTAACGGAACAAATGGAAAACGGTGAGATCCGCTTAATCGATGTTCGCGAAAAAATGGAATTTGCCGGTGGCCGGATCAATGGAGCCGAGCTTATTCCACTTGGCGAGCTCGCTGAGCGTCATAAAGAACTGGACCAGACGAGACCTATCTACGTTATGTGTAGAACCGGTCGCCGATCGGCTGAGGCACAAAAGAAGCTGCACGCGCTGGGGTTTACAAATGTAATCAATGTAGTTGGTGGAGTTGAAGCCTGGAAAAAGGAAAACCTGCCCCTCGAACGCGATGAACACGCACCGTGGTCGATCGATCGACAGGTTAGATTTACGGCAGGTTTGCTAGTCCTAACGAGCGTACTGCTCAGCCTTTTCGTTCACCACTACTTTATTGCATTGTCAGGTTTCGTCGGATTCGGCCTGGCGTTTACAGCGACTATCGATTGGTGTGGTATGGGTCTATTGATAGCGAAAATGCCTTGGAACAATAGAACCGCGTAAGCGACAATATAAAATTTAGATCGGGAGATGAAGGCAATGAAATTCAAACAATTTTATCTGGGATGTTTGGCACATGCTTCTTACTACATTGGTTCCGGCGAAGAGGCCGCGATAATTGATCCGCAGCGAGACGTACAGCAGTATTTAGATGAAGCCGACGCGAACGGGCAGACGATCAAATACGTGATCGAGACGCATTCGCACGCAGACTTCGTGAGCGGACACCTCGAACTGGCGGAGAAAACCGGTGCAGAGATCATCTACGGACAGCGTGCAAACACACAGTTTCCAACGTTAAAGGTAAAGGATGGTGACAAACTGACCGTCGGTTTGATCGAAATGTCGTTCATGGAAACACCGGGTCACACACCCGAAGGCATCACGATCGTCGCGAAGGATACTGAAGACGAAAGTGCTCCGTTAAAGATGTTTACCGGAGACACGCTTTTTATTGGAGACGTCGGAAGGCCCGACTTGATCGGTTCAAAAGGATTCACCGCCGAAGAAATGGGTGGAATGCTTTACGACTCTATCCATACAAGGATCCTTCCGCTTCCCGATTCGACCGAAGTCTATCCGGCACATGGTGCAGGCTCGCTTTGCGGAAAATCGCTTTCTAAAGAAACGTGGTCCACGCTCGGCGAACAGCGACTTTCGAACTACGCGCTAAAACCAATGTCGAAGGAAGAGTTCGTTAAGGTAGTTGCGACAGACCAACCTGAAGTCCCGGCGTATTTCCCGATCAGTGCTGCGCAGAATCTGAAAGGTTCGGCATCATTAGACGATCTTGAAAAGCCCGTGAAATTTTCGACCGAAGATATTCTGAAATTCGATGGCATTGTGATCGATATCCGACAGAATAGTGACTTCGGCGCCGGTCACGTTCCGAATTCGATCAACATCGGCCTCGGCGGTCAGTTCGCGTCGTGGGCAGGAACGTTGATAACCATCGGCACGCCCGTCGCGATCGTTAGTGATGCGAAGGAGCAAGTTGACGAAGCATTTATACGTCTCGCACGTGTCGGGATCGAAACAACGAAGGGATACATTCTTATCGATGATTTTTCATCCGAGAAGAAAGTGATCGAGCAGGTTTCAGCGAGCGAAGTAAATGCAAAGATCGCGGAAGGCGGAATTCAATTCGTCGATGTCCGGCGACCGGCTGAGCACGCCGCGGGCCATGCGGTGAAAACACTCAATATTTCGCTAGATCGTTTGTCGAGAGAGCTTGATCAGCTAGATCCTGAAATGCCGACATACGTAATCTGTCAGAGTGGATATCGTTCAAGCGTCGGAACGAGCCTTCTTGAAAACGCTGGATTCAAAGAGATCTACAACGTAACCGGCGGGACGCTGGCATGGATCGATGCAGGTCTTGAAACGGAAGTTTCGGCAACCGCGTGTGCGGCAAAATAATAGATTTCTGATTTGCTCATTTAAAAGCCCGATGGAATCCATTTCCACCGGGCTATTTTAGTGCTGGATCGATGCTGACTAGAATCGGTTGTAATTAGCGACCGGATAGTCTCCGTTCTGACCAAATTGAGCCGAAACCGCTCCACTGGTTGAACCAAGATACCAGAACGCACTCAGATTTGGAGTCGCACTTGGACGCCAGATCGCCGGATCAGTTCTGCCATCGCCATCGTAATCACCTTGTACCACGAAATCCGTTGCCGATGCTCCAAAGATCGCAAAAGGCCCACCTGTGATCACACCAGTCGAGCTAGGGCGAACATACCAGTTGTACTGCCCGGCTAGACTACGTACTACAGCGATGTCGGTTTTACCGTCACCATCATAGTCGCCGGGAACGATCACGTCAGTTGGAGTACCAAAGACGACAGTATCAAAACCGGCGGTAGTCTGAAGCATCCAGAATCGAGCCTGTCCGCCACCGTTATTTCGTTGGACAACGAAGTCGTTCTTGCCGTCGCCATCATAATCACCTGGAGCTGGAAAATCACCGTTCTGTCCCCACGGGGCATACGTGACATTTCCGCCCGGATTGTTTAGCGAGCCACGAAAGAACCAAGTGCTCTGAGCTCCGGCGGTGGCTCCGGACCGATATACGGCGAGATCGGCCTTTCCATCGCCATCATAATCGCCAACAACGCGTGGTTCATCGCCAGTCTGTCCGAAAGCCTCAATTCGTACCGTATTCGTTGAGCTTTGAAAAATATAGAATGAAGCGACCGTCGGTGCTCCAGCACGCCAAATAGCGATGTCCGTCTTGTTGTCGCCGTCGTAATCCACGGGAACGAAAAAGTCGCTCTCGATTCCCCACGCGGATTGGGTCGTTGTTCCGATGCCATTCAAATTGACAAACCAGCTTATCTGGCCGCCAGAACCACCGCCCGTGTTTCGCACCACTGCAAAGTCGGTTCTTCCATCACCGTTGAAATCGACGTGATTCTGGACCGGAGCCGAGGAACCACCTGTCACACTTGCATATGAGGTTCCGATTCGAATGCCATCGATCGAGCCGACCGGATGAGTGGTCGTCGAACCTTGGCGGATCGCATAGGTTCCCGGATTGATGTCTGTCTGAGATACATCCGTCGCTGTAGCGGTCGGAACTGCCGGCTCGCCGCCCGGAAGCGCTGGGTTCACGTACATCACAACGGTATCATTCGTAATGCCATCGACGATCGTGTACTTTACAACGATAAGATAAGTTGTATTGAGCGAATAGGTGAAAGGTGTATAAGCAATATCTGCCGCGCCGGTTAAAGCCTTTGAGACACCAAAAGCCACATTATTCCCTGCATCTTTTTTGGCAAAAACTCTAGCCCTAAAAAGGGAACCGATCGGGTCCGGACCCAAGTGGAAGAAATAACCTCCGGACGGATCTACCGATGCCTCTGTCAAACGGACCATGAAAGCCGCATAGACCGAGCCTGTAGACTGAACCGCGAAGATTCGATGGGCGTCTTCGCCGGACGCTACGAAGCCCACAGAATTTCCGACTCCAGATCCCGGAAATCCGGCGTACCCCAGTCCGGGAGACACGACGGTAAGAGCATTCGTCCCAGCACCACTGTGAGCCGTCCAGCCATTCGCCGTTAAGAGACTACCTGCTGGAAGGTCAAAATCGTTCGTCGCGAGTTGGGCTTGCCCGCTAATCGCAAAAGTCATTATCATGGCCGCAAAAACTGCCATAGATATGTTTCGTTTCATCATATTCTCCTCAAATTTCAAAAAGATTACTTAGATCACATCGTTCGGGGGTCGTGGGGACTGAACTGATGCGTGTGAGCAAAATCCCAGAAAAGCATTCACTTTAGTAAAGATTAGTTATTACTTTGCAACGAAATTTGAATCAAATCAATCTCTGAAAGTAATCTGGTAATATTTTATTAACGCCTGCATATTGAATTTGTTAAGATACTAGTACTAATGAAAATTACTTTGCCAAGCAAGTATTTTGTGCTTTTAGGCATGATTACGCTGTTTTTTTCGATCGGGGCGTACTCGCAAAACGCCAAGCCCACGCCCGTCGAGGAAATCATCCGCGTCGATACGGAACTGATCGACGTGCCGATCTCGGTGGCTGACATAACCGGAAAGGCGATCCTAGATCTAAAAATATCCAATTTCAGACTCTTCGAAGATGGGAAGCCTCAGGAAATCAGCGACTTCTCCGCGACGACCGCTCCCTTCGAAGTGGCATTGCTGCTCGATACTTCTGGGTCGACTAGAGCGGAGATCGATCTGATAAAACGTGCGGCCCAGGTCTTTGTTGACTCGCTTCGGCCCGGCGATAAAGTAGCGATAATTTCGTTTAGATCCAGAGAAACCTCAGGCACCGGTACCGAATCCGTTCCGATCGTGATTTCTCGTCTGACCGATGACCGAAATGTACTCCGCTTGGCATTGCAGCGAATCACCGTGAGCAACGGAACACCCTATTACGATGGCCTTGTAAGGTCCGGCGAGAGCATCTTCCCGAAAAGAACTTCATCCGACCGAAACACGCGACGGGCCATCGTTGCTTTAACCGATGGAGTCGATTCAACGAGCGCGTCAGAATTTGCGGAAGCAAGCGAAATTCTCAGTGCAGAGGGAATTGTTTCGTATTTTATACGCGTGGACACGCGTGAATATTTCGAATCGGAATTGCTCGGCGATTGCCAGAGCGCGATGCGCTTTTCGCTTGCCCAGATCCGGCGATATTATCGGACGGTGGGTTCGCGAAGCAACGAAAAAGCCACGAACTTCTGTCAGCTTGGTGATTTCGAACGGCTTGCGGTTAGTAAAGCTCTCTACGAGCTTGCGGACGCGCAAATGAATTCGCTGGCAAAGGCTTCGGGCGGCAAGGTCTTCCCTCTTGGCGATCTATCCGAAGCCCGCAACGCTTTCCGAAGAGTCGCCGCCGAGATCGGCACCAGTTACAGCCTAGGTTACTATTCGTCCAACGAGAAAAGAGACGGTTCGTTCCGCAAAATCACGGTAGAATTGAAAGGTTTGCCCGCCGGATCGAAGGTACGAGCCCGCGAGGGTTACACCGCAAAAACAAATTAAGGCGCTGACGATGCTTACACCTTCCGCCTCCGCTGTATGGCTTTAAGCCAGAAAGGCATAATATTAAAAGCATGAGCTCACAATTTAATCGAATCTGTTTGGTAGTACTTGATTCGGCCGGCATTGGAGAAATGCCGGATGCTGCGGCTTGGGGTGATGCCGGAGCCGACACTTTAGGGCACATCTTCGAGAGCAGAAAGGTTGCCGTGCCGAATTTACAACGGCTTGGGCTTGGAAATATTCGCCCGATCGCCGGTGTTCCAGCTGCTAGTGAACCGATCGGTTCATTCGGTAAATGCACACTGAAATCGAACGGCAAGGACACGACGACGGGGCATTGGGAGATGGCGGGGATCGTGCTTGAAAAAGCTTTTCCGACCTTTCCAAATGGTTTTCCACCGCGGATCATCGACCAGTTTGTGAGCGAAACTGGTGTTGCGGGCGTGCTTGGGAATGTGCCGGCTTCGGGTACGGAAATCATCAAGGTGCATGGCGAGGAACATATTTCGACCGGAAAACCGATCGTTTACACTTCGGCCGATTCGGTATTTCAGATCGCCGCGCATGAAGAGATCGTGCCTATCGACCGCTTATACGAGATTTGTGAGATCGCTCGTCGGATATTGGATGACGAGGATCGGGTCGGTCGCGTCATCGCCCGGCCGTTTTTGGGAACCAAAGCAACCGACTTCAAGCGGACCGAGAACCGGCACGATTATGCCGTGCCGCCGCCTGCCGAGAATCTGCTTCCGCTACTAAAAAACGCCGGTTTGGATGTGGTGTGCATCGGAAAGATCGCTTCGATCTACGATTCGTTGGGCGTGACCGAAGATCTCACCGCGAAGAACAACCAGCAGACGATCGATCAGACGATAAATGCTTTAAAGGCGG
>JBBSKW010000020.1:0-29392 GCA_038256005.1 Pyrinomonadales bacterium
CTCGATACAGGAGGATTTTCCTATATGGACTTTCTGATAGACAATCCACTAACCAACCTAGCCGGCCCCGCTTTTTTAGTTCTTTTTGTAACATTTATTGTTTTGGTTCTGGTAGCACAGGGACTTTTTAGGTCTTATCTGGACCGCACGGACCAGCTGCCAATTCCGGCAATCCCGCCGGAGATCGATCCATTTGAAGTTGCGTACCTTCGCAGAGATCTCGATAGAAGAGGCGACCGAGATCGCAAGTTCGGCCGGTGACGAGATCCGCATCTTTGCCGATTCGTTGATCTGGAAACGACTCCGCGAAGTTGAAAAGTTTCTTCCCATAACGCGCCGTGTCTTGGGCGACAAATTCGAAGAATTGTTTCGCAAGCATGCGGAAGGATTTAATCCGACCACGGTAAAGAAACATTATGAAGATGCGATGGAACTTGGCCACTTTCTTCAGCAAAGTAATTCGGTCGAACATTTGGTTGAAAATGTCGTGAAGTTCGAGACAGCGAAATTGAGCCATTTTGTTGAGGGCCGACGGGTAACGGTTTGTTTGTTGCGATATGATCTTCGCCCAATATTTGGCTCTTTGCGCGAAGAAGACGACGCTAACCTCAAAAAGCGACGATCGATCGTGCTTTGGCTTACATTGAAAGAAAGAACTCGCTTTTTCTTCATTTAACTACCAATAGGGAAACGGTTTGCGGTAAACTATCGGTTATGCCGTTGCTAGAGATCGTTCATTATCCGGAACCTGTTTTGCTTACAGTTGGCCGGCCGGTTGGAGAGGAAGATTTTTCCAACGGGCTTGCGGCGACGGTCGCTGACATGTTTGAAACGATGAAGGATGCGGGCGGTGTCGGACTCGCGGCGCCTCAGGTTGGTATATCCAAACGGTTTTTCGTTATGGATGTTTCTGACGATGAAGGAAGATCGAATCCGCTCGCATTCATCAATCCGGAAATAATCAGCGTTGAAGGCGAACAGATCGGTGACGAAGGTTGTCTATCGTTCCCGGGACTTTTCCAGACGGTGAAACGCGACATGCGCGTGATCGTTCGAGCACAAGATGTGAAAGGCGAACTTTTCGAGGCAGACCTGACGAATCTGGCTGCACGTTGCGTTCTTCACGAGACGGACCATTGCGACGGCATCATATTTCTTGAACGAATGACAGTTCTAAAACGGGAACTTACTAAGCGAAAGATCAAGCGACTCCAAAAAACCGGGAAATGGGAATGAGCATTGACGATACAAGATTTACTGCCGAGGTGGGCTCGGTTCGCGAACTTAATCTTTACTTGCTTGCCGGTTGGAAGCTGATATTAAACTACGTCGAGCATTTGAGCGATACCCAGAAACCAAAGTTTGTTATTGCCTGGCAGCGGGACGATGAACCGAACCTGCCGGAATTGCTCGATGAATGGGAATTGAATGAGATCAAGAGACAAATGAATCGCTAGGTTATGCCGCCAAAAATAAGGGAATCGATATCAGATCTCGAACGAAATGGTTTCGAGATCGCGGCGGACGGGGAAGTCACAGAAATTATTATCATCCGTTATGCTCGAAAATCGTCACGATATCTGGCAAATTGGGCAACGACGCAGAGCGTTACCAAATCAGACAGGTAACGGAAGCTTTCAGTGAAGTAAAAGGCAAATGAGAAAAGAGTCAGACCTTTACAAAAAAATCGTTTATTGGAGCGATGAAGACATGTGTTTTATAGGCACGTGCCCCGAATTGATGTATGGCGGTGTGCATGGCAGCGACGCCTTAAATGTGTTTATCGAATTGAATCAGGCCGTTGATGAGGTCATTGAGATACTTAAAGAGGAAGGCAAGCCGCTTCCATTGCCGCGAAGTGTCGTTCTCGAGACTGTGTAGCTCGTTTCGATTATGTGCGACCGGAGAGAAGGGATCAGCTAGGACAAAATTATGCAGACTCAAAGAATGTTGGACGAATTTAAGAACGAACCATTTACAGATTTTTCAAAACCTGAGAATGCCGAGGCGATGAAGGCGGCAATCGGAAAGGTCGGATCGGAACTGGGGCGTGAGTATCCGTGCACGATCAATGGAGAAAAGATCACGCTCGCATCGAAGTTTGAAAGCTACAATCCGGCGAAAAAGGATGAAGTGGTTGGCGTGTTTTCCGAAGTTGATACGGATACTTCGCTGGTAGAAAAAGCGATCGACTCGGCGACCGAAGCATTTAAAAAGTGGAAGTTCGTTCCGCATCCTGAGCGTGCTGAGTATCTTTTCAAAGCCGCGGACATTATTCGCCAGCGGAAGCATGAATTTTCAGCTTGGATGGTATTGGAAGTTTCTAAAACATGGGCTGAGGCGGACGGGGACACGGCCGAGGCGATCGACTTTCTGGAGTTTTATGGACGCGAAATGCTGCGTTGGGGACAGGAACAGCCGGTCACACGAATTCCCGGGGAACGAAATCATCTTGAATACATTCCTCTGGGCGTTGCGGCCGTAATTCCGCCATGGAATTTTCCTCTTGCGATCATGGCCGGGATGACAATGGCGGCGGTCGTTACAGGAAATACAGTTGTTCTGAAGCCTTCGTCTGATTCACCGACGATCGCGGCGAAGTTTATCGAGGTGCTTGACGAGATCGGCTTGCCGAATGGCGTCGTCAACTTTCTTACAGGGAGTTCTGCTACTGGCGAAGCAATGACGACGAGCCCACGGACGAGATTCATTTCGTTCACTGGTTCAAAGGGTGTTGGTTTGCATATTAACGAGGTCGCCGCTAAACCGCGGGAAGGCCAAATATGGATCAAACGCGTGATCGCCGAAATGGGCGGCAAAGACGCGATCATTGTCGCGGATGATGCTTCTGACCTTGATGCTGCGGCAACCGGTATCGTGCAGGCAGCCTTTGGCTTTCAAGGACAGAAGTGTTCGGCGTGTTCGCGGCTGATCGTTGATGAAAAGGTTCATGATGAGCTTCTCGAAAAGATCGTTCAGTTGACCGAAAAGCTAAATGTAGGCCAACCGACGGAAGGTGAAACTAACGTCGCGGCAGTTATTAATAAGAAGGCCTTCGACAAAACGCTTGAATACATTAATAAAGGTGTTGAGGAGGGCGGCCGGATCGCAATTGGCGGAACCGGAGATGATAAGAGCGGCTTCTTCATTTTGCCGACGATAATCGACAACGTGAAAGCGGGTGATACGATCGAACAGGAAGAGATATTTGCACCGGTCCTAGCAGTCATTAAGGCGAAAGACTTCAATGATGCGCTCGAGATCGCGAACGGCACAGAATTCGGGTTGACCGGCGCTCTTTATTCCGCATCTGAGGAACGACTCGAGCGTGCCGAACGAGAATTCCACGTGGGTAACCTCTACTTGAATCGGAAGTGTACCGGTGCCCTTGTTGGCGTGCATCCTTTTGGCGGATTCAACATGAGCGGCACAGATTCAAAAGCTGGTGGACGGGAGTATTTGCTCCAATTCATGCAGGGTAAATCGATCGCAAGGAAGATGTAGTAGGTTCGCTGCAACGATTATGAAGATGAAGAAATTACTTTCTGAATGTATTGCTTTCGCGGCCGTTGCCGGAATTCTTTCGGGTTCTGCCGACGTACTTGCTCAGAGTCCGACCAAACCTGCGCCGGCAAAGCCGATGATCTTTGCTGTTCTAAACGACGGAAAAATGATCGAACCGATAGGATGGGTCGATAAAGGCGGCCTCGATGCACCGACCGGGGGCGATGCTACCGCCCCGGAGCTCAAGCTCTTCAACACGACCTATTACAAAAAAGGGACGTCGTACAAGCTGATCTTCGGTGGTGCGGTAAATGGGACTGTCACTGTGAGCAGTTCAGACCCGGCATCGGACTGCGCAAAAAATATGGCTACAGTCGGTGTAGCGGGGACGAAAACGAAACTCGGCGGGAGAGTGATGGCTCTTGCCACCAATGCTCCTGGTGCAAAGAAAGGAGCGGGTGTTCGACGATTGCCTACGCCAGCTGAACGCGTCATAGCGGACAATCTAGTTAAAGCCGAATTCGCGAAGCAAGGGAACTCCGCGGCCGTTATTGAAACTCGTGATTACCACAATCTGACGGCACTTGATGTAGATGGAGATGGTAAGATCGAACTAGTCGGGTCCTTCTGGGTTAAACCTGACGAGAAAACGAGAAACACGCTGTTTTTCATTGCCGATAAGGGGTCGGACGGTAAGTATCGAATGGGCTTTGGTAAGTACAATTCGATCAAAGAAGATAGCGTGATGAACGGCGAAATTTCAACTATCGATGGCGGCGTGTATCACGAACTCTTGCTTGATGTTTTTGACCTTGACGGCGATGGTGTAAGCGAAGTTTTCTCTTACGTTCAATCGTTTGAAGGTGCGAGTTTCAATGTGTACATGCGTGTCGATGGTAAGTGGAATAGCGTTTTTGAGGGCTCGAATTATCACTGCGGATTTTAGGTTGTTTTGAAAAATCGAAAGGCGACGGCGGACGATTCGCTGTTGCCTTTTGTGTTGTAAGCTTATGAAAATAGTGTTTATGGGAACGCCGCAGGCCGCGGTGCCAACCCTTGAACGGCTAATCGAGGATGGTCATGACGTCGTCGCGGTTTACACGCAACCTGACCGCCCCTCGGGGCGCGGTAATAAGATCGTGTTTTCCCCGGTTAAAGAATTCGCGATTCAGCGAGCAATTCCCGTCTACCAGCCAACGAAAGTCAAAACAGTCGAAGCTGCTGAAGATTTCAGATCACTGGATGCAGACATCGCCGTTGTCGTTGCGTATGGACGAATTCTGCCCGAAGCGTTTCTAACCGCGTTTCCGAATGGCGCGGTAAACGTCCACTTTTCGTTGTTGCCGGCATACCGTGGAGCTGCACCCGTCAATTGGGCGATCGTGAACGGCGAGACGAAAACGGGGGCGACGACGATGAGAATGGACATCGGGTTGGACACCGGCGATATTCTTCTGCAGCGCGAAACTGAGATCGGAGGCCACGAGACGTCGGTCGAGCTGATGGATCGACTGGCCGTCATGGGAGCCGAATTGTGCAGCGAAACTCTTCGGAATTTGAAGCATATCGATGCAAGGGTGCAGGATCACCCCGTTGCAACATTCGCACCGATAATGAAAAAGTCTGACGGACAGATCGATTGGACGATGAGCGCGCGAGATATCACAAACCGAATTCGCGGGTTTCAGCCGTTTCCATCCGCGTTTACATTTCTGAATGAAAAGAGATTCACGATCTGGCGGACAGAAGCTGCAGACGGTGGATTCGGCGCCGGGCCCGGAACGATATTGGCGGGTGGCGCAGGCGAGCTACTCGTATCCTGCGGAAGCGGCACGGTAATCTCATTATTGGAGATCCAATTCGAAGGGAAGCGACGAGTGCACGCAAAAGAGTTTCTGAATAGCGGGCAGTTGCGACCGGGAATGGTCTTCGGTTAAGTCGCAAGCTTCAGCCATTCACTGGCATGTTCCTCAGAATCAAATATCCGCAGGTTTAGACCGCGATTCTCCGGCACTAAGAGCCCAAGCTCGTTTAAGCTCTTGTGTTGAGAAAACAGATCAATGATGCGACCTTAACGTCGCGTACGGGGAGTTGAGCCAGGTCCGTGACGAGTTGGTGTACTTCTGAAATCGCGATCGCTTCCGGAATATCCTCAACAACAAGAAGTTTCTTATGTCCGGATCCGATCACGCGCTGGGCAATATCGAGCCATATGCTTTAGCGATCTCCAGGGTCGCAACTCGCCTTTTACTTATGCACGAGAAAATCGCGGCGTTCTTCATACGTTACGGAATAATCGTTGTTTTAGATCGGGTCTAACACTTATTTGGGTAGTATCATTCTTAGCATAGCGAATTCGTCCGAGATCAGAAATAGTTTTTCCCAAACGGTGGGTCGAATTACCAAGAGAATTAGCAGCAATCAGCGTGAAAGCAAATGAAAATTTCACCCGCCAGAACTTCTGCCTTTGATGTTCTTTTCCGCATCCAGCGAGATAGGGCATTTTCGTCGGCGCTCTTGCCGGAATATGAAGAACAACTGGAATCAAAGGACGCCGGTTTGTGTCATGAGATCGTTTACGGAGTCCTGCGGAGGCAGATCTACCTCGATAAGGTCATTGATCTTTTTGCGAAGGGAAAGAGGATCGACGACGAGGTTCGGATCGCCTGTCAGATCGGTCTCTTTCAACTTCAATTCCTCGATCGCGTGCCGCCGCATTCCATTGTAAATGAGTCTGTCAATCTGACGATCAGGGCGAGAAAGACGTCTGCCAAAAGTTTCGTTAATGCGTTTCTAAGGAGGGCAAGCCGCGATCAAACGCTCTTTGAGTTTGAATCAGAGATGGAGCGTATCTCGGTTACCACGTCTCATCCAAGTTGGCTTATAGAAAGATGGGAAGGGCAGTTCGGTATAGAAATGGCTGAAGGAATTGCCGAGGCCAACAATAGTCGATTGCCCGCAGCATTTCGCATCAATTCACGCGGCGACGGCCAGGCGTTGAGCGAGATCGAAGGGTTCGAACGATCAAAATATGTCGCCAACTGCCGCTTTGCTGACAAGTTTACCGATAGTCTGAGACAACTTGCCCAGGAGGGAAAGATCTATTTTCAGGACGAAGGTTCACAGTTGGTTGGGGCGTCGTTCGTTCTGAAGGATGGGGCAAAGTTATTGGACTTATGCGCGGCTCCGGGTGGTAAGACGGCTCAAATAATCGCCTCGAACCCGACTGCGTTGGTCGTTGCCGGCGACCGTTCATTCTCACGCATTGAGCATATGCGGGGCTCTCTTGATCTACAGGGAATCGATCGAGTCGATATGAGCCAACTAGATGCTGGAAATGAATTGCCATTTGCGAATTCATCATTCGATATTGTTTTTGTCGATGCACCATGTACCGGCACCGGCACCATCCGAAGCAATCCGGAACTGCGTTACTTGATCGGGCCAGATGATATCGCGGATAAATCTGGTAAACAACGCAGGATATTGATGAATGCATCGAAGTTGGTCAGGAACGGTGGTGAACTAATTTATTCGACATGTTCGTTAGAGATCGAAGAAAATGAGTTCGTCGTGGAAGAGTTTCTGAAAGGCCGTCAAGATTTTGTTAAAGAACGTCCACCGTTAGCTGACAGGTTTCAAACTAAGGAAGGTTTTGCTCGAACCCTTCCCCATCGAGATAAAATGGACGGATTTTTTCTCGCAAGGTTAAAGCGGTTGTAGACCTTTTCGGGCTCTTTAAGCAACTTCGAGAGTCGTCGGGAAGGATAAGAAACAGCGGCGGGACGTTTATTGTTTGAGTCTATGGTGTTAGAATCTCGCTTTAGCGTTCCGCAAAACGGACGGAGATTTAACTAGATGAGTCTGTTAGCGACAGGAGTTAGCGCGTTTGGCAAGTTGGTTTTGCTTGTCTTTCTTCTTGCGGCATTTCTCGCAAGTATGGCAGGCGTTGTGTATATGTCACTTGCTGGCACGGAACTGAAAGTTCCTGAGCTGGTAGGTAAAGATTTTGTTCAAAGCGAGCGCGAACTGGAGGCGTTAGGATTGAAAATAAAACGTCGAGCCGATCGGTCCAGTTCGCAACCGATCAATACGGTGCTCGAGCAGCTTCCGCGTCCCGGCGAAACGGTCAAGACTGGGCAACTGATTTTGGTGGTTACAAGCAAAGCAGGCGTAGACGCAGACACACCAAAGTCCTTAATAGAGGATATTGAGGCTGATGATACCGAAAAGATCGAAGAAATGATCTCGGATAAGCCTAAGAAAGCGAAATCATCGACAAATTCGAACACTTCGAAAAAGACAGCTGATACAAAGCGTGATGTGATCGCGAACACGGCGGGCGGCGAAGGTAATTCAAATAAATCGGACGACGGCGATAAGGACGGTGATGCGTCGAAAACACCGGATAGCGGAATAGGAACCGAACGGAATAGGAACACTTCGACGAAGCCTCCTGCGAACACTCAAACGCGCGAACGACCTGGAACCGATCAGCGCCCGGGCACAAGGCCATAGTCGCGAATGCAACGTGAGACTGACTCAAAGCAACTAACATTCTGAAAATTGGTAATGTTTGAAATCGCACCATCGATACTTTCGGCCGATTTTACAAGGCTTGGTGAAGGTATTTCTAAAGTTGAAAAGGGCGGAGCTACGGTTCTCCATGTTGACGTAATGGACGGCCATTTCGTTCCGAATATTACGATCGGTCTTCCCGTTGTAAAATCGCTTAGAAAAGCCACGTCAATGACGATCGATACGCATTTGATGATCAAGGAACCGAGTCGTTATGCAGTCCAGTTCGTCGAGGCCGGGGCGGACATGGTCTCGGTTCACGTTGAGGCCGACGTTCACCTGCATCGCACTTTGTCGGCAATTCGTGGCGCGGGTGGTAAGGCCGGGATCGCAATAAATCCTGCGACGCCGCTTTCGAGTCTTGAAGAAGCACTTCCGTACGCGGATTTTGTTCTTATAATGTCTGTAAATCCCGGGTTTGGAGGCCAGTCCTTCATACCGACCTCGCTCGATAAGGTGCGACGTCTCCGAGGGATGATACTCGATCAGGGCCTAAACACGAGGATCGAGATCGATGGCGGGATTGATGCGGCGAATGTTGCCGAAGTAGTTGGAGCGGGCGCAGAAATAATTGTTGCTGGTTCGGCGATCTTTGGAAAAGAAGATCCTGCCGCAGCGACTCGGGAAATGTTGGAAAAGGGCACGGTTTGGGTTTGATCCTGAACAAGCGGCATAACAGTTTTAGCAATCGTATGAATAGAAGTTTTTTCAAATCGTTCATTTTTGTGGGTCTAGCGTTATCACTGTGCATTTCGGGACTGGCGCAGGATAAGCCAGGCGACGGAACTGTGTTGCAACGACTCGAGGTGATGAGGCAAAAGCTCGAAACTGTTCGCCGTTCAGCATCGAGTTCGCTTTCGGTGCTAAAGGATGAAGGTGACGGCGACAAAGACGCGAAAGAAGACCCGGATTCGGCACTGAATCGGTTGAGGTCAATAGAAAAAGAGGCTTCGCAGCTTCAGTCTGAAGTAAATAGTGTCCGTGGAAAAGTAGACCGGGCCGAAAAATACGAAGCGACCGAGATCGATCAATTGGAAGGCCAGGTAACCGGACTTCAGTCGAGGGCCGAGAAAGTGCTTGTTGAGACCGCTGCGGCACGCGCCGATCCAACGTCAGATGTTGGCAAACCACGCGAAATAAAGAAGAAAAAGAAGTTCTTGGGCATATTTGGCGGCGGCGGTAACGATGAATATGACGAGTTGATCGGATCGGTCACACCTGGACGTGATCGGGAATTGTTTGTTTTTGCGACCCGCGAGATCCGCAAAAAACGGTTCGATGTCGGACGTTTGCTCTTCCAGACGATCGTAACAACATATCCTGATTCACCGTATCTCCCGATGTCGAAATTGGCGATAGCCGATTCGTTCTTTCTAGAAGGGTCGACGAGTGCCCTAATACAAGCGATCGGAGCTTATCAAGACTGGCTTACATTCTTTCCAACTCACCCGTTAGCTGACCGCGTTGTGCTAAAGATCGCAGAATCTGAAATGCGGCAGATCGGCTTGCCGGATCGGGATGCGACACGTGCAAAGCGCGCAGAAGTTAGGCTCAAGGCGTTGCTTCAAAATTACCCGAGCTCGATATTGATTGCGGATGCTAAGCAGCGCCTGGACCAGGTTCAAAATAACCTTGGCATGCATAACCTTTTGATCGCAAATTATTATTACACCCAGTCGGTCGGCCAGGGCAAAGGCGGTTTGAAAGGTGCACAGTCACGATATCGTGAAATTTTGGACAAATATCCTGATTTCGGAAACATGGATGAGGCATTGTTCAAGCTTGCAAACACGTATTTGCTTGAGGAAGAAACAGATCAGGCGGCTCGATATTTTCAGCGAATCGTTCGCGATTATCCGAACAGTGATTACGTCGCGAAGTCGAAGGAACAGCTTGAGTTGATCGGTGCTGCAGTCCCTGAGCCTGATTCGGAACGGATGAAGGTGATGCCGGCGGAAGAAGCATCGTTCTTTCAAAATTTCCGAAATCAGCTTTTTGGAATCTATCCGATGACGATAGATAAGAATGGGGTTTTGATGACCAAAGATTTCGACCAAGAAAAATTTGAATTGATCGATCAGATCATAGAGAATCAGGGTGATATCCTGACCAATCAGATCCCACAGGCATTAACGACCGTCATATCGCAACGGCAAGCCGCAGTTCGTCCGGCAACGTCGACGCAGACGGTACCGAACCAATAGAGCGACGAGCTCTTTGCACACGTAAATGAAACCGCCGCCGATAAAATTGAACTCGGCGGCGGTTTCCTTTGGGAATTTGGTTCCACTAACGTCAAGTCGATTGTGTTCGAATCGGCTTCATGCAAATCAATCTGCGTAGCGGTTTAACTAAAGAGTTCATCGTTTCCGCTTCTAAAAAGAACGCCCGCGGCTCTTTCAAGGTTCGCGGGCGTTCTTTCCTGATCGAGATTGATTAGAGCGTCGACTATGGTTCCGGTGTCGGGTTCGGTGAAGGCGATGTGCCCGGTTCCGTACGACGCTTTAGCTTAGGCGGCGCCTCGGAAGAACTGGAAGAGCCCGGAGCGGCGTCCGGATCTGCTGCAGGATCGCTAGGTTGACGTCGCTTGAGAGTTGGGCGGTCGTCAGTTCCACCGTCATCAATATCGCTGCCAACTCCGGCGCGGGCATTCGTAAGCTTCAGCAAATGAGCCTTGACCCGTTGAAACTCAGATGTGCTGATAATATATTCTTCCCGCTCAGGAAACCGAGAGACCAGTGAAAGGCTTGCATCACGTCTATCAAGCGACTGCGGATGCGACGAAAATACTTTTGCGAGCGTACCTGGCTTCTTCTTATTCTTTTCGTTCAGCTTTTCAAACATGGTCGCCATGCCGGAAGGATCGTAGCCGGAAGCGTAAAGATATTGCACACCGAGCGTATCAGCCTCGCGTTCGGCCGCCCGGCTAAATTGCAGAAAACTCAGCAATTGGCCGATACCGCCCGCATTTTGCGCGATTGCACCGGGGACTCCGCCGCCGAAAACGATTGTCGCGAGCAAGCCATAATTGATCGCGGACAGCTTGCCTTGATTTTCCATTGCATGCCTGGCGGCGACGTGTGCAATCTCATGTGCCATCACTCCGGCTAACTCAGCTTCGTTATCCGCCGCCAAAATTAACCCTCGATTGACGAAGAAAAAGCCGCCGGGAAGTGCGAAGGCGTTTACTTCATCACTGTCGATCACCTTGATCGTAAACGGGATCTTGGCATCGGAATGAAGGACAATATTCTGCCCCACCCGATTGATATATTCCGTTACTAGCGGATCTTCAACGAGTTTTGCCTGCTGTTCGATTTCTAGGGCCAACTGCCGGCCGAGGGCGATCTCTTTGTCCTGCGAACCACCCAACCAGCCAAAAAGCTTGTCGGAACCGCTGTTTATCTTGCGTTTACCGATCTGTGAAGGATCTTCCTTTGCAGAAAGCGCTTTCACCGTTTGTGCAGTTGGCGTCGGTTCGGCTTTGGGGTTCTTGGCGTTCTTTTCCTTCGCTTTTTTATTGTCTGCCTTAGTCGCCTCTGCTGACTGTGCGTGGATCGAAGCAGGTATCATCGCTATCGAACCCGCCGACAGTACGACAGTTAACGAAAGTGCGGTCGATTTTCTCAAGATCTCGCTAAACATCTATTTCTCCTTGGAACAACTAACGCTATACGTGAATGGTAACCGTTATATAGCTTGTAAGCAACGAATTCTTTGATGCACCGCTCTACTTAAAAGTTGTTGATACACTCCACTTACTCTATATTTTGTGACGAACTATAACTCGCCCATTGTGCGGGATCGGTTTTAGGTCCCGAACAATAAAATATTGCATTTTCAGATACGTCTATTCTTTGGTTTCCCGTTCGGCCAAAGCGGCGACATAACGGTCTCAGGAGATTACGATGGCGACGGCGAGATCGACCCTGCGGTACTCCGGCCATCAACGAACACCTGGTTCATCGACGGCTCGACAAGCGGAATGCAGATACAAAACTTCGGCATCGCCGGCGACCGCCCGATACCGAATGCGTTTGTGATAGGCATTGTGGGATGACAACCGTCTGGGTTAGTGGGCAATTGTCGAAAAATTGGGCGGCCAAGCGAAGTTGAGAACGGATAGAAAACCACCTCTTACGGCATTTTGCACGGACATGAAAGAGGTGTTCCGTGCTCCAATTGTGATGCGAACCGGAAAGTCGAAGGAATCTTAAAGTAGTTGTCAAGCTTTGACAATAAGCGATGGGTGGTTCCGTTTTGCCGCATACGAACCCACGCAAGGCTCGTTTTTTTGAAAAAGGTTTATTTTCGCTCACAAAACTGTTAACCTTCTTTTGGGTTTAGCTTCTAAACTCGAAACGCGCGCAAGTTCTATATTCCCTTCCCGACCGGAAACGGTTTTTCTAACATCGACAAATGAATCCCGTAAACGAGAAAGTAAAGGACATCGTTGACGTTCTTAGCTATAAGAATGTAAAAGATTTCGAAGCAGACCCGAAGGCAACGCTTTCCGGCTATCATTTTACCGATATCACATCTGAGATGATGGGCCGATGGCTTGACCGCATTTCCATGGTGCATGCTCGCGGCGGTGGTAGTTTTGCGATAGCAGGATTTCGAGGGGTCGGGAAAAGTCATTTTCTGGCAACTTTAGGTGCGATCGTTTCCCATACGGAACTCCGATCCGTAGTGACAGATCCGCACGTGGCAGCCGGAGCCCAGAGACTGTTACGAAGACATTATCCAGTCGTTCACGTTAGACGCGGAACAGCGGAGACTCTGCTTGACGAATTTGCTGAGGCGGTGGGCCGTGAATTCCCCGGAAAAGGATTTGAGTCGGACGGGACCATAGAGAACGTTCTTGCTTTCATAGACAAAGTTACCGGCGAGATGCCGGCGGTAATTCTGGTCGATACGGCTTTTGAGCGCGGCGTTCGCGTTTCGCGCGATGATGGAACAATGCTCGGGAAGATATCCGAGTTAATAAAAGATCAGAATATCTTCATAGGTGTCGCTCTCGACGATGACATAGCAGGCGCCGACGGAGTAAATGCTGACATCGCCAGAACGTACAGCATCAACTATCTCGACCCCGAACATCTTTACACCGTTGTAAACCGACACGTCTTCCCTAAGCACCCAGGCAAAGAATCGGTACTCAGCGAGGTCTACCGTTATTTCCGTACGGTCCTGCCAAACTTTCGATGGAGCGAGCAAAAGTTCGCATCGCTATATCCGCTACATCCCTCAATCCTTGAAGTCGCTCCGTTCATCCGACTTCATGTCCACGACTTTGCACTTTTAGGCTTTGCTTCCGAAGCCGGGCAGAAGATCCTAGGCCGTCCGGCAATGTCCCTGATCGCTCTCGACGAGGTTTTCGACAAGGTTGAACATAGCCTTCGTGCCATTGAAGAACTTTCGGAACCGTTCGCCGCCTACGATCATTTGAATAAGGCGGTCATTTCAAAAATACCGGTTATCCAGCGTCTGCAGGCCAAGCTGATCCTAAAAGCTCTGATGCTGTTGTCACTGGATGGACGGGGAGCGTCGGCTGCAGAGATTGCCGAGTCGATGCTGATCTATGACGAATCCGATCCGGACAAAGCGATTCGTTCGATCGAAGAAGTCATTGCCCAATTTTCTTCCGCAATGCCGCAGGAAATTAGACAGATAGAGCTTGACGGTCGGGAGCCCAAATTCGGCTTTCGAATGTCGAGTAAAGATGAGCTTAATATTGCTCTCGATGAAAAAGCAACACTTTGCGATGACCGAGTAGTTGGTGAAGTGATCGCGAAGCTTTTTCAAGACAGATACCCTGACGGCTCATGGTCAGGTGAGAATGCAGGTTCCGTCGGGCGGTCCGTCGAATGCACGGTCAAATGGCGCGGAAGCATTCGCCGCGGACGTTTAAGTTTTGTCACTGACCTAGAGAACAAGACTGCGCAAATCGAAAAAGTTTCCGGTCTGGATTGGTCGGTAAAGGTCGAGTTATTCGATTTTGATGATTCCAAGCAACGTGCAGGCGAAGCAAGCGAACTGGACATAGTGATCTGGAGGCCGGACAATCTCACGCTGTCGGAAAAGGATACGCTTCGCCGGTTCTCCGTTCTGACGACGAACACTGAGCTCAGGTCAGCATTTTCCGAACAGCTTTACGCGCCGCTTCAATCACACAGCGTCGCCGCGGCCCGCATCCTCAAGCGGAGTTTTCTAGACGACGGGAAACTGATCGTTGGCGGCTATGATTTTAATTTTTCCGACGAGGCTCGAGAATCCCAATCGCTTAGCGATCTTTTCTCGTTGATGCTTGAGACATATTTCGATACGAAGTTTCCTGAACATCCGGAATTTGGTGCATTACTAGGACCGCACGAAGCGAATAGCTTGATCTCCGGTCTTTATGGCGGCAGCGAGCTACCTGGATTTTCCGACATGGTACAGAATTTCGCTGTCCCTCTGGGGCTTGTTCGAAGTTCCGATGGACGATACGAACAACAACCATTCGAACAGCTCTCTCGGTTGCCATATATCAAAAGTATTTTGGAGCTTGTACAAAAGGGCAAGAACGAAACGGTTTCGCTTGACGCTGTATCGACCGTTCTAAACTCGGTCCCTTTCGGACTCGTACGTGAATCGCAGAGAGTGATCCTGACCGCATTGGTCGCAGCTCGAAAGATCGATTTTGTTACCACCAAAGGTGATCGGATCAAGAAGCGATCGTTGGATCTTCGGATAATTTGGGACGATATTAATGGCATCGCCGGTTCGATCGGCCAGGAATTATCCAACGAACGTCTGATCCATTGGGCGGCATTATTTTCGGGAAATCCCGAATTCAGGTCGTTCACCGACAAAGCGGCTGTTGCGACACTTCGCAGTTCGCTCGAACTCTGGCTTAAAGAATGGCGACGAGATCGCATATTTGACCGGTTCGAAATGCTTTCCGATGAGATGCTGAACACGCGGATCTGGCGAATAAGTGCATCGGCCGGGAAGACCTACACAGTTCTAGCTGAAATTATTGGACAAACACTGGCTAACGACATTGAGGAAGAGGATGCAATACTGCAAATAGCTTCTCTTTTTGCAGACTCCGATGAAGAGTATGCACGGCGAACTGGGGAACTTGATTCACTCCGACATTTTGTTCGCGGAACGGAACTTCGCGACCACGTCCTCAGTTATGCATCTACCGCAGAATTTACAGGTGATTCGGCCATCGAAACCGTTCGGTTACGTTTAATGGAAGGTGCGGAACTGTGCATTCTTGATCCGTCTGAGGCTAGGAATCGAGAGGTAGGCCATCTTTTCGACAAGTTTCGCAAAGACTACACGGTTGCATATACAACAAGACACGACGAGGTAATGCATGCCCATCATCTGCAGGAAAAATTTGCGTCTGTAATGGCGAGCGACGACTGGAATGAGTTTCATGCCCTGTCGCAGAACGGCCTGATCCCATTGGAGGAACGTCAAAAGATCCAAGGATATTCAGCGAAGTTCCGAGATCTTGACTGCTCTTTCGACTCGGCGTTGCTGGTTAGCGAAACCGGAGCATGCCAATGCCATTTTTCACTCGAAACATCCGACACATGGGCGTGGCTTCCGGCTGAATTGATGGATTCGCTTGCCGCAAGCTTAAAGAAGATTCGGCTTGAATTGCAAAACGAACGTGAGATATGGGTCGAATCGCTTGAAAAACTCCGAAAGAATGCAAATCCGGACGTTTTGTCGATCGCGACACGTCTTGTCGGTGAATTCCGCAAAGCCGAGCGGATAGGCGGTTACAGCCTGGTCGATGCGTCGGTGCTTCGAGCAGCGAAAGAATTACAAAAGCCTACAGATCAAGCGACTTCAAGCCGACAAACGAATAAAATCAAAGATACAACCATTGAGATCGAAGCGGATTCTGTAGAACTGGTCGAGGTTTAGCCGCAATTCGTAAGAGCCGTTCTTCGCCTTTTGGTTCGTTTCAATTATATTTCTCGTTAATGAAACGAATCACGGTCATTGGCATCGGCAGGCTCGGCGGCGCCCTGGCGATCGCACTGACTCAAGCCGGATTTTCGATCAACCAACTTGTCTGTAAGTCTCGAACATCTTTCGATCGTATTGCTACGTATTTCGACCCGGTACCAATCGTAGAAGAATTCCGAGACGATCTTGAACTCCTAAACACTGATCTTGTATTGATAGCAGTACCCGATCCAGAGATCGCCCGCATTGCCGCGTGGTTGGCAGGATTGCACTTAACGGACGCTGTTGTACTGCATACCAGCGGTGCGCTTTCGTCGGAAGTGCTGGCACCATCAGCGAATATTGGCTGCCAGGCCGGTTCAATGCATCCCCTGATCTCGGTGAGCGATCCTATCTCGGGAAGTAACTCGTTTAAAGGCTCGTACTTTTGTGTCGAGGGTGACGCGGCCGCGGTTAAAGTTGCAAAGGAACTGATCTTGGCCCTTTCCGCAGTTCCATTTTCGATCTCGACCAAAAAAAAAGTTCTTTATCACGCTGCCGCAGTGATCGCCTCCGGACATCTTACAGCTCTTATCGATATCTCTTCGGGCTTGATGAAACTCGCGGGCGTTCCACCGTCGGATTCAATTCGTATCTTAGAACCTTTGATCAAGAGCACGGTCAAAAATATTTCAAGCCAGGGCACCGCGTCCGCGTTGACCGGCAGCTTTGCTCGCGCGGATTCGGAAACCGTTGGTAAACACCTAACCGCGTTGACGCGATTTGGCGACAAAGACACGATCGATGTTTATCGACTATTAGGCGAAAGATCGCTTGAACTTGCCGCCGAGCGAGGTGTCGATCCGGAAAAGATCGAACAGGTTCGAAAGGTATTATTTGGCGACTAGTGTTTCTGATGTGTTAAAATCCTACAAAGAGCAATGGCGAAAAAGAAAGAAACATTTGCAAAGGAAAAAGAGATATTTCTCGAACATATCCAGAAAGCCGGGTTGCGCCGGACGGCGCAACGAGACTTAATTCTCGATGTGTTCTTGAGTATGGAAGAACATCTTACTAGTGAAGATCTTTATTGGATCGTGCAGAAGAAGGATCCGACCGTCGGCCACACTACCGTATACCGGACGATGAAACTGCTGACGGAAGCCGGTCTCGCGCGCGAGGTGCGCTTTGGCGATAACAAGACATATTACGAGCACCATTACGATCACGAGCACCATGATCACATGATTTGCACCGAGTGCGGAAAAGTGATCGAATTCCTTTCAGCAGAGATCGAAGAGCTTCAAGACGAAATGGCGGACAAATTTGGGTTCAAGCCCACGCATCATAGTCTACGGATGTGGGGAATTTGTGCTGAGTGTCAGGTTCGTGCGACGTCGACAGGGGTTTCTGTTTCAGGAGCACAGCCAAAGGTTCGCGTCAGATCGATGACAGGGAATTGAGCAAGGCTTATGGGTGAAGTTGAATTAAGATTTGATCCGTCAGGGATCGAAGGAATTGTACCGACTGGTACGTATCTATCGGCAGCGGCTAAAAGATTTGGTGTCCGCATTTTGGAGTGTGATCTCGAGTTGCGAGAGCACGATTGCATAGTTGACGTTTCGAAAGGTGCCCACCTGCTTTCTGCGGTGTCGGATTCCGAACGGGAACTTCTGAACGGCGACTCAGGTAATAACGGGCGGCGGCTCGCGTGTTTTACGCGGCTGGAGAAAACCGGAGAGGTTGTAGTAATGACAAAACAGAAAGATAAAGACGACGAAAAAGCTGCTGAAAAAGTGGAATCTGAAGATTACAAGAAGGCTTTCGCAGATATGCCGCTCGAAAAGAAGTTTTCGAATTTGGTCGAACTTGAGGCTATGGCGCTTAATGAAACGATCTCGTTCGTTTTCAATTCGCCGTACAAAGTTGCTGACAAGTTCATGGACGTTCTCGCTGAGTTTGGCTTTGCAAAGCACGAAGAGGAACGAAAGGCGACGCGTCCGGATGAGACTGCCGGTAAAGATGCGGGTTCGGATACGAAGTCTGCACCGGAAGGAAAACGTACGCAGGCCGAACCGAAATCTAGCGGTGATGAAGCCGCCGCAGTTTGAACGTTTAGTTCCGAGATCTTGTGAGCGAAACAAGTTTACAGAAACGAGTCCCGGCGGCCGTAAAGGAAAAAGGGCAATATTTGATCGCGTTTGGCGTGGTTGCATCGATGCTTGTCGTTGCGAGTATGCCTTTTTTCGTGATCATGTTCTTTGGTGTTTTCGCTTTTTTTCTTTACAAGATGTTTTCAGGTGGTCCGCGAAACGAGGTTCGTGACGTTTTTGAATTTTACCTCACGGCAAATGAAATGCTTCGCGACGATGACCGGAAATGGTATGGGTTTGAGTTGCGTGAAACCATAGAGCGTGGTGAAGGCCTGATTCACCGTACGTCGGCGGCTCCGCCACTTGTACATTTTTCTGTTGGAGCCCTTTACAATAAGATCGGCGACCACAAGGCAGCCGTAAAGCACCTGACGTTCGTTGTTGAAAACAATAGCTCGGACGAAAAGGCGTTTGTTTATCCGACTCCCGAGCTTAGAAATTACGTAAAGGTCCTTCGCAAGATCGAGCGTGAGCCGGCGGATGCGCCGTTGACGTCTGCCGCGATCCGTTCCCTTGAACGAGCAAGAAAGCTTCGAAGTGCTGTGCTTTTGGAAGAGAGCAGGACAGCGTTTTCGGAGGCGATACCGATTCCTCAACAGTTGCCCCGAGCCGAGATGGAACATGGATGCGAGACGCGTTCGGTTACCGAATCAGATGCGTCGGATGAAAGAGGCTTTGAAGAAAGTCATTACAATAACGGAGCCTGCGAGGGAACTGCTGCTTCAAACGGAAAGCACCGAAATGCGGCGGAAACTGATGACCCGTTTACAAACCGTAAATCAATTTCTGAAGTGCTGCACGATATCTACGACACGAAGGGCGGATAGGGTTTATTTTGTCGAGTCTATTCCGAAGAACTTTTTGAGCGAACTCAACATTCCTTTGTCGTTTTCAGCGGTCTCTTCAAGATCAGTTTCTGCTTTTGTCTGAAGCCTGGATCGCCGGTCCATCACGATCTCGCCCACCAATTTCATTAGTTCTGGATTTTGTTCAAAGATCGGCTTGATCGCGTTTTTGCGAATCTGCAGCACCTCAGTTTCATCGTCTGCAATAACCGTCGCAGTTCTCGGTTCGCCGGTGAGCAAACTCATCTCACCAAAAAAATCGCCAGCCCCCAAGTTATTGATGGTCCGTTGTATCGCTCCGTCGGGTATTTGCACTTTGACCGAACCGCGAACAATCACGAACATTGACTTGCCTTCCTGGCCTTTTCGCACGATCGCCTCATTCGGCGCAAAAATCCGTGAAACTGACGCTTCGGCCAACTTAGAAAGTTCTGTTTCGGACAGCGGAGCAAAGACGGAAACTGTTGAGATCTGATCGACTTTTGTGTCAATGATCTCCTCGATGGTTCGTTCGGGACGTTTCTCTTCGATGTGAACCGTTCGCGTTGGGAATGCAAAATCAATCTTTTCGCGATTAAATATGTACCAGATTCTCTGTCTTATAAGCGAATCAGTTTCGTTGTACCGAACATAATTTTCGCACCAATACTTTATTTCCCAATCGATCCCGCTTTCGCCCAGATCTTTGATCCTAACGATCGGACGCATTTTCGGCGAAACATTATCGATGTGCCGGATCGCATCGCGGACGACCTGTGCCGTTTTCGACGGTGAGGCCGTGTAGACTGTATTGAAAAAAACCAGGCGTGCATTGAGATTGTTCTTTGGCGCTACTTCGATGGTTTCCTTGCCCATAACGGCATTGCTCATGATTATCAGCTTGTTTTGAAACGTTCGGATCTTCACTCCACGCCACGAAACGCTTTCGACCACACCGCTTCCGCGATTGGAGATCGTGACCACATCTCCTACTTGAAATGGCTGATCTGCCTGGATCGCGATGCCTGCAAACAAATTGCCGAGCGTATCCTGCAGAGCAAGACCCACGACGATTCCAAGGATCGTAGACCCGGTGAACAATGCTCCTAGGTTTACGTTTGGATACTCGACCTGAAAAATAATGAAAAACGAAACGATGTAGATGATTATCGAAAAAACGGTTTTAAGCAGCGATGCAATTTCCGATTGGCTTGATCTTCGGAGAACCGTTTGGAATACGAAAAGTATGACCAAACGAACGATCACCACCACGAAGGCCATTGCGAGAAAGATCTTTACAAGGTGAAGAATGTTGACAACGACGGCGACAGAAGTTGTCGTCATCATTTGGGGTAATTCACCATCAGCGCGAACCACAGTTCCGTCTTTACCGATAAAAATCCCGTGGTCGATCGCGAGGTAGCCTTTTACGAGTTCCTCCGCAAGCGGAAGTATGAACAGCACAATGGCGAGTCCGACCCCGGCAATAATGTGAATCAGTGATTTTTTTCGGAACTCGGCTGTTGGCATAAGGTCAGACCGCAAAAATATCAGCAATCGTTCTGGCAAGCAACATTAAAGACAATATCGAGACGATAGCTGTGATCGTCCAGGCTGCAATTTTGAAATAACGGCCGTTGCGATGTTCACCCATTATTTCTGAATTGCTTGAAAGGGAAACGATGGCCGTCAGGATGACGGGAAGCAGTAAGCCATTGATCGCTTGGGTATAAAGCAGAAGTCGTATCTGGGGAATGCCGGGAATAAGTGCGACAACACAACCCAAAACAACGAGAAAAGTAAAGACGCCAAGAAAGACCGGTGCTTCGCGAAATGAACGAGACAAGCCTTTTTCGAAGCCGAGAGCTTCACTGATCGAATACGCAGTGGCAAGCGGAAGCACACCCATCGCAAGCATCGCAGCGCCCAATAGTCCGATGCCGAACAAATACTTTGCGTATTGCCCTGCGATCGGCACGAACGCTTCGGCGGCAGTCGCGGCGGAATCGATCTCTGTAATGCCATTCGCGTTGAGGGTTGCAGCGGTTGTGATAACGATGAACGCGGCAATCATGCACGCGAAGAGAGTTCCAAAAATGACATCAACTCGTGCGATCGTTAGGTCGTCCTTATCCATTCCTTTTTCAACGACCGACGACTGGATATATACCTGCATGAAAGGTGTAATGGTCGTACCGATCAGTGCGATGACGGTGAAAAGATAAAAGCCGTCGTTTCGAAATGTTGGCTGAACAAATCCTTTCCCAACCTCACCCCAGTCAGGACCGGACAAAAAGGCTGCAAAAATATAACAGAGAAAGACGAGCGACATCGTCAGAAAAACTCGCTCAACGTGCTTTCGCGAGCCCTTGACGACTAGCCACCAAATCGCCCCGGAAACCATGGGAACCGAGATATAACGCGAAATGCCGAATAGTTCGGACGCCTGTGCGATGCCGACAAATTCTGAAACAACAACGCCGGTATTTGCGATCAATAGAGCGAGCATTACCAATGCCGTAAGACGCACTCCGAACTGCTCGCGGATCAGATCGGCTAAACCTTGCCCGGTAACGAGGCCCATACGAACGCACATTTCTTGGACGACGATAAGGCTGATGGCGACCGGTATCAGTATCCATAGCATCGAATATCCGAACGCAGCTCCGACGGTCGAATACGTTGCGATGCCGCTAGCATCATTTCCGGCATTAGCCGCGATGATGCCGGGACCTAGAACTGCAAGGATGAGGTAAAAGCGATTTTCAGACAGACGGCGAAAAAAACGTTCCGAAGATCGCCGTATTCGCTGAGCGGGCTTTGCGGTGGTTAAAAAGCCTAGCATTGTCCGGGTCGCCTTCCATAGGAATGACTATTTTCGAGATCTTGTTAAAAAGAGGCGAATCTTTGACTATAGACGGAAAAAGGGGAATTGGAAAGTAATTGGTTCTGTCAGAGTGTACGGATCGCCGTGATACCACTTACTTTGGGTTCAACTCACTCAATGGTAATATTCGCTTATGTTTAGCTTCAAATCCATAAGAATACTGTCATCGATATTTGTTGCGGCTCTTTTGATCGGCAATTTGCCCATAGATTTTTGGGGCCGCGATGCCGCTCGTGCAAAGAATGCGATGGTCGCATCCCAGCATCCGCTGGCTTCGCAGATCGGTGCCGACATTATGAAAAAAGGCGGAAACGCCGTTGATGCAGCGATCGCGGTCGGGCTGGCTTTGGCCGTAGTCTACCCCGAAGCTGGGAATATCGGCGGTGGCGGATTTATGTTGATCCGGAAAAAGGACGGATCGACCTTTGCGATCGACTATCGTGAAATGGCTCCGGCGGCGGCACATCGGGATATTTTCATCGATAAAGATGGGAACGTGATCCGCGGCGAAGGTGGTTCCACGCGAGGCTATCGTGCGGCTGGCGTTCCGGGGACTGTCGCGGGCTTTGAAATGGCGTTCAAGAAACACGGATCAGGGAAAGTACCTTGGGCCGATCTTGTTGAACCGTCAGTCCGTTTGGCGAAAGACGGTTACGTTTTGACCTATCGACTCGCGCAGATAATGCGTTCTTACGCTCGTGATCTAGAGCTTTATGAAGACAGCAAACGTGTTTTCTTGAATGACGGAAAATTCTTCGAGGCCGGAGATCGACATGTTCAAACCGACCTCGCAGCTACTCTAGGACGGATAAAGCTTCATGGTGCGAAAGGGTTTTACGAGGGCAAGACCGCAGAGCTTATCGCCGCCGATATGAAGGCGAATAATGGGTTGATGACCCTGGCTGATCTAAAGAATTACAAAGCCAAAGAGCGAACCCCACTTCGAGGAAGTTTTCGCGGACACGAGATAATCACAATGCCGCCACCGAGTTCCGGCGGAATCGTAATGCTCCAAGTGTTGAACATGCTGGAAAAGTACAACGTCAGTGAAATGGGTTCCGGTTCTGCGGCGAAACTGCATTTGCTGACCGAGGCTTCGCGCCGCGCATTCGCAGACCGAGCAGAATACATGGCCGATCCCGATTTTGCGGACGTGCCGATGGCGGCATTGATCAAAAAGGATTACGCGGTCGAAAGGTTACTGAGTTTTAATGCAACGAAAGCCTCATCGAGCAAAGAGGTGAAGTTCGGTTCGGTGTCGATGAATGAAGGCAATGAAACAACCCATTACACGGTCGTCGGACCGGAAGGCGATGTTGTTTCGAACACATACACGATCAACGATTTATTTGGGAACAAGGTCACCGCCAAGGGCACGGGCGTTTTGCTAAACGACGAGATGGACGATTTTGCCGCTCGGCCGGGCGTTCCGAATCTTTTTGGATTGGTTCAGGGCGAACGAAACAAGGTCGAGCCGGGCAAAAGGCCGCTTTCTTCGATGACACCGACCATCGTTTTGCGAAAAGATGGTTCACCGTGGTTCGCGGTGGGGGCACGCGGCGGACCGAGGATAATCTCCGCCGTTATGCAGACGGTCATAAACGTTATCGATCACGGGATGGACATTCAATCCGCGATAAATGCTCCGCGAATTCATCATCAATGGTTGCCGGATGAACTGATGTATGAACCGCACGGACTCTCCGCCGACACGATCAAAATTCTAACCGGATACGGACACAAATTTGCACCTCGGGCAGGCTACATCGCCTCGGCAACGGGAATTATGATCGACGTTAACGGCGTAAAGATTGGGGCGATAGACGTCCGGAGTGATGGTGAGGCGATCGGTTACTGATCGCGTTCCAGAAGCTTGGTCGTGTTGTCGATAACGCTTCCGGGTTCGCGTGTCAGGTCGTTGGTGTCGAGCCATTTTCCGGTCGATGGCGGTGCGTAACCAGAAGCGGGAACAGAAGTAGAACCGGGCAAAGCTGAACGTAGGGTAGCTGCATGCAGGGAATTTGCGTCGTTGCTGCCGTCGGGCAAATGATAGGCGGAAGCGTTAGGTTCGAACATCAGCGCATACTAAGCCCTGAGAATGCCTCCGACACCGAGAATTATTGCAGATGCAAATACGGCGTAGGGTTCAGCGTTCAACGCGATCGAGATCATTGCCATCAAAGGCACGACGAGGAACGAAAGCAGAAATAGAAACGCACCTTGTTTTACTCCTCGCCGCACCGGAAAGAATTTCGATGGGGTGTGAACCTGAGCATCAGTCGGCAACATCCCGTTGTTTGCTACAACCACCGCAATACCGGTCAGAGAAAATCCGCACCGCGAACAAAATCGAGTCTTTTCCGTGAGCTGTTGCTGTCCGCACTTCGGGCAATGCATTTTTTAACGTTCCTCTTCCCGTGAAAGCAATTTTGTTGTGCCTTCCGTAATACTTCCTTGAACCGCAAGCTCGCCTGTATCCGGAGCTTTCCAGGATCCTTGAGGTGCAGTGTAAACAGAAGCGGGTTGCGATTGTTGCGGCGGAAGTGCTTGCTGACTCCGATTGTCGTACAAAGTTTGTGGTTGCTTGAAAAGCGCCGGATTGACGTATTTCGGAATCGACGTAGGCCTTTTCAATAGGACTAACGACGCTATCAAAAGCATCAGCCCACCAAAAATACCCAGAATCGCGGAGATCGCCGAGAGTTCATCAATATTCGCGATTCCACCGATCGGTGTCATGATGAAAAGAAAAAAGATGAACCAGAAAACACTGAAGATGACACCGTTTCGGCGTGTGAACAAGCCCGAATTGCCAGCTTTTAATGCCGCAAGTTGAGGCAGGAAGCCGCCGTTTGCGATCAGATCCGCGACAATATCTAATTGAAAGCCGCAGCGGGAGCAAAATTTGGTATCGGCAGAAGCTTGCTCCTGGCCGCAACGAGGACAATGCATATTTTGATCTCCGCCTGAATCGTCGATCCGTCGTAAACAACGAATTTTTACACGAAAATGTTCAGTTTGCAAAAATTAAGGTGGGCAGTCGGCATTCAGCAGATCCAATGCCGTCTTAGCTCGTTCATAATTTAGCTTGGCCGCAGAAAGCGCATTTTGCAAAACTTCGCCGATCGGCTTGAGTTGTTCCGGAGCAGGAATTACCTTTGTAAGTGCGGAGTCGTCACCCAAGGCCGCAAACCCGCGTCCGGTTATCGCGGCGACCTCATCGAAATATTCTAGTATCAGAGCTTTTGTCGAAAGTTCTTCCGGTAGCGTCCATTCAAACGGATCGTCCCAAAGGCGAGTGGTGATCCCACCGAAAACAACCTCTACTTCGGCAGCGGATCGTATCAAGGCGACTCCGAACGAACTATTCTCTAAAGCCGGGATCGGTTCGAACAAATTCTCTTCTGGACATAGCGATAGGAGTTGCCGAGATCGAGATGCCAGATCTTCGAATCTTTTTCTATAGGAATCGATTTCGGAACTCATAAGGCGGCTTGATCGGACAATCAAGAACCGACCAAGCCACAGATTCTAATGGGTTTATTATCGTTTGGCGAACCGGCGGTCTTTTTCGTACATTCCTAGACCGTAATTGCGTCCCTTCCAGTTTACGCCGGTACCAATTCGACCTTTTACGCCAATTTCCGCACCTTTAGCCGGTACTGATTCTTCAGTGAAGATCCATATGGAACCGGTCCCGTCCGTAATCTTATATGCTCCGCCGCGAATGAGCGTTCCCGGGATGTTAATCCCGTAACTATCTTCAACGCGACCAACGACGGCGATGTCTTTGTTCTGATAACGACCCGGATTTGCCTCAATATCGGCAATGCTGACACGCTTCGGGCAAGCGGCCGCGAATATAACGGCGGCGAAAACGACGCCCAAGACAATGGATCTATTTTTCATATCTTCCTCACAATCATCGGTTTGTTCGGGAAGAGCCGGACGTTCGTACAGATTCATTTTTGCGGCCAGAGTTTGCCAATGAATTTGAGATCTGCCTGACGGTTTCCCATAGTTCCGACCGCGCGACTGCATGATCGGCTCGATACGAACGGCGTGTGCTATAATCAAGGTTTAGCTCTAGCCTAATGATCTAATTTTACTCAGATTTTGCGGCTAGCAACCCAATTCTTATGACTCATAGTTTGTTCAATTCCAAACGAACGTTTACGACCGGAAACGGCACATCGGCTGATTACTATTCACTTCCCCAACTCCAAGCTGAAGGCGTCGGCAAAATATCGCGATTGCCGCATTCGATTAGGATCGTCCTTGAATCAGTGCTCAGAAATTTTGACGGCGGTCGAAAGGTTAGCGAAGATGCCGTCCGGATTTTAGCGGGGTGGCAACCGAAGGAAGAACGAACTGCGGAGATCCCGTTCGTTGTCGCGCGAGTGATCTTGCAGGATTTTACCGGTGTCCCGCTACTTGTCGACCTGGCCGCAATGCGCTCGGCCGTTCAGCGGTTAGGAAAAGATGTGAGCGTGATCGAGCCGTTGGTTCCCGTGGATCTTGTTATCGATCATTCAGTTCAGGTAGATTATGCCGGAAGCGAAACCGCATATCAGCGGAATATGGAGATGGAATTCCGCCGCAACGAACAGCGTTATCGCTTTCTAAAATGGGGAACTCAGGCATTTAATGGGTTTAGCGTCATCCCGCCTGGTATTGGTATTGTGCATCAGGTGAATCTTGAGTATTTGGCCAAGGGTGTTTTTGAGCGCGACGGCGTCTATTTTCCGGATTCGTTGGTCGGTACCGATTCGCACACGACGATGATAAATGGGTTGGGAATCGTCGGTTGGGGCGTGGGTGGAATTGAAGCGGAAGCGGGGATGTTGGGCCAGCCGGTTTATTTCCTAACACCTGATGTGATCGGGGTGAACCTCAAGGGAACGCTGCCACAAGGTGCAACCGCGACCGATCTTGTTTTGCGTGTCACGGAAATGTTAAGAAAGGCGAATGTGGTTGGGAAATTCGTTGAATTCTTTGGCGAAGGAACGGCCGCATTGAACGCGACCGACCGGGCCACGATAGCGAATATGGCGCCGGAATACGGTGCAACGATGGGCTTCTTCGGTACAGACGAGAAGACGCTTGAGTATTTTGCGGCTACCGGCAGAAGCGAAGAACAGATCGCGACGATCCGAAATTATTACACCGCACAGGAGATGTTCGGCATCCCGCTCGAAGGACAAATCGATTACACGACCGTTATTGATCTGGACTTGGAGACGATCAATCCTTCGGTCGCCGGCCCCAAACGACCGCAGGACAGGATCGACCTTGCAAATCTCGACGACCGCTTCAAGGAACTCTTCGCTCAGGCCGTCGCCGACGGTGGTTACGGTAAGAAGGCGGAAGATCTCGAAAAAAGGTTTCCTGTTACTTTGTGCGGATTTCCGGGAATGGAAGTGCAAGGCGGCGGTGACCAAAGCGGCAAGTCAGTTCCACTTCCAGTCTTTGGGGAATCAAGCGCGAGCGGAACAATCATCGCCAGTGAGGTCGAGATGATGAACAATCGACCAACTCCTGATCGCGTTGAGCCGAATGTTGGAGAATGTCCTCCGATAACTACGACGATCGGCAATGGCGACGTACTTATCGCAGCGATTACATCGTGTACGAATACATCGAATCCTTCTGTCATGATAGCTGCCGGAATCGTCGCAAAGAAGGCTTCGGAAAAAGGAATGAAAGTTCCGGATTATGTAAAAACTTCTCTCGCACCGGGATCGAGGGTTGTTACCGAATATTTGGAAAAGGCGGGTTTGCAACAGTACCTGAACGAGATCGGTTTCAACTTGGTCGGTTACGGGTGCACCACATGCATCGGAAACTCAGGCCCGTTGGATGCAGGAATTGAGGAAGAGGTCGTCGAAAACGATCTGATCGCGGCATCAGTGCTCTCGGGCAACCGGAATTTTGAAGCTCGTGTTCATCAGAACATCAAGGCAAATTTCCTTATGTCGCCGCCGTTGGTAGTTGCCTATGCTCTGGCAGGTACGGTCTTAAAAGATGTCTACCTCGAACCACTTGGCAAGGACCGTGAAGGTAACGATGTGTTTTTGAAGGACATTTGGGCATCACTCGACGAAGTTAAGGAAGTGATGCAGGGTGCAATGGATCCGGAAACGTATCGTTCTCTTTATCGTGAATTCGCAGAACAAAACCCGCTGTGGAATTCGATCGAATCGTCAGTTGGCAAGATCTACGAATGGGATTCTGAATCGACTTACATTCAAGAGCCACCGTATTTTGAGAATTTTGGGATGGCGATCGGATCATTCTCTGACGTTAAGGGTGCACGAGCGCTTGCGATATTTGGCGATTCTGTAACCACCGATCATATTTCGCCAGCCGGAGCGATCAAGGCGAATTCACCGGCAGGAGCTTATTTGATTGAAAACGGTGTCGACGCTCGTGATTTCAATTCCTACGGATCACGTCGTGGAAACGATCGAGTTATGCTACGCGGTACATTTGCTAACGTTCGTATCAGGAACATTATGGTCGCGCCCGTAGAAGGTGGAATGACTCGTTATCAACCGACCGGCGGGGAGATGCCGATTTTCGATGCCGCAATGCTCTATAAAGAATCGGGTATTCCGCAGATCATATTTGCCGGCAAAGAGTACGGCACCGGGAGTTCACGCGATTGGGCGGCGAAGGGAACTAGCCTAATGGGCGTTAGTGCCGTAGTCGCCGAATCATTTGAGCGTATTCATAGATCAAATCTAGTCGGCATGGGCGTTTTGCCGCTTCAGTTCAAAGAAGGGCAGTCGGCAATAAACCTAAAGCTTGATGGATCGGAAAGCTTTGATCTTGTTGGGCTGTCGTCAGTCAACGTAGCGCCTCGGCAGATTGTTCTACTCAAGGTTACACGCGCGGATGGCTCCGAGGAAAACGTCGAACTGACCCTTAGGATCGATACGCCGATCGAACTCGAATATTATAAGAACGGCGGGATATTACCGTTCGTCCTTCGTCAGTTGATCGCCTAGTCGATCAGGGTTGTGCGGTCGAAAAAAAGTTTAGATATTCGGAATAAAAGAGAACTTAGTAAGTATAGTATGTCGGGATCGTATTAACCTTTGTCAGTCAACACGAGGTCAAAGAATCCAGTACATTAAATCCGACGAAAAAAAATTGGAGAATTCTGTCAAACATAGTAAATTAGCGGAACCCGTTTCTCATTGTCCGTTTGTAGCAGAATCATCTAGGAGTATTTCAATGAATAAGTTTATTTCCCCACTTTTGATCGCGTTAGTTACGCTTTCCGGTATTTCACCGGCCCTAGGCCAGAAAAACCTCCCCTCGAGACCTGGCTCGGTCGCTGAAGAACGTAAACGACCGTTAGAGGATTCTGCAAAGGCTCAGTTTCGGACGGCGGCAGGGTTTACCGACGGCAGTGGTGCAGTGATCGAATGGGAATTGGCTTCCGAGCGGAGCACTTTAGGATTTTTTGTTTATCGCATTGA
>JBBSKW010000021.1:0-28987 GCA_038256005.1 Pyrinomonadales bacterium
GAGTAATAGGTCGGCTCGGTCTCGCCGTTCTCCTCGACCGAGGTGATTCGGAAAACGACTATCAGGTAGGGAGCTATCTCCAGAAACGGTTTGAACTCGTCGGTTCCCAAAACCGCCAGCCGACGAAGCCATTTCTCGCTCATCCGATTGTGGTAACTCTCGTGTTCCTCTTTTTCGGCTGCCTCACGGATCTTGCGCTTTACCTCGGCATCGCGCACAACCACAAACCGCCACGGCTGCATGTTCGCACCCGATGGAGCTGTTCCGGCGGTGGCGATCGCTCTCTCGATCAATTGAAGCGGCACATCGCGATTCGAATAGTCGCGGACGGTCCGACGGCGATTGAGAAGCTCAAAAAAAGCGTTCGCACGTCTTGCCTGTTCGTCGGATGCGACATCTCTAAAATGCAAGGGGATGACTTTAGGTACGGGCAGTTGATCGCTCATAACAAATCGGATAGCGAAATGAGTTGAATTCCCTTTCCCACACGACTTAGTTTACTGCGGATCAAGTCAATTAGCGAAGAAAGCGGCCGAATGAGAAGAAGAAACGACCTTTGCCGTTTTCGTTAAAGCCGCCGCCAAAAAGCAACGGACCGAGCGGTGTTTCCACGATCACACCGGTTGAAATACTTTGTCTGTAGTTCGCATCGCCCAAGCGTTCAAAAGCGCTTCCGCCTTCGTACCACGCGCCCACGTAAGCCTTGCCGCCGAACAATGATGGCAATATTTGGCGACTGTGCAGAACTCCGATCCCGCCGAAGGCGTAGTTGCTGCCGCGGAATTCATCGACGCCGTAACCGCCAAGACGGAATGGTCCGCCTAGGGTGAACTGGCGAAGTACCGGTGCGGTGGTGCCAAAACTTGTTCCTCCGCCGCCAAAGGCAAAGATCGTGTTTCGCTCACTAAACGGAACGAACGCGGTCGTGCGGTTTTCGGCTTGGGAAATTCCGTCTGGCCGTCCGGCCGTATCAAAATAATGACCGAGCGAGTTCCGCGAAAGAACGCCGCTCCGAGGAACTTGTGCCTGATCGAGCCCGTCGTATGTCCAGCGGAGTGATGCAAGCGAAAACTTACCCTTTGATTCCGGAAGCAGCGGATCCCCGATTCGCAAAGACGCTTTTTCGTACCCGAGCGAGACGCCCGCGCGCAATTCGCTTCTTGGGTTGAACGTATAACCGAGATCTACGCCGGCTTGAACTCCTCCGAACGAATATTCGGCAAGCCGTTCACCGTCCTCGTAAAATGACACTTTCCGTCGATCAAACGAAATGCGCGGAGCAACGAAAACCCGCGAGGTGCCGATCGGCCGAAAATATTCGCTAGCTAATAAGGTACTGGAGCCGAGCCGCAGATCGTTTCGCCATTCCGCTCCATAGCGGCCGACATCGAAAAACGTCAACCGAGCAAGAAGGCTGATGCTTGCATCTTCCGATTCGACGCTGTTGACATCGAAACCGATATCGAGACGGGTCGGGTCGGCCGGTTTTCCATTCGTTTCATTGGTGCGGATCCGCAGGCCAATAATTCCGTCTCGGTCTATCAGTTCGTAATTCAGCGCATCAAACCGTCCGGTACCTGTCAATTCGGATAGGTCTCTTTCCAGTTCTTTTCGTTTTTCCTCATGAAGCGGCGCACCGAGATACTTTCCTCTCAGCTTTTCTTCAATCGTTCGCTCAGCATCACGGTCGGTTCCTTCGATCGCGAGAAACGTTGGAACCGGATCCGAATCGGGCTTTTCGCGTCCTCGGCGTGCCGCGAGGTGTGCCTGCCAGTCAGGCTCGGCAAGCGACAGCCCGCGAAGAAGCAATTCTTTTTCTTTTGCTCCATCGTAGCCCAGCTTGATGATCTCTTCGCTGGACGAAAAACTCGCCGTCGAGAAATCCTTCATATCCGGAGCAATGATCAGATTAGCTTGCTGCAGACTTCTTCGGGAATTCTCAGCGGTAGCGATACTGATGGTTTGAGCAAGCACGCCGATAAGGCTTTCCAGCGATTCACGGTCAGCCAGCTGCGTTTCGATATTAACAACGATCAGGATATCCGCCCCCATCGCTTTTACGACATTGGTCGGTATATTATTGACCAATCCGCCGTCTGACAAGATCTTTCCGTCTATCTCAACCGGAGCAAACACGCCCGGGATCGACATAGTTGCACGAAGGCTTCGCGAAAGTGATCCGCTTTTTAATTCCTCTGATGTACCGTTCACCATGTTGGTCCCGACCGTACGAAATGGGATCGGAAGCTTACCAAAATCATTTACGCGAGCATACGGCAAGGTCACTCGATCAAATAACAAACCGATCTCGTGGCCGGAATTGAATGCGGCTGGAAGCTTAAGATTGTTAGGCCGGCCGCGAAGAGGGATCGGTGCCGGAACGTTTCGCCGATCTTCTTTCCGTCGAAACGAAAGTTTGTCGAACGACGTCGAAGATACGAAAAGTTTGTCCCAATCAAGTGTTGCTATGAGTTGTTCGATCTCAGCCGGCGTTTTCCCCATCGCATACAATGCACCGATCAAGCCGCCGATACTCGCTCCGCCGATATAATCGACCGGAACCCTGTTTTCTTCTAAAACTTTTAGCACACCGACATGAGCAAATCCTCGAGCTCCGCCGCCGCTCAGCACAAGACCAATTGTCGGACGCTTTCGCACTGATTGATCCTGGGCGCGAACCGCCGGGTGAAACATTCCATTGAAAAGCAGAAATGATATGAATAATGTTGAAATCAACCGTTGGTTCATAAATTAGCGTAAACGCCTTCTTCCGAGAGTATAACCGGTTCCCGTATTCTATGGGTTACTACAAAGCTTTAGAGGCAGCCGGGCACCTTTATGTTGGACGGAATCTTTCAATCACCGCGGTTTCGTCGAAGCTCGGTAATTCGCGATAGCAATTGCGGCAATAGACCAACGGTTTTCAAAAGGGAGCCGCTGGCGAAAGTTGTTGTCATCTTTCTGAACGTTTCGACGGCGGTCGGTGTGTAGGGCATCCACCAGGCGTTGGGGAGATTTGCAATGCGATTCGTGTGGATATGCTGCGGTTGAACAAGCTCCATCAAGCCTTCGATGCCGTGCGTTCGGCCGCGGCCGCTGTTCTTGAAACCGCCCCACGGTGTTTGAGCGATGCCATGCGTGTACAGAACTTCGTTAATGCAAACCGTTCCGGCCTCTATCTTCTCCGCGGCCCGCTTTCCTTTTGCGTAGTCCTTCGTCCAGACACTTGCTGTTAAGCCAAATTCACTGTCATTCGCCAATGCAATAGCTTCTTCTTCGGTCTTGAATGTACAGATCGGGAGCGTGGGGCCAAACGTCTCTTCCTGCATCGGCCGCATGTCGTTCGTCGCTCCGGTCATAACCGTCGGTTTGTAGAAAAGCTCGCCCTGTTCAGTGTTTCGCTCTCCGCCAATTTCTATCGTCGCTCCCGCTTCACGAAAATCGTTTACATGGTCTTCAACGATCTTGATCTGCCTTTCTGACGACATTGCTGCGATCGATACATCTTCACGGTCACCTCGTCCCTGCGTTAGCTGGCGTGTTTTTTCTATGATCAATTTCGTTAGTTTTTCCGCCACGGCTTCCTGAACGTATAGCCGTTCTACCGACGAACACGATTGCCCCGAATTACAGAATGCTCCCCAAACTGCGCCGCTCGCTGCCAGCTCAAGATTCGCATCGTCGAAGACGATCATCGGATCTTTCCCGCCTAGTTCGAGCACGACCGATGTCATATTTTTAGCGGCAGCAGCGAGAATCTTTTTCCCGGTGCCGACGGAGCCGGTGAACATTATCTTGTCGGGCGCCGCTTCGACCAATGCTGCGCCGGTTTCTCCGTCGCCCGAAATGATCTGAACTAGATCTTTCGGTGCACCAGCCTTTTCAAATATCTCACCGATCATTAGCCCAACTAAGGGCGTCAGTTCCGAAGGTTTGATTACGACCGAATTTCCCGCCATTATCGACATCACGGCTTCGCCCAGCGGTATTGAGAATGGATAGTTCCAAGCCGGAATTATCCCGACAACGCCGATCGGATGATAAACGATCCGCGACGAACGGCCCATCAGCGAATACAGGCCGATGCCGATACGCTTCGGTTTAAGAAGTTTTTCGGTGTTCCTGGCAAAATATTGCATCAGGTCAAGCACAGGCGCGATCTCCATCGCGATCGCCTCGCCGAACGGCTTTCCCGATTCCTGTGAGATCAAGTGAGCGATGCCATCGACGTCAGAAAGGATTGCCTCCCGAGCCTTCATTACCAGGCGGCTCCGTTCCGCGAAGGTGGACTTTTTCCACTTGCGGAAAACCGTTCGCGAACGCTCGACGGCCTCGTTCACGTCGTCAACACTAGCCATAAGAACACGCCCAAGTTCCGCGCCAGCAGCCGGATCGTAAGAGATAATTTCGTTCGCTGATTCTAACTTTGCCACGGGTTCCATGCTGGGATGATATTCCGTTTAGCGGAGTTCATCAATTGAATTTTTGCTATAGAGCGATCAGACAGGCATAATCGTCGGTCGAACTGCCGATTTCCGATGAAAAAAGCTGTTGACAAGGCAGTGCATCGAGTCCGGAAGATCGCGCGGTGCTCTTACGTGAGAAATTGAGGTCGATACCGACCGTGGTTACGGCGATGGTTTCAACCTACGCTTACGTGAATCCCGTGGTCGCGATCTTGCTTGGATGGGGAATTGCTGGCGAATCGCTCACCGCTCAAATGGTGATCGCGGCAGCGGTTATCATCGCGTCTGTTGCCCTGATAACCGCGAACCAGAATAAGGAAGCCGAGGATGCAGAAGCCGAAAAAGAATCGCCGAACTACGACCGGCCGGCATTCTCAACTTCATCGTGACGGCCCGAGCGGTTTTCAACGCACACCGCTGAAGATGAATGGGACGCTCGGTGAAGGTCGCTTTTCACGCCGGTCCGCGGATTCGACCTGGCCGCCCTGCACCTGATTCGCGTCGCGGATCATTATCAGATCGTTGTTGGTATACCCCCGGGAGAGTAGCAGATTCTTGCCGTCTACTGCCCAGGCGAAGTTGAAAATGCGGCCGGATTTGAAATCGGTCACAGCAACGGTGGGTGAGCCATCGATAGGCATTCGCCAGACGTTCTGGTTACCGCCGCGATTGGTCAATATCGTCAGCGACTTGCTATCGGGCGACCATCCAAATTGATTGATCAGGTTGTATTCGAATATACGCTCGATTTTTCCAAAAGCATTTCCGTCGATCGTCGCGACGTTGATCTTCTTTTCGAACGTCGCCATATTATAGCTGCCAAAAGCTATGAACTTTCCATTAGGCGATATCTTTGGACCGAAAACACCAGCGCCTTCGGCCTGGAAAAATACCTCTGCCGCTCCGCCGTCAATACCAACACGCATCAGCATAAAGCCGTCTTCGTTAGTGATCTGCCGCTGGAAAATAACGTGCCGTCCGTCCGCTGTTATCTGAGGGCTAAAATCAACGATCTCCGGCGATTCTTCAGAAAGCTGAACGGCGTTTTGCCCGTTCGCGTCCATTCGCCAGATACGCGAAGTCTTATCTTTTTGTCGATTCAAAACAATATATTTCCCATCCGGAGTAAGCGTCGGATGGGCCACGAAGCCGGCCTTTGCATAGAGTGCCTTACCGTTCTTGCCGTCTTTGTCAGCGGTCCAAAGGTCCGCATCCTTCGCTTCGCTACGGGAAAACAAAAGTCGTCCGTCCTTCTGTTGCGCAAGGCCGACCATACCCTCAACGCCGCGGCTATTCGTGGTCATCTGTGCCGTCGTCCCGTTGCCAGGTGAAAAACTCCAGATCGAGCCGGTCGTGTCGCCTTTGATGGTGATCATATTACGGCCGTCCGCCGAAATTCCGATCTCCGCGTAATCGTTTGTGTCATTCGTGACCTGTTTGAAATTCGCGACCGGGTATGTTGACCGCCAAACTTGAGATGGGCCGTTCTGTGTCTCGCGTCCGCTGAATACAAATCCTGAACCGTCGGAAAACCATGCAAAGTTGTTCACAAAAAGAAATTCCTGGTCGTTTATCTTGCGTTGCTCCTTTGTTGCAAAATCTATCTCAATAACGTCGGTGTTCATTATGAAGCCGCTCTTCTTAATGCCGGCACCGAGGAGCAGCTTTCGGCCATCGGGCGACCAGGCGATCCGATTATTGAAAAAGTTATAGTTTGTCTCAAGCGAAGAAATAAACTGCGTTTGTTCGAGGGTTGCAACATCGACAAGAACTATGTGGTCCTCGTTCGTTTTGCCGACGTGACGATAAAACGCAAACGTTTTTCCATCCGGAGAAAATGTTACCGGGCCGTCAACATCTTCGATCAATTTCTTTGGCGCGCCGCCGAGTTTGGGCACTTGATAAAGCGTATTGACCACGAAATCGCTACGCGTTTCGGTGTAATAGACCCATTCGCCTTCCGGCGAAAATGATACGAACTGCAGATTTAAGTTTGTCGGCTGAACTACGGCTAACGTACTGTCAGTCGCGACCTGGCGCACGACCAAACTCCGATTGCCGATCTCACCGCTGACGTACGCGATGAATTTCGCGTCCGGAGAGATCGCAGGCTGGATCACGCGACCATCTGTATTTATTCGTGAAACTTGCGGCCGTTCAAAAGCAGCCACCGCAAGGGCAGATTCGGGAACGAACCAATTGTAGAATCCGAAGCCGGCCGTAGCTATCACAACTGTAGCAACCAACGCTCCGGTGATCCTCATCCAGTTATTAGCCGGAGGACGTGCGGCTGACAGGTTTGGCTTCGAATGAAATGCCGTATTAACACCAATCATGCGGCTGCCGCTGATAGTGCTGTGAAGCATCGTCGGATTCTCACTAAACGAAGGGCTGGACGTGACGTGTGCCGAACGGTCGCGACTATTCGCGTGATCTAGCGCGTAGATCAGATCTTTGATATCAAGAGCCAGATCCTTGATGCTCTGGTAACGTTCCTCGCGATCTTTCTGCAACGCCTTGCGAACTATCCGCTGAAGTTCGAACGGTGCATTTGGCAGAATGTGGGTAAGCGGTAAAGGTTCCTTATAAACTAAGGCGGCGATCGTATCGGCCGTTGTCAGGCCATCGAACGGCGGTATGCCGGTCAGCATTTCATAAAGCACCACGCCGACACTCCAGATGTCTGTCCGTTCATCCACCTCACGTTCTCGAGCCTGCTCAGGCGACATATACCGCGCGCTTCCCAACACGGTTCCGGGGATCGTTTTATTGCTTGAGTTGCTGTCAACCGACCCGAGTTCGATGATCGGTTTTGCGAGCCCGAAATCGAGCACCTTAACGATCGCGTCGCTGCGGACCATTATGTTCTCCGGCTTGATGTCACGATGAATTATCTGCGCGGCGTGGGCAGCAACAAGTGCGTTTGCCGTCTGTTCGACGATCTTTAGGATTCGCACAAGGGTAAGCGACTCACCTTTCATCACGCGGCGAAGTGTTTTCCCTTCCACGAACTCCGTCGCTAAAAAGCTTCCGTGTTCGTTTTCGCCGATCTCGTAGATCGTAATTATGTTTGGATGGTTTAACGCAGAAACAACGCGAGCTTCCTGTTTGAAACGGCCGCGACGGTCTTCGTCAGCAACAAACTCATTCGGAAGCAATTTGATCGCAACGTCGCGATCGAGTTCCAAATCGTGGGCCGATTAGACCTCGCCCATGCCGCCCTCACCAATTTTCGACCGGATCTCCGAATTGTGTTCCCGTAAACATTTGTAATACCTAGCGACACCGCTCCGTAAAATGAGAACACCGTAAATCACGCTTTTATGACAACTAATCGTGCGTGTGTTTACGGTGCTCAAAGATCTGGTGACCAATTCTTTAAACGAGTCAGGGGCTAAGAAATGTTTCAATTACTTTGTAGCCCGCTTCGATCGCTTCATTCAACTTCTCAGCATCCGGCCCGCCGCCTTCCGCCATATCGGGCCTTCCACCGCCCTTTCCGCCGATGATCGGCACGATCTCCTTAATAATATTTCCGGCCTTAACGCGATCTTTCAGATCATCAGAAACTCTAACGATAATGCTCGCCTTGCCTTCCTCGGTTCGTCCTAGAAGAACGACGCCCGACTTTAATCGAGCCAACAAAGTATCTGAAAGCTGCCGTTGACCGTTTGCGTCAAGGCCATCAACGACCTTCGCTAAGACTTTTATTCCGGCAATATCTCTCGCGGCGTCTCCATTAGAAGACGCTCCGCCCGCCGTACCGGTTGCGATCTTGAGCTTCAATTCCTCGATCTCTTTACGTGTCCGTTTAACTTCTTCCTGCAGGCGTTCGATCGCGTTCGGCAAATTGTCACGCTGCGTTTTCAACGCATCTAGCGAACGGTCGATCAAGATCTCGTCCTCGCGGAAACGCGCAAAAGCGTCAAAACCGGTGATGGCTCTGATGCGTCGAACACCGGACGCGATAGCTTCGTCGGACGTAATTTTGAAGCTGCCAATATCGCCGGTCGCACGAACATGAGTTCCGCCGCAAAGCTCCATCGAGAATTTGCCGTCGCCAACACTAAGAACGCGAACTTCAGACCCGTACTTCTCACCAAACATCGCAACAGCACCGGTACGCATGGCTTCCTCGATTGCCATTAAGTTAGTGCTAACCGGTTCATTTTGAAGAACAAGACCGTTCACAAGATCTTCGATCTCTTGCAATTCTGCGGAATTGATCGGCTGATAATGCGTGAAATCAAATCGCAAATAGTTTGGCGCCACGACAGAACCGGCCTGCTTCACGTGCGTCCCCAATACTTCTTTCAAAGCCGCATGCAGAAGATGTGTCGCCGTATGATTCCGCCTCGTTGAATCTCGCTTGAATTCATCAACGACTGCTGAAACTTTATCGCCAACCTTCAATGAACCGCTCTCGACCTTTGATTTGTGGAGGATCAAACCGGAAAGCGGTGCAAACGTATCGATTACTCTTACTTTCAAGTCAGTAACACCTGCGGTAGCGGGTGGTTTACCTTGATCATCCGAAATTGCCGCCTTCAACGGCCCACTACCGTAGGCGGTTCCGACAAGAATGCCCGAATCACCGACCTGGCCGCCGGATTCAGCGTAAAATGGTGTATCTCGAAGGATCACAATACCCTCGTCACCTCCGCTCAATTCATTCACTCGCTGGTCGGACTTAACGATTGCGACGACCTCGGTTTCCTCAAGCCGCGTTGCATCATAACCGTGGAACCCGGCCTTGCCTAGAGAATCTGCGAGTTCTGCATAGATCGGGCTGATCTCAGATTTGCGATGAGTTTGACCTATGCCGCCCTGCTTTTGGAGTTCTTGAAGCGAAATATCGAACTGATCGTTATATTTTTCCTCTTCGTCAAATACGAGCCCTTTTTCCTCAAGAAAAACGCGGATAAGGTCACGCGGCGTGCCGTACGTGTCATAGAGCTTCGCGATCTTTAGGAAAAGCTCTTTCCTTTGTCCATCAGATTGCTGAATATCCAGTTCTGCTAACTTTCCCAGTCCGACAGTCATCGTATTTCCGAACCGTTCTTCTTCGAGCCGAACCATCTTCGCGATAAAATCACGCTGCACGTTGAGCTCCGGAAACACATCTTCCATGCGATCGACGACCTCGTTGCAAACCTTGTAAAAGAACGGTTCCTTGAAACCGAGGTGCTCGCGCCCGTGATAGATCGCGCGACGCATTATCTTGCGGAGTACGTAATTGCGGCCCTCGTTGCCGGGCAGAATACCATCGGCGATAGAAAACGCCGTTGACCTCGCGTGATCGGCAATCACACGGCAGGCAAATTGTTGGGCTTCCGACATTCGTTCGTAAACACTCATTTCAACGAAATTATATCAGGAAGCCGGGCGATAAACACTTGCAGGCTGGTGGCGTTTGCAATTAGGATTATTGCCAAATATGCGAAAGCTCACCTCGTTCATCATTCTCGCCTTTACGTTCGGATGCGCTGATGCCGGCAACACCTACAATTCGACGGCAGGCGGCGGAACCGCGGAACCTTCGCCGGTATCCCGATCGGGTCACGCAGCAACCTCGACACCAAAACCGGCACCGCCGGACGAAGGAACCGAGCTCGTAGCCGAGTTCGAAGGAACCTCCGGGATCGTTGACAAAAAATATGATCTTACGGGGGTCGCTGTTTTGGCAGACGTACGAACCGGGCGGCATAACGGCTTCGACCGCATCGTGTTCGAATTTCGTGGGGACGAAATGCCGGGCTATCACCTCGAATACATCGATAAACCCGTTCGTGCATGCGGGTCCGGAAACGTCGTCCCCTTACCCGGCGACGGCTGGCTTCAAGTGCGATTCGAACCCGCCGTCGCCCACACCTATGAAGGCAAACCGACGTTGGCATTCCGCGAGCTCGCACCAAAGCTCCCGAATCTGCTCGAACTGAAGTCGACCTGCGATTTCGAAGCTCAGGTCGAATGGGTCGCCGGCGTGGCGTCGCCAAATCATTTTCGCGTCGTCGAACTAAAAGCTCCAACAAGGCTCGCTGTCGACATCAAGCACAAATAGTTTTCACTTATCAGTTATCACAAATGTCTTCTTTGAATTCCATCAGGCTGATCGCCCTTGTTCTTTCGTTTATGACGCTCGTCCAATCTCAGACAAAAGCAGTTGAGGACTTTCGATCTACATTTCGGAACGAGCTGAAACAGGCAGGCATTGCTGGCGGATCCTTCGTTTTACTTCGCGATGGCCAAACGGTCGCCGAGGAACATTATGGCGTTGCCAATGTAGCGAAGTCCCAGAGCATTAATGCCGACACGATCTATCATTGGGCGTCTAACACCAAGCCATTTACGGGAATTGCGATCATGCAGCTTCGCGATCGCGGCCTCTTAAAACTCGACGATCCGGTAACGAAATATGTACCGGAGCTGCGAAAGATACACAATTCGCACGGCTCGATGGACGCGATCACCATCCGCCAACTGTTGACGCATTCGGGCGGATTTCGCGGCGGAACGTGGCCGTGGCGAAACAACAAGCCTTGGGAACCGTTCGAGCCGACGGAATGGTCGCAGCTTGTCGCGATGTTTCCGTTTACGGAAGTTCTTCACAAACCGGGAACGAAATTCAGCTATTCGAATCCTGGGATAATTTACCTTGGGCGCGTGATTGAAGTTATCAGCGGCGAATCATACGAAACCTACATCGACAAGAATATTTTCCGGCCGCTCGGAATGCAGAATTCTTATTTGATACGACACCGCCGCATCTTTTAGGGCACCGTTCGCATTCGTATTACATCCGGGACGGAATACGCACCGAAGGCCGCTTTGATGCCGACACAGGAATAACTGTTTCAAACAGCGGGCTGAACTCACCGATCACGGATATGGTGAAGTATTTGAATTTTCTGACCGGCGTGCCAGAACCGCCTGCGTTAGCAGGCGGCCAGAATGTCAGAACCGGGAGCGATCGCGACGGGGCACGTTACGATGCCATTCTCGAGCGCGCATCACTCGAGGAAATGTGGCAGCCCCAATTGCCTGCGGAGCTAGATTCGAATGGAAATAAGGGATTTGTTACCGATGTCGGACTGGTCTATTTCATCGATGCCCGCAACGGCCGGAAGCTCGTCGGGCACGGCGGCGATCAGAACGGCTTCATCAGTTACATAGATTTCCAACCTGCGACGCGAACCGCTTCGATCATAGTGATGAATACGAACGTTGCTTATCCAGCAAACACGCCGCCTGAGATGGATGTTGTAAGCAAATTGCGCAAGGCCGTCCGGTCTTTATTCTGAAGGGTCTCTCTAACCTCTGTAGGCACTTTAGCAAGAACTCTTACCAACCGCGGTGAATTTCCCAGCGATCGATGATCTCGCCGTTTTCAAGAATGTTGTAATGCGAATGCTGAGCAGCGGTCATGCACGAGTGATTTGCCAGGATTCGAACGCGATCGCCGACGCCTAGCTTTTCGAACATCGGGGAATCACCTGCCAAGATCTCACCGTGCTCTTGCGATACGCCGATAACGCGCATTCCGGTATCGATTCCTTCAAGATCGAGCACGCGGCCATAACCACAATGGAGATCAAGCCCGACCGGACCGCGGTCTTTCGAAAGTGCAACGCCGCCGGCATCGACGACAAGCTTTCTGCGAGCAACATCTTTATGAACAACAGCCGCAAGCACGGTCAAGGCTGTATCCTCGAAGTTGCAACTGCCGAGCGTAGCCTGAAAATTGTCGTAAAAAATGTAATTGCCGGGACGGATCTCGTCGATGCCCGTCAAATCGTCGATCAACGACATAGTCGGCGTTGAGCCGATACTGACAGTTGGTACGTCAATGCTTTCACTTCGAAGACGCTCGGCAATCTCGACCATCACATCGCGCTCGTGCCGTGCTACGTCAAGGATCTCTTCTTTAGTTTGAACGTCATAGGAATGACCGGCGTGTGTAAGAATTCCGGCGAAGTTTAGGTTTTTAGAATCCGTGATCTGACGGGGAACCTCGATCGCCTCCGCCGAATTCGGCTCGACACCAACTCTATGCGTCCCGCAATCGATCTTGACAAAAACATCGAATTTGACGCCCGCCTTGCCCGCTGCTTCGTTAAGTAATCTCACGGTCTCAGCATCGTCCGTAAGAAGATTCAGCCCAACTCCGCTTTTCAGCATCTCGATCGCATCAGCGAACTTACCGCGCTCGATCGGTACGGCATAAGTGATGTCCCTAAACCCCGTGCGCCGCAAACGCCCTCGCCTCAGCCAACGTTGAAACCGTTATCGCGCCATCATGCCTTTTGGTCTGTATTCGCGCGACCTCAACACACTTGTGCGTTTTGATATGCGGGCGGAGGCGGACGTTCGCTCGATTGGCGACTTCGCCCATTCGTGCAGCATTCCGTCGAACGCGAGCAATTTCCAGCAAAAGGGTTGGCGTCTTTAATGATTCCAAATGAAAATAATATACGATAGGTCAGTTCCCGGACCAATCCGCTCCTAGGCCAAGCCGACGCGGCGTAGGAGATCGGTAAACCGTGGGTCCGCGCGAAGTGGGTCGAAAATTGGTTCGACATTAAGAAAACCCAATTGCCATGCCCGCTCTTCGAATGCCTTGTCAAGCCAGGCAAATGCTTGCTCGCCTTCGCCAAGTCCGATATAGATCAGCGCTGTTTCCAGAGTATATCCAGGCCGATCATTTGATAGAACGTCCAATTCTTTGAGAATTGCATGTGATTCGCTCCGCTTCCCCGCGACCGCGAAGCCATACCCAAGTAGCGCCAGCATACTTGGGTTTCTATTCGACAGTTCGACGGCGTTTTGAAATTCGGCAATCGCCTCATCGTTCTTTCCCTGCTGCACATAAACAAAACCGAGGAAAATGTAAGCGTCCAAAGCGCCACGTTCAAATTCCAGTGCCTTTTGAAGCTCCGCGGCCGCCTCGTCAAAACGCCGGGCACGATAGAGGGCCAGGCCGACGTGAGCATTCGCGCTCGATGAAATCGGATTGAGCGATTGCGCCCGTTTTGCTTCGTCGACCGCTTCGTCAACCCGACCCATCCGTGACAAATGCTGCGAGTACCAGTAACGGGCGACCGGATAATTTGGATTTAATTGAATGGCTTGTATAAAATGTCTTTCGGCCGCGGCCCAGTCCCAATAATAATCTGCTATGACAGCGGCAAGCGAAGCGTGAGCTTCGGCAAGCTCATTGTCGAGTTCAAGAGCCTTTTCTGCCGCCGCCCGAGCCTTCGGGTGCGATTCTTTTAGGGGCCAAATCCCATAGCTGCCCAGAAGGTTATACGAGTCCGCTAGCCCTGCATGGGCAAGCGCATAATTGGGGTCGATTTCGATCGCCTGCGAGTAAAATTCGAGGCTCTTTTGCAAGCCTTCCGGTGTTATTTTACTCCAGAAAAATCGGCCTTTTAGATAGAGTTGATACGCCTCAGTGTTGGCGGTGTATCGTTTAATCAGATTTTTGCGTTCATCTCCGCTCAATTGCACAGCCAACGCTCCGATTATCCTTTGAGAGATCGAATCCTGAACACTGAAAATGTCAGTGAACTTTTCGTCGAAAGTTTCGGCCCACAGCGTGGTGCCGTCTGCGACACGGACAAGCCTCGCCGATATTCTAATTCGCTCGGCCATACGCTGGATGTTTCCCTCAAGTACCGATTCTACTCCCAATTCGCGTCCGGCGGCACGAGCATCCTGCTCCAGACTGGCATAGCGACGCACGGCGCTTATCGGCCGTACCGTGATCGTCTTAAGCCGGCTTAAGCCAGAGATAAGCGAGTCGCTTACGCCAAGTTCCAGCGCTTCATCTCGATCATCAGCAACAAGTGGTTTAAAGGGCAGAATGGCGACGCTTTTTACCGGCGCGTCAGCGGGTCTTCCGGTTTTGTTCCAAACAAACGATCCCACTAAACCGGCTACGAGCATGGCCAGGAGAGCTGAGCCAACAACCCACTGCCGGCCTCTGGGTTCATTGTGTTTTTGCGGTTGGCTGCTTTCAAGCCCTTGATCCTGATCGTGAAAAACCTCTTTCGAATCTTCGTCGTCGACAAATGCTTTCTCAGCAAGTTGATGCCCGGTAACCGGGTGGGTGTCAGAAACGCGAAGCTCGCCGATAAATTTATAGCCCTGTCCGGGCACGGTAATAATATACCGATGCTCGTTTTTCTTCTCGCCGAAAAGCTTTCGCAGTGCCGAAATATGAACCGTCAGATTATTTTCTTCGACAAATTGTCCGGGCCAAACACGATCAAACAGCTCGTCCTTTGATATTGCACGGCCCGGATTCTCAAACAGTGCGAGCAGCAGGTCGAAAGCCTTGGGATTGAGAGGAAGAGGCACACCTGAGCGAAAAACAGCCCGTCGATCAAGATCTATCTCGAACTCATCAAAGCAAATTGTCCTTCCGGACGCGACGTTCATCGACAAACTCACCACTCTTATGCCGGAAAAAAGGAAATACAATTGGCGAAAGCAGCCGTTACCAACTGTTATTAACAAACTTTAAGAAACTTTAGCCGGGAAATTAAGGACGGCTTGCATAGCTATTTCCCATACTCATCGCAACAAGGCAATACGGCCTAAATGTCTCGAGACTATGAAAATGATAACAGAGACATTCCGGAACCGGAAGAATCTCGGCAGTGATGGCCGAACCGGAAAAACGATCCACCCGAAGATTGGAACGCTCCTAGGCAGTTTCTTTCGTTCGTGAATCCAACCAACAAGGAGAAAATTATGTATACGAAAAGAATTTTTATCGCGGTAGTTATCGCAGCAATGACAACGATGACGGCACTTGCCCAATCCACTGAAGGTCCTGACTGGACGAGCCCCGCCGGAGCTTGGATTGGCACCGTAACCTCCGGGCCGGGTGGCCCACCACCCTTCAGAGTATTAATGACCTTTAACAGGGACGGAAACTTCGTTGGGTCCGGAGACGGCGACAGCTTTTCCGGCGGCAGCCCGCAGCACGGAGTCTGGGAAGAAGTTCGCAGCAACGACAGAAATTCGGTCCGGAAATTCGCCGTGACATTTCTCCAGATTTTTTATGCCCAGGATTCAAGTCCGACCGGCTTGGTCAAAGTCCGGCAGACCGTTATCCTTAACAAGGCAGGAAACTCCTGGGAAGGCCCTGCGATAGTGTCTATCTTCGCCCCTGACGGAACTCTGGTTTTCCAGGGCCCGGCAACCGCAACCGCGACGCGGATACGATCGGAACCGCTTCCCTGATCGATCGCCAAGAGCGAAAGGTCGCAGCCGGACGCTGTTTCGCGTTGCGACCTCGCTCATTCGCTCGGCATCCTTTCGAATTCGAGCAACGTCCATAATCAGTCCGGTTGTATTGATTGGTTCAAACGTCACTTGAGCAAAGCCTTGGCTTTCTTGATCACGTTCTCCACCGTAAATCCATAATCCCTGAACACGTCTTCGGCGGGTGCGGAGGCTCCGAATTTGTCGACCGTGAGTGTGTCGCCTGCGTCACCGACGTACTTTGCCCAGCCCATTGAAACACCGGCTTCGATCGCGAGACGTGCTTTCACTTTCGCGGGCAGAACCGATTCTTTATATTTGGCAGATTGCTCGTCAAAGAATTCCCAGCACGGCATCGAAACTACGCGGGTTGGTGTGCCTGTTGCGTTAAGTTTTTCGCGTGCTTCCATTGCGAGGCCTACTTCGGAGCCGGTCGCGATTAGAATTAGTTTCGTTTCAGCCTTCTTGCCGGTTTTGTCTTGCGCATCGGCGAGAACGTACGCTCCTTTGTGCAGCCCATCGGCCTTAGCAAATTTCTTGCGGTCTATTAGGGCGACCTTTTGGCGTGAAAAAGCAAAAGCGGTCGGGCCGGTATCGCGATTCAAAGCGGCACGCCATGCTTCGCGGGTTTCGTGTGCGTCGCAAGGACGGATGACCGCAAGATTCGGAATAGCACGCAACGCGGCGATGTGTTCGACCGATTGGTGCGTCGGGCCGTCTTCACCGAGCCCGATCGAATCGTGCGTGAACACGTAAATTACCTGGATCTTGGAAAGCGCCGCAAGCCGTATCGCCGGTCGCATATAATCCGAAAACGTTTGAAACGTTCCGCCAAATGGGATCACGCTGCCGAACAGCGCCATGCCATTCATCGTCGAGCCCATCGCGTGTTCGCGGACGCCGAAATGGATATTTCGATTCTCGTAACTTCCTGCCTGAAAATCAGCCGATTCTTTGATTACCGTGTTGTTCGACGGCGAAAGATCAGCAGAGCCGCCGATCATTCCCGGCAGCGTTTCGGCGATCGCGTTGATGACGTCGCCGGAATAAGCACGCGTCGCTTTTGCCTCGACATCCTTGAAATCCGGCAGCGATGTTTCCCAGCCATCCGGCAACAGTCCTTTGCGAATATCAGCCAGTTTTTCCCCAAGATCGGAATATGCCTTTTCGTATTTCTTAACGCTAGCATCCCAATCTTTCTCTAACTTTGCACCGTTCTTAACCGCTGCTCGAAACTGCGTCAAAGCTTCTTTAGGAACATAAAAACTCTTGTTTTCGGGCCAGTCGAGATTTCGTTTCGTTTCCTTTACGGCATCTGTACCGGGAGCGTCCGAATGAGCCTTCGAAGTGCCCTGTTTCGGCATTCCAAACCCGATGATCGTTTTCACACGAATGAGTTTCGGTTTGTCTTCGATCTTTTGCGCGGATTTTATCGCCGCTTCGATCGCCTTTACGTCATTACCGTCCTCGACGGTCGATACCGCCCAACCGCAGGACTCAAAACGCTTCGTAACATCCTCAGAAAAAGCAAGATCGGTCGAGCCGTCGATCGTGATCCGATTGTCGTCGTAGAGGTAGATTAGGCTGCCAAGTTTCAAGTGTCCGGCCATCGAGGCGGCTTCGTAACTAACCCCTTCCATCAAGTCGCCGTCAGAAACAATAGCGTAAATGTATCCATAGATAATTTTATGACCTTTGCGATTAAACTTTGCCGCAAGATGTGCTTGTGCCATTGCCATCCCGACGCCGTTGGCAAATCCCTGCCCGAGCGGTCCGGTGGTGATTTCAACGCCCGGCGTCATGAAATTCTCCGGATGCCCGGGCGTTTTTGAATGCAGCTGGCGAAACTTTTTCAGATCATCAAGCGAGAGATCGTAGCCGGTCAAATATAGGAGAGAGTAAATAAGCATCGAACCGTGGCCCGCAGAGAGCAAAAACCGATCGCGGCCGTACCACTTTGGATTCTTTGGATTGTGTCGTAGAAACTTTGTCCACAGCACATATGCCGCCGGTGCCATTCCGAGCGGCAGGCCCGGATGCCCGGAATTTGCCTTTTGCACAGCATCCAGCGAAAGCGTGCGGATGGTGTTGATGCAAAGTGTGTCGATGTCGGTCCTTTGAGTTAGCTTGGCTGCAGTTTTCATTGAGTTTGGTTATAGCTTTCGTAATACTTCTGGTGCCGCTTTTTCGCTCTAATGTATATCGAATGGCACTCAGGATGAAACGAAATTTGCTTAGATTTTCCTGCTGAGATATTGTCGGTAAGGTCTATTTTGCCAGTAGACTCGAGAGCAAGCAAAACGGCGCCGTGTAAAGATGCTTCGGGAGTTGATGAAAGCTCAATATCACGGCCGAGAACATCGGCAATGATCTGCTTCCAGACCGGCGAGGCATTCAAGGCACCGCCGGATGCGGCAACCTCAAGATCAGGAAACATCGAATTCAACTGATCGAAAATGTCGGCAAAACGATACGCGACGGATTCCATTGCGGCCTGCAAGATATCGATCGCGTCGTGACCCATTGTCAGGCCGTGGATCGATCCGGTCGCATTCTCGTTGTAGCCGGTGCTGCGTTCGCCTGCAAGAAAAGGGATGAAGGTTAGGCCATGTGCATCCGCACCGCGGCGTGCCATTTCTTTACCGATCGCGGCATCGGACATCTCGATCCGCAGGTTTCGCTTTAGCCAGTCGTAGAGCCCGCCGCCATCCGAAAGAGCTCCGCCAACGATCACACGCTCGCGATCGACGCGATAGCACCATAAGCCGCTCGGGATCTTCTTTGGCGGCTCGCCTTTGTAGACAACGCGCATCGCACCGGATGTTCCGATCATCAATGCAGCTTTGGTTTCATCAATACTTCCAGAACCGATGCTATTCGCGACGCCATCGGCAATCGGCAGCGTCCAATCGGCTGTGGCCAAACGAGGCCAACGTTCTCGCCATTTTTCTAACAGTGTTGATGTGAAGTTATCGTTGGAAGATATTTCCGGCAATCTCTTGGCAGGGATCTTTAGAAATTTCAGAAGTTCCGAGTCCCAATCAAACGTTCGAATATTGAAAATGCCGGTGCCGGAAGCGATCGAAACAATTGTCATCAGCCGACCGAACAACTTAAGCGAAACGTAGTCGCCGAACGATATCCATTTGGCTGTTCTCGCCCAGATCTTCGGCTGGGTCTTTCTGATCCAAAGCAATTTCGCGGGCCAAAAGCTGGAGTGGAAACGGGCGCCGGTTCGGTTATGTGTCTCTGTTTCATCGAAACGCTTTCGCAGAATACTAATAAGATCGCGGCTCCGATTATCCGCCCAGCCATAAACCGGCGTGGTCGGCTTTCCATTTTCATCAATGCCCATCAGGCTGTGCCAAAACGTGCACGAGGCAGCCGCGACGATCACTCCTTTCGTATCGGCCGAGCGTTCTAAAACAGCGTCGATCGTTGCAACAACCTGACGAAAGGCTTTATCTGCATCGATCTCAGCTCCGCCATCTCGCATGGCGGTTAATCTTCGCTCATCGCGAACCAACGTCTTCGCAAGCATACGTGACGCACCGAACAACGCCCCGCGAACGCCCGACGAGCCAATATCTATTCCTAAGATCAGTTCTTTTTTCACCTGAAACAAAATTAGCTGTCAGCTATTAGCCAACAGCTATCACGAAACTTTTCACTTATCCGCAAACGGGCACTTCATTCACTTAACTCCGACGACCTTCTTAAACCACCAGCGCAGGCCGACAAACAAAAAACGATAGTCCTTAAAGAACTCAGGAGGCTTGCCTTCGAAATAATGCCCTACGAATTGCAGGACCCAGCCAAGAACGAATAATCCCAGCGAGACTCGCCAAAGCCCACCAACGAGTAGACACGCCGGGATCATCAGTATCGCGACGGCTATCATCGGAATGCCGAAACTATGCGTCAATCGATTGATCGGATGCTGGTGCCCTTCGGCATATTCCTCGATCCAGTCGTCCCAAGATCTTCCACCCATCATTTCGGTTTCCTCCGTTCGAATTTGCGACGATTCTATCTCAGTTCCGGCTGCCGCGAAAACGTTCGTACTATTAATCCGTTATCGAGATATTGGTTGTCGGACTCATCGAATCTATTAAGGAAATCTCTCGGCATGAAAACGTCCGCATCGTCAACTACTTCCGGCACCTCGGTCACGATCCATTTTCCCATCACGTCCGAGAAATTCTCGTAGGTCTTTGCACCGCCGATGATAAAGACATCGCATTTCAAATATTCGGTTAGTGCAAGCAGACCTTCTTTGCTTCGAAGCAGCAAAACGTTTGGTTGCAAGTCGATACTTCTGTTCCGGCTCAATACAATATTTAGGCGATTCGGCAGCGGCTTGCCGATAGAATCCCATGTGTTTGAACCCATCACGACCGCGTGCCCGGTGGTCGTCTGCTTGAAAAATTTCAGATCAGCCGGATAGTGCCACGGCAATTTACCGTCCTTGCCGATGGCATAATTCTTTGCGATGGCAACGATGCCGATTATCATACGATCTTCTCGCCCTTATAAACCGCAATTTGTGAACCCTTTGCGAGCACGACCGAATGCGGCTTTTCATCTTTTAAAAATGCGAACTCGTCGCCATACGTCCCGCCAAAATCGACGTCGATCCGCGGGTTCCCTGCCTCAAACAAGTCCCATTTCGGATGTTCGACCTTGTATTCGTCGGTCCGTTTCTCGCCGCGTCTAGTGTAGCCCCAATAGTGCTCGATGATAAATTCTTCGTGCGAACCCTCGGCGGGCACGCCACGGTTTGAGCCTGATTCAACGCTGATCGAATTGCTGCATTCGCCTCTCTCCCACGAATACCTTACATGCAGAGCATCGCGAAAATGCGACATTTTCCAGCGTTCGTAGGGTTCGCCGTAAAGCGTTCGTGCGATAATTGCGATCGCGGCACGCGGAACTATTTCCTTTACGAAAACCACACCGCGGCGAACCTCATCGGCTGTCTCGCGGCGAACATAGAAGCGCAGATTCACCTCTTCGAAATTAATATTAAACGGTACAAGGAATTCGAGCACGCGTGTATTCAGAAACATAAAACCGACGACGCTGACGAAACACTTCCCTTCATGCAGATCGATTTCGGTGCCGACCGGAACGCGAGACGCGAGCAGATCCGGCGAAACCTCGTAGTTTGCCATTATCAGGTCTCGCCATTCTGCTGTAAGGAACTTTTTCATTTCAGCACCAAGCGTTTGTTGCCGGTTCGAACCGTCACTTTCTCGCGGTCAAAATATTCAAGCAAAGGTATAGCATATTTTCGCGAAACTCCGGCGATCTCCTTGAACTTAGCAACGTCGACCAATCGATCGGCGGTCCCGTCTGCATAGTTTCGGATCGCGACGGCTAAAGCCTCAATCGATTCGGCCGCGAAGTAAAATTCGTCAGTGACTTTAACTATCTCACTGGATTTGATTTTTAGCTGAACGAGCTTTCTAGCATTTTGTGTGTTTATCGTGCCCAAAGAGGCTTTTATCGCCTCCTCGATCTTGGCTGGTTCGAACCTCGCCGCCTTTAATGCCGCGATTAGTCTCCCGACGAATTCACGCTCTTCACCCGTGAGTTCGTTTTTGTGATCAACCGAACGGATCAAGTCCTTCTCCGCAACGAGCTTGCCCTCGCTGACCAATTGTTCGATGACAGAAGTCATTACCGCTTGGGGCGTCAGTCTAAATATTCGATCGCTCAATTGCTCGCGAGTTAATCCGGTAGCGAGCGGTTCTTTCTGATGGAACGCTTCGAGCTCAGCGATTATCGAAACTTTCAATTCCGCCATCAGGGCGGCGTCGATCAAAAGATCCCCAACATTCAAGATCTTGCCCGAGCCAACAGCGGCGGAGATCGCACTTTCTGTCACCGATCGCGTCCAACCGGTCTGGACACGAAGTCTTGCGATGGTAAGACCCGAGCGACCCGCGGAGATAGCAAGTGATCGAACGAATTCCACAGGATCTGAGCTAGCGTGGCTCATGTCTGCAAGTAATTCTACGGCTTTCTCAATATCCCTTCGCCGATGCTTTTCAGCAATCGGCAAAATAACTTGACCGCCGCCGATCGTCTGTTGCGGTGAATAGCTGCGGAGAATGAAACGGTGGCCGGAAATGCAAGCGGCCATGTTTTCCAGCCGAAGCTGAACGAAACCACTTTCGCTGGGCTCGATCGCGCCGCTTTCATTCAACACAGAAACTCGCGCGAAGATCTCCGCGGTTCCAAGGTGCACACGAACTCTTTGTCGGTTTTTCAGTGGTCTGGGCGAGCTTTTAAGGATTTCGACCGAAACGTCTAACACTTGGGAAAGCGCAAGAATGCCCGGCTCGGCTAGCACCATTCCGCGAGTGATGGACGAATGATCAATGCCTGCGAGGTTGACGGCTGTCCGCTGGCCAGAGTGTGTCGATTTCAGCATCCGGCCATGAATCTGAACGTTGCGAACTCGTAATTTCTTGCGTTCCGGAAACAGTTCCAGTTCGTCGCCTTCCGAAATCGATCCGCTTGCTAACGTACCGGTCACGACCGCACCGAATCCTTTTACGGTAAAGCTGCGGTCGATCGGGAGAAATGCAATGCTCTGATCACTTCGTTTTGAAACGCTTGCTGCTACCGCGACAAGAGCGTCCTTAAGCTCTTGAATTCCTTGACCTGTCGATGAACTTATTGAAATGACAGGCGCATTTACCAAAAACGAATTGCCAACAAGTTCTTCAGCATCCATTCTCGCGAGCTCTAACGTTTCGTCGTCGACCAGATCGGATTTCGTGAGCGCAACGATTCCCTGTTTCAAACCGAGCAGCTGACAGATCTCAAAATGTTCGCGCGTCTGCGGCATTACGCCTTCATTGGCGGCGATCACGAGCAGTACGATATCGATCCCGCTCGCACCGGCGAGCATATTTTTGATGAATCTCTCGTGTCCGGGAACATCGACGAAACCGAAATGCGTTTCACCTACTTGAAGCTCTGCGAATCCAAGATCGATCGTTATTCCGCGCTGTTTTTCTTCGGGCAGGCGGTCGGCATCGGTGCCCGTCAGTGCTCGTATAAGTGAAGTTTTGCCGTGGTCAATGTGCCCCGCCGTTCCTACGATAATTTCCATGATTAAACGGATCAGGCGTTCGCAAATCGTTTTGTCATAGATAAACGGGTCCCATCATCGGTTTGGCTTATATGAACATCGTCCATTAGTTTCTCAATAAGCTTCAACCCCCAACCGCGACGTAGTGAGTCGTCGCCAGGGCGTTTAGCATCAGCCAGCCGTACGCCGCGATTCGAGATCGTGATAGTGATGTGGTCCTCACCCACCGCAAATTTTTGGTGAATCCTTCCGTCGGGGCTATGACTATGTTCTGACGCGTTTATACATGCTTCAACGAGGGCCGTTTTGATTTGGTTTATTTCATGGGATTTGATCCCGTGCTTTTTCCCGATCTCTTCAAGAGTATGCGCAGCGATCAACTCACTTTCTTCACCCATTGGGATAACGATCTCATACTCTGATTCGAGAGTTTGGTCTGAGATATCATTTTTCGCCAGAATTCTTGCGAGAATCCCAGCTTGCTTTCGGCTTGATCCATTTGCATTCCTATCGACAAGAACCTTCGAGGCCTCGTCATCAAAACCGTCTGGGGCAATGAGCCAGATATGGTAACTGCTGAAATTTGATGCTATAGCGGCTGCTTCGAGCCGATCACACCAAAACTCAGCCTGTTCGCCGGTCGCAGGCAATTTTGTATCGATCTCGGTTGCGAGCCAATAGATCTCATCCTCAATCTTGCAATTTCTGTCGCGGAAACCAGAGCCGAATGCGGAACGCTCTTTAGAGACCAAGGAACCGATCGGCCTGTATGCGGATGCAGTAGATGCAGCAAAAACAAGGAACGGAAGGTCAAAAATATCGCTATCCGTCTTCAGCTCACCTTCGATCTCTTCATCTGTTTTTCCTTTGTATCGTTCGTTAAAGATCTTAGGATCCAGCAAGGCCAAAGGTACAGTGCTGGCGTCGAATCTTCGTAAGAGATCGGGTAAATCGAGTGCGGTGGAAGCGCGATATGTCGAGGCCATGATCTCCGAAGATCGACCTATGCACTGGGCGATAGTTTGCGAAACAACAACTGATCGTGGCTCGCCAAGGTTCTCGAGGCGATGGCGTGATCGAAGATAGTCAGCCAAGGCAAGGTCGTCGGAACTAGACTCAATTCGATTCGAAGCAACACTAACGATTTCGGCAGCATTCAAGATCATGACCGCACGATCAAATTCAGAGTTGTCTAGGTGCGTTAACCGCTGAAAAGCTTCAAGGGATTGGGGCAGTGAACGATCCCGATTGAGATTCTCAAGCAATTCGATCAGTTTTCCTTGTTTGCGATTTGGTACTGCTGAACTTATTTCTCTCCGAAACCAGCTTCCGATCGAGCCAGTGAAAAGCTCTTCCACATATGCACGTTGAATCGCCGCAAAACCGCCGAGGCGGTCATCGCTCGAGGTCAAACGCTTGAATATCGCCCTTATAAATTCAGGCCGGGACCCAAATTGTACCGCAAGCAGATCACGCGAAGCCTCATCGATCGCAATCTCATTTTTGATCGCATGGAGCGCGATAAAGTCGACGGCCTCGGCTCGGGTCGGGGCATTTAGGTCGACCCGATCAAATTCATCATTCGACGAAACGAATCGTCGTCGACCGGCGATGACAGACGGAAACGAACTCTGCCTACAGAGGTTCAATACGCCTTCCATCAGAGACTTACCATTCTCGAACAACAAAGTGTGATGAAGATTGTCGAAAATAAGAAAGGCCTTCAATCCGGCAGATTCAGCTAGCTTAATTATAGATAGATACAGGCCGACCACCTCCGAGTCGTTTCCACTCGTTCGCTCACTCAATCTTTCTAACGCTCGGTCGATCCAAGTGTTATCTTCGATAGAAGAGAGCCGTGCGATCTCGTCGGGACCGATCGCTGTCGTCGTGAGTTCGATCTCGCGTCGGCGGAAAGCAATAACCTGTGTCAAAAAACTTAGAGCAAAACGTCGTGCAGAATTGACAACACTTTCGTCACTAACTTCCACCGAAAGATAGATGGGTTTCGGTAGAGATCCTTTTCGAAAGCTCGCGTCGTATAAATTTTGGAGCAAGGAGCTGCAGCCAACTACGGGCGGAGCGGCCAGTACTAAGCCGCCTGAACCGGATCTAGCGTGTTGCTCGATCCGGTCCAGAGTATCTTTATAACCCGCACCTTTCATTAAGTAGGCCGCTTGTTGTTGGGCAAAGTCTGCTGGCATCTAGTTGATCCTTTCCTTGAACGACCGTCCCATATTATCGTAGATCTGGACGTTATTACGACCCAGGTGTTTGGCTTCGTAGAGTGCCATATCTGCCGCCGTGATCCAGTCCTTTGGCGAATCAAATTCATTGCTGTGGCTGGCTACGCCGATGCTGATAGTGATCCGCCGATTTGGAATGTCAGTATGTTCGACGCGCGAACGAATACGCTCGGCGATGGCTCCGGCTTCGTCGGCGTTTGTTCGCGGCAGAAGTATAGCAAATTCCTCGCCACCGAACCTGGCTGCGACATCATCCGCACGAAGCGTGTCTTTCAACGCTGCAGAAACCATTTTCAACGCAAGATCGCCAGCCGGATGGCCGAAACTATCATTGTAAGACTTGAAGCTGTCCACATCGATCATCATCAGTGAGATCGCTGAACGGTGGCGACGCGCCCGATTCATTTCCTCTTCGAGGCGTTCGTCTAAATACCGGCGGTTGAGCAAACCGGTCAACGAATCAGTGACGGAAAGCTGTTCGAATTCACCAGCCCGATCTTTCAACGTCGTGCGGTCAATAGCGACCGCGATCTGCGGAGCGATCGTATGCAGCAACTCGATGTCGCGTTCGCCAAACGCATCGCCGCCGGCACGATCCGTAAAATTCATTACGGCGATTCGCCGGTCGCCTATCAAGATCGGGAAACTAATGAACGAGGACGTCTTGTAACGCCAGTCGCTCGGGGCAACCGAAATTCCCGCCGAATGCATATCCTTCACAACGACCGGGTCACCTTGCTCAAGGGCATGTCGCGCGATCCGCAAACCAATATTCTTTGTGCTCTTCAGATCGGTTACCGAACCGATTGAAGCCTTCGCGTAAAGATTCTCTGTTTTATCCGTACGGATCAATAACGATGCCCGCTCGGCTTGGAGAAGTTCCGCTGAGACCTGTGTTACGTGGAGCCAAAAATCATCATTGTCGATCCGTTTCAGGCTGTCGCTGAAACGCTTTACACCTTGCGATACCCAGTCCCTGCGCGAAACTTCGTCACGTAGTCTGAGGATCTCGATCTGTGGTCCGATCGCTTTCGCAAATCGAAATAGCTCTCGGCCGAGTTCGTCGCTGATAGGTGTTCCTTCGACAGCGAATCCGCTACGGATCTCAGATCCGACGGTGACCGGGAAAAGGGCTAGAAGTCGCGTTTCGGCAAGAGTCTCGCCGGTTCGTCGTTCGCGCAGTAGAAGAGGCACTTCGCTTGCTGCGGCCTCGGCGAGACGACCGTTGCTAAAAGGCACCCTCACACGAATTGCCTTCATTCCTAGCTTGCCTTCGCTTATCACCGAAGCAAGTGCGTCGTTTTTCCGATCCAGCCAAACGACCGAATCAAACGAATATACGTTTTTTAGGAAAACGACTATTGCTCGGCATGCGGTGGGATAGTCGCTTTTCATTATCGAGCCGAACAGCGATCGCCAACGTGCTGCTTCGGTAGTCGCATTTGGGGCTCGTTCCGTTGGTTTTGTGATCGACGGCTCACTGACCGAAGCAGATCGATTGAATTCTTCGATCTTTCGGGAGATCTCAACTTCGGGAAGCGGAGCTTGAACATCGCTAACCTTGGCATCGCTTACGTCAAGAATGTCGTTTTCATGCCGAACAGTAAATCGATTCAGCCTTTTGGCAGCGTTTTCTATCCCGGCTGCCGAGCCCGACATCAAGATATTTTCAAAGAATTCGGTCGGCTTAAACCGACTCCACTCTCCGGATATAGCCTTTTCTGTGGCTTTACGGTAGTGTTCGCCCTTCAGAAACACTCTGCCGACGATCGCTACGAAATCCTTGCCACGGTCGGCAACGGGAACTGCTTTACACGATAAACCCGCATGGCATTCGTAATCGTACTCAGCTTCGTCCTCACGTGAAACGTCGAAAGCACGGCCGCAAAACTGATCACACTCAGGGCGGAACTCATCCGAATTCCAAAGAGCTTTACAGATCGAATTGTTGTTTGACGAGGATGTTTCTACGCCCGAACGATCTAAAACGACAATAGCGACGCCATTTTCGTCGGCGACGCTGTCGAGAAATTTGGGTCTCGTGGGCTTGCGTTCGGTCATTAACTAAAACACAGGAAAATTTGGCGGAATGGGAACCGGTTCCGCTCCAATATTAGTCCGATCCGTGTTTGATCTACGCTAAGATACGGCCAATGGTGGCGGTATTTCAACAATTTCTTCACCAACGGCTTGGATATCTCTTCAAGATTATTACATAGAATTTTGTTCGGGCGAATTCGAAGTTTCTTCAACCGCTGATCATCCTGTCACGAAAGATGATCGATGCTGATCAATCGACTTCTACGTCGTATCTTGTTCCCTGTCAAAGGTTGGCTCGCGCCGTAATTCAATACGTTAGTGTCCGAACATGGTTCGGTCGTCTGATGCCACAAGTCAGTGTTTATGGGGATTTAGCTTTGGCACACGGTTTGAGTCAATCTGACTAAGTCATACGGACTTATAGACGATAAAAGGGGGATTTTTTATGATCAACGAAAATAATCAAGCAACACAACCAATGACGGAAAACTTTACCGAGACGAACACTTCGGTCAACAGCGACGACGCAATTTCGACGCTAAATGGCCTTATCGAAACGTGCCGAGACGGGCAGGAAGGATTTAAACAGGCCGCAGCAGGTGTCGAGCGCTCGGATCTGAAATCTTTGTTCTTCGAATTCTCGCAGCAGCGGGCAAAGTTCGTTGGCGAGCTACAGGATATAGTCAGAACTCTTGGCGGCGATCCGGAAAACTCAGGTAGCTTTGCCGGAACGATCCACCGTGGCTGGATAAATATCAAGAGCGTAGTTACAGGTAAGGACGAAGGTGCGATCTTGAATGAATGCGAACGCGGGGAAGACGTGGCGAAAAACGCTTACAAAGAGGCACTTGATACCACTTTGCCAGCCTATGTTCTACAGCAGCTTCAGGATCAATATACCGCCGTACAGACCGCGCATGATCGGGTCAAGGCGTTACGAGATTCTTACAACAACGATCTTTCAACATCGGCCCGAACAGGTCAATAATGCTCCTTCTTAAACCAGATACCTGTTCGAGTCGCGGGGCCGCTTAACAGCGGCCCCTATCTCATTGACGAGCGTGATCTGGGGTCAAATTCTCCTAATTCTCGCCGAACAAGGCGTCTCCCGGTTCCAAATTATCGGGCCTGCCCAAGTTCAAAATTTCGTAAATTATCCGAATCATCATAGTTTTTCCCAGTCTTGGAATTGTTAAAGTACACATTTCAAAGAACTTGCATGCCATGAGCCCTGTGGCATAGTTCTTGACTCATAGTGGGTAGTTCGCTCTCTTATTGTTTATTATTTTAAATAAACACGGACAGTAGCTTACATTCCAAAATACCTAGGAGGAGTAAAATGAAGAGGTTTTTAATAGCCTTTTTGCTAGTGCTGATCAGTTCATCGATCATGTTTGCACAGGGCACGACAGGCGGCTTGTCCGGAACAGTTTCCGGGCCGGACGGCGTTTTGCCAGGTGCAACGGTCGTAGCGACAGATAACGGCACACGCAGAGAGACAACAACCACGACGAATGAGTCGGGAGCATTTCAATTTCCGCAGCTCGAATTCGGCACGTACACGATCCGCGTTACTGCCGCTGGCTTTAAAACGCTGGTCGCTAACGAACAGAAGATCGACGTTGGCCGTAGTGCCAACTTGAACGTCGCTCTCGAGATCGGAGAGGTCACAGCAGTCGTCGAAGTAACTGCTGGTGCTGACGTTATCACCGCAAATTCGGCACAGGTCAGCAATACAGTCAGCCCGCAGCAGATCTTGTCGCTTCCCTTGATCACACGAAGCCCGCTTTCCCTGACCACACTGCAAGCCGGTGTACAGAGCAACCCTTTCCAGGGAACCTCGATCAACGGAATGCGTA
>JBBSKW010000022.1:0-28560 GCA_038256005.1 Pyrinomonadales bacterium
AGTAGAATTCGAGCATGGTGAACTCGGGGTTGTGTTTGTAAGAGATGCCTTCGTTGCGGAAGTTGCGGTTGAGTTCGTAGACCTTTTCGAAGCCGCCGACGACGAGGCGTTTGAGGTAAAGCTCCGGCGCGATGCGGGCGAAAAGCTTGAAGTCGAGCGCGTTGTGATGCGTCTCGAACGGCTTCGCCGCGGCACCGGTCGCCTTCGGCGTAAGCATCGGCGTTTCGACCTCAACATAACCCGCGTCTTCGAGGAATCGACGCATCGACGAAATGATCTTCGCACGACGCTCAAAGACCCCGCGTGTCGTCAGCCCTTCGTGCTCGACCTGCAAGCTCGATCCGATAAGATCGTAATAACGCTGACGCTGGCGGATCTCGGCATCGGCAATTCCGTGCATTTTGTCCGGCATCGGCAGCATCGCCTTGGCAAGGAACTGAAGCTTCTCAACATGAACCGAAATCTCGCCCGTGTTCGTCACGAACAAAAAGCCTTCCACGCCGACGAAATCACCGTGATCGATCAGCTTCCAGGCGTTCCACCCGTTCTCCGCGTCGAGCGTGTTTTCAGCGTCGTTGCGAATAAGCCCAAACCCGCCCTTTTTGTCGCAATAGATTTGCAGCCGCTCCATTCCGTCCGTTAGATGGACGAAGTTGCCGCGAGGCGGCGTGGTGAGACGGCCCGCGATTCGAACATTTCCCAACGCCTTGAGCCGCTCGTTCAACGCATCTTTCAACTCAGCAGGCGGACGTTCACCCTCACCGAGACTAGCTTTGATCGCCGCCATTTCGGCTTCGATCTCATCGACCTTTTCGAAGCTTTTTATCGCCGAAATCGTATCTTCGCCACCCGTTATCGCCGATCGTGCAAACTTGTTTGGGTAAACATTTCCGACCAGCTCACGCAGCTTTTCCAAATGCTCGCTGCGGGCCTCCGTCTGGTCGTTCGATTCGATGATCTCGTTGAAATTAGGAATATTCATATAGTTCGGCTAAGCGTGCTTAGCCTCTTCGTCGGAATCCCTAATTATAGAAAACCGCGTTCCACACGGCAAACTTCGGCCGAATATGGCAGAATCAAGATGTCACGCGTGAACCGTTTGCGGTCCGGCCAATGGCCTGAAAGTTCTTGGTTCTCGGCGGCTTGGTGTGTTTATGAACAGTTCTTTCGCAGAAAATGAGATTGTCGAATCGGTTTCCCGAGCTGTTAAGGATGGTTCACGAATAATTTCGATCGATGGACTAACTTCGTCTTCCAGCAAGGCCTTTCTTCTCTCGACGCTCCGCGCCACGACCGGCAGACATTTCGTTATCGTCGCTGATTCCAATACCGCTGCCGAAGAATGGCGCACCGATCTTCAGTTCTTTGACACGGAGCCAAGCTCAGTGGCAGTTCTACCTGCATTTGAAACGAGCGTTTATTCCGGGCTTTCGCCTCATGCCGAAACGCTTGAATTGCGTGCCCTCGCACTTTGGCAACTGCGACGAGAACAACCACCGTATTTCGTGTTGCCGCTCCGCTCGCTTCTGTTGCGGGTTCCATCGTTTGATGAATTCGACAAACTCTCGATCGAACTCGCGCTCGACGACGAGATCGGGCTTGGAGTTCTAACCGCTACAATGGACGCCGCCGGCTATGTGAATGAAGAGCCAATAGCAAATTTCGGACAGTATTCGGTCCGCGGCGGTATCGTTGACATTTGGTCGCCCGCGTCGGCATTACCGGTGCGCATTGAGTTTTTCGGCGACACAGTCGATTCGATCAGGGAGTTCGATCCGGAGACCCAGCTTTCGACCGGATCAGTCAAACAAATTTCGATCGCACCAATGCGGGAATATTCCGCAACGGGACTAGATCTTCAGATATGGGCTGAGGAAGCTCATCGTACGTTTAAGGACGAGATCTTCTCGAGGGCTCTAAAAGATCGGACCGACTTTGCCGGTGTCGGTGAAACATTTGGCGGGTGGGAATTCTTTATTCCGCTTTCCAAACCAATGACCCAGTCGGCATTCGACCTTTTCGGCGATTCTGTCATTGTGGTCGATGAACCGACTTTGATCGAAGACCACGCTCGTTCGACCTACGAAGAGTGGACTTCAGCATACGAGCGAACAATCGAAGCCGGTCAGATCGCATTGGCACCATCTCAGTTACTGCTAAGACCTGACGAACTTAGGAAGGGACTCGAAGATAAGAACGTTATTGAATTGAGGGCAATGGGCAGAACGGCGGGTGCTACGGACGAAGAATTTGCGTTGTCCGCCGCATCAGAATCCGCGCAAATCTTTGATCCAACCGCCCCGGCCGTTTTTTCTCGGAGCAGCGAAGCGAAATCGCTTTTCTTATTTCCCACCGCTGCCAAAAGCACAGAGTTTCGATTCATCTCGCGGCCTTGCCGTCGATTTGGCGGCAGGCTTCCGGAGTTTGCTCAACATTTAAGCTCGCTAGAAACTCGGTCCGACGTGAAATTCATTCTCCGGACAAAAGGCTTGGCGGAAAGGCTCGAAGAAATACTTCGCGAATACCAGATCCCGCACGACAATGATTCGATCATCGTCGGCGACCTGACGACCGGTTTTGAAATGCCCGCAGCCGGAATCGTCTATTTTTCGGAAAGTGATATTTTCGGGGAAACCGGAGAAAAGACCACCCGGCGGATCGACGCGAAACCTCAAAAGTCGAAACTGACCGCTTTTGTCTCGGATTTCAGAGACTTAAAACCGGGCGATTATGTTGTTCACATCGATCATGGCCTCGGCCGTTTCGAGGGCCTTCAAACAATTTCAGCACAAGGAACAGAGCGAGAGTTCATGCTTCTTGTCTACGCTGACAAGGCCAAGTTATTCGTCCCGGTTGAGCGTCTTGATCTTGTTTCGCGCTATTCCTCGGGTGAATCGACGGCACCTACGCTTGAACGCCTCGGCGGCATTGGATGGCAAAAGACAAAGGCAAAAGCCAAACGCGCGATGCGCGACATGGCCGACGAACTGCTTAAACTCTACGCCGAACGAAAGCTTGTGACCGGTTACGCGTTTTCGCCCGATGCTCCGTGGCAGCACGAATTCGAAGACGCGTTTCCTTACGATCTGACCGTTGATCAAGGCAAGGCGATCGAAGACGTGAAGGAAGACATGGAAGCTCCAAGGCCGATGGATCGTTTGATCATCGGCGACGTTGGATACGGCAAGACCGAGGTCGCAATGCGGGCTGCGTTTAAGGCAGTGATGGACGGCAAGCAGGTCGCGGTCCTAACGCCGACCACCATTCTTGCTTATCAGCATTTTGAATCGTTTCGAAAACGGTTTGCCGCATTTCCTGCGAAGATCGATCTACTTTCGAGATTTCGCAGTACTAAAGAGCAAAAGTCGGTCGTCGCGGCCGCCGAAGAAGGCGACATCGATGTCCTGATCGGAACGCATCGCATCCTTTCAAACGATGTAAAACTGCCAAAGCTCGGATTAGTAGTCGTTGATGAAGAACAGCGGTTTGGCGTCGCTCACAAAGAAAAACTGAAGCAATTAAAAAAGAAGGTGGATGTGCTGACGCTTTCGGCAACGCCGATCCCGCGAACGCTGAATATGTCGCTTCTGGGAATGCGCGATCTTTCTGTGATCGAAACGCCGCCGCGTGACCGTTTGGCGATCAATACGCAGGTTGTTCAGTTTTCCGAGAATGTTATCCGTTCGGCTATCGATCTCGAGCTTTCACGAAACGGCCAGATCTTCTTTATACACAACCGCGTCGAAACTATCGAAGCGATCGCCGCACTCGTCCAAAAGATCGTACCGAATGCACGTGTCGCGATCGGGCACGGCAAAATGAATGAAAAAGAATTGGAGCAGGTGATGCTCGATTTTATCGATTACAAATACGATATTCTCGTCGCGACCACGATCATTGAGAACGGGATCGACATCCCTCGTGCGAATACGATAATCATCAATCGAGCCGACAACTACGGCCTTTCACAGCTTTATCAGCTTCGCGGCCGCGTTGGGAGGTCGAATCGGAGAGCCTACGCGTATTTGCTGATCCCAAGCGAACTCGAACTGACACCGATCGCTCGCCGCAGGCTATCAGCGATCCGCGAGTTCTCCGACCTGGGAGCCGGATTTCGAATCGCCGCACTCGATCTTGAACTGCGCGGAGCGGGAAACATTCTCGGCGGGCAGCAATCCGGCCATCTAGATGCTCTTGGATTTGATCTTTATACGAAAATGCTCGAACGAACCATCGCTGAATTGCGTGGTGACGAGGTTTCCGATGAGATCAGCGTCGCGATCAATTTGGGTATTGATCTTGCCATTCCGAAAGACTACATTGTTGAAGCTGGACAACGTCTTCGAACATACAAACGAATTGCCTCCGCAGATTCCGAAGCCGCGATCTCGCAAATTCGGGTGGAGATCGAAGATCGATACGGGCGGATCCCACAGTCCGTCGATAATCTTTTCGAATATGGCCGCCTGCGAAATCTTGCTGAACGTCTCGGGATCTTGTCGATCGAGAGTGCGGGTCCGGGCTTCGCGATAAAACTGGGTGAGCACGCGAAAATTGATCCTGAAAAGCTACTGCGCCTTGTTTCGAATGGAAAGGAATTTTCGTTTTCCGCAAACGGCGTTTTGCGGGCAAGCGATGTCGACAAAGGACTTATCAATTCGATCCGTGACACGCTCGAACTTATTACGGATTAATTGAGTTACCCTAAGAGGTCTTTTTGCTGATTGGATCTCGCGGACCGGCCGTACAATCGCCGTCCGGGTTAAATTCGCAGACAAATATCAGCGGTGCGTAGTCTTTTGTTTGCTTTTGAACGATCGACCAAACCTCGGACGCTCCATAATTCTCAGCGGTCCAGCCAAGCTTCTTTCGATTCTTCCAAACAAATTCATACGCAGCTTTTTCGTCCTCGCCTCTAACGTGTTGAACCTCGTGAAGAAGAATTGCTGCACGTTCGACCTTATCAATTGGCAGATCGAAGAAATCCGGGTAAAGCGTAATGATCCCAAAAGGGAAATTTGTGGCCGCAAATGCACTTTCTTTCTCAACCGAAGCATTGAGCCAATTATCATTGGAGCGAAAAACTACGAATCGTCGCAACATTTTCGCGTCTTCGGTAAATCCTTTGTCTTCAAGCAATTGAATCGCCTCAAACGTCAAAATGCGTTCTTCATCGATTAGAGAAGCAGCCGAAAATACAAGCGAAGCATAGAATCCGGCCAGAGTGGCCATACATACAAGTATGAGAGTCCTAATTCGGCTAACAATGTTCTTTTTCATCCAGTCCCCTTGTTCGAGTCACGCTTTATTTCCCTGCAGCCGCTACGTCAAAAAAAGCCAATTTTCACAATTTCTGCTAACATATAAAAGTTCGAATCGGTTCTAATTCTAGAAATTTACCATTTATAGCTAACGAACTCGAATGCCGTTTCCTGCATCGAAGTTGGCGAACAGATTCGATCTGATTTAGGGCATTCGCCATCATTTAGGAGTTTTGATGAAATTTTTATCCATTTCGACGCTCGCATTATTTCTAATATTTGCCACTGCCGGGAATTCGGCTGCACAAGAAACCGAGATCCGTGTAATTGATCAAGTAGTTGCTCAGGTAAATGACGGAGTGATCACTCTTTCCCGTGTGAACCGCGAGATCAAGTCATTGGTTGAACAGGAAGTAGTTCAGGGCAAAAGCCGTGAAGAATCCGAGAAGCTTATCAACGAGCGTCGAGGCGAACTGATCGCCAATTTGATCAACGAAGAGCTCGTTTTGCAACGCGCGAAGGAACTCAAGCTTGACGCCGAGATCGAGGCGGCTGTTAACCGCCAAGCTCTCGAGGTTATGCAGAACGCTAATTTAAAAACACTTGACGCTCTTTTTAAGGAAATGGAAAAACAGGGCGTGAATCCCGACGAGATTCGTGACGGATGGCGTCGGCGGGCTACGCAGGACATAGTAGTCCAGCAAGAAGTTCAGCGGCAAGCATATTGGTTGCCGAAAGCTCACGAGGTTAAGGCATATTACGACAAGAACAAGGCTCGCTTCACAAAGCCTGAAACGGTCTCCGTATCGGAGATGTTTCTTGGTTACGCCGGCCGCGATGTGAATGCTGTTCGTGAAAAAGCTAAGGAGCTTTTGGTGCAATTGCGCGGCGGTGCAGATTATACGGCGATCGCGGCTGCGAATTCCGACCCCGGTCAACTGACCCGCGGCACGGGAAAGGCTGAAAAACTAAATGTGGCGGATTTGCCGGTTATCGTCAAACCGGCTCTTGTCGGAGTAAAAGTAGGTGGGTATTCGGAACCCATCGAGATCGACGACCTCGGCGTGATCATTCTAAGAGTCGACGCCCGGGAAGCTGCAAGCAATGAGTCAGAGTTCAGCGAGAATGCCGTACGTTCGGCCATGATGCAGGAAACCGCCCCGGACGTCTTCAAGAAGTTTATGGCGTCGCTGCGTGAAGATTCGTATATCAAGCTCAACGACGAGTATCGACCGCTGGTTGCACCGCTCTTGTTTTCGGAAGAGCGATCACAGAAGGGTTCAAACTAATAGAAAATTAAACTCAGTTAATATGACGGGCGTGATGAGATCTCATCCGCTCGTTTTCCATTATGAGATTGGATATATTCCTAAAAGTTAGCCGGATCGTGTCAAAACGCTCGCTTGCGAATGATCTGTGCGACCGTGGGACGATTAAAGTTAATGACGCATTGGGAAAGCCTTCGAGAGCGATTCAGGCTGGAGATCAGATCGAGATAAGGCGGGGCATAAAAATACTAATCGTTAACGTGCTCGCGATCCCCGATTCAAAACAAGTTTCTAAAGACGTGGCACGTTCGCTGTACCAGATACTTTCGGAAACGAATACGTCAGAACTGGACTAACCGAGAATATCTTTGATCGCACGGTCGTAAATCTCCACCCGCCGTTTTGCTCTTTTTACATCCGGGTGCTCGTCTTTGTAAGACTGAAGCAACTTCCACAGATCAGTCTCAAGTTCTGCCCGCCGGACGATCAATCTTCCTAAAGCTTGAGATAAGCGCCCCAATTCGCCAGGTTTGCTATGCATCAACCGATCTCGGTCACGAAATAAAACCGAAAGCGTAAACTTGATCTCTTTAACTTTTGGAAAATCGTCAGTGTAGTCGATCAGCAAAGACTCCAGCTCGGATTCTAGATCCGTCGATCTAAGAAGAATTTCGGCAAAGGCAGATGAACCTTTTACCGCATCGACGTTCGAAGCCGGCTTTTCATTGGCAGAAGGCTTTTGCGAGAAAACGGCCGACGGCAACAGTAAAAACATCACTATTAACGTCGGCCGCAACAGAATAATTGATCTCATGTCGTCGATCACTTACCGACCGCAAATGTCCCTGGGTCGAGAGGCTGATTGATCGCAAACTCCGAAATATCGTATGTCCACGAAACTTCTTTCGTGCCGTTAGTCCCCTGAAAGGAATAGAGCATTTTGTACTTTGTCGGAATCATCCTGCCCTGATGCTCCTTATAATCCGAGAAATCCTCAGTGACCTTTAATCGCGTTTCACTAGTCCTTGCAGATTGGTCAATACTCGCGCCGATGCTCGAAGACAGTAGACGGCCATATTCCGTTCTAATATGCCGAAAGGTTTCCTGATCGAAATACATCGTGATTCCCAGATCGCTACCGCCCTTGGGAGCATAGTCTAAGACGTATGCCTCCTTTCCGTCGACCTTCTTCGAACCGCCGAACTTGACCTTAGCTTTCAAATCGGACGCATTCAAGAGCGGCCAGGAAGTAGAAAGGGTTCCGCCGAGCAGTCCGTGTGTTACCAATTCTTTATTGGTTTGAACAAAGGTCCCAAGATCCGACCGGACTCCCGCTTTAACAAATGCAACGCTGTGTTTTGAACCGTCAAAAACTATTTTCTCTTGGGAATAGTCGGCTGCGTTCAAGCTCAGCCCAAAAAACATTTTCGGCCCCTCGGACGCGACCACAACGCGGCCTTTAGCCGGCTGATTCTTCTGGGTGATGTAATCGATCTGCACTTCGCCAACCACAACGAGGCTTTTGGTAGCCGCTCGTTTGTCCGCCGCAGCAATTGAATCCAGATGCTTTGCGATCACATCTTCAGCGGTCATTTTTTGCGCCGAGCTAGTTGCGGCAATCAGAACACAAAACAGCAAGGATCCGATCGATAAAAAGAATCGGTTTGTCATATTCAAAATCTCCTGAATATTAGCCTAAACAAATGCAGATCCGGCGACGGCTTCACTGTTGCCGCTAAAGGCTCCGCAAGAATCCATAATGGGTTCCTCAGCTTCGACGATTCCGTCGCCATAACCGTTGCCCAAGGAGAGCGTTTTAAAGTATATCGTAATATTCTCCAGGATTTCATCGGCCGAGTGCGAATGATACAAAGTTTGACGAAACTGGGCTCCGCCCACCAACCCTTTCGTGAACTGTCCTGCAAGCTGTTTCATCTTGCCCAAAGCTACGAGTTCCGGCATTTCCTCGAGGCACATTTCAAAAAATTCAAGAAGCACGGCTTTCTTCCCGGCAAGGTCAGGTTGGTATGGAGCTCGGCCATCCAGAACATCCGCAAACTGCCGAAAGATCCATGGATTTTGCATCGCTCCGCGGCCGATCAATATTCCGTCGGTCCCGGATTCGCTCCATTTTTGCATTCCGTATTCGATCGACGTTATGTCGCCATTGCCCGATACCGGAACCGAGACAGCTTCTTTCACCTGTCGGATTAGATCCCAGTTTGCGAGTCCTTTGTATGCTTGTTCGCGGCTGCGGCCATGTACTTGAATGTGTTCTACGCCGCACTGCTCTGCCATTTTTGCGACTTCGACTACGTTTATCGACGCATCGGAATAGCCGGTACGTAGCTTGAGTGTTAATGGGATCGTGATCGCCTTCTTGATCGCTTTAAGGATCTCTTCAAGATTTTTGGGATCTTTCAGTAAACCGGAACCACCGCCGTTCCGTACCACCTTTGGAGCAGGGCAACCGCAATTTACGTCTAGTATATCGGCCCCGATCTCTTCCGCCATTTCGGCACCCATAGCCATTCGCTCAGGCCGTCCGCCGAAGATCTGTACCGCGTACGGCCTCTCTTCTTGATCGAACCGCATTTGCCGTTTCGATTTCGGATTCCCACGGGTCAGGCCCTCAACTGAGATAAATTCCGAGACAACTAGTCCCACACCGCCCCGACGCTTGATCAAACGGCGGAAAGTGTAGTCGGTCACGCCAGCCATCGGGGAAAGGATTAGCGGTGGATCGATCTTTATATCTCTGATCTTAAACGGCAACATCAGTTAGGCGTGGACGCCTTTCTTTCGGTTTTTTAGCACGAAGATCAAGCCTAGGATAAACATAAAAAATGAAACAACAAGAACTAAGCCTCCACCGATCAAGCCGAAGATCGGGCCCTCATCCCAATCAACCTTTCCGTCCGTCACGATGGGCAAAGCAGCGGAAATCCCCGAGATCAATATACCGAGCAACACGCCTATTATCCCAAGAACTAAAACGATCTTCCAAAGCATAAGTTTTCCTCCGGTCGACTATGTAGTGTAGGGGCCAACACTAAATGCACAGGCCAATGAAAACGGTCTGCGATAGCTTAACACAGCATTCTAACGTTAAAAACTTTTCGGAGAGAAACATTGTCCAGTAACGAGGAAAGAATTAACATCCCGCAAGTTGAAACTACAGGATTTGCAGGCGTGTAATCCGGCAGTTTGCATTTCTTTAACATTGATCTTAATTCTGGGTAACGCACGATGTTTTCTGTTCACAGACGATATTTACGTCAGCCATAGATTAACCGGAAAATTAACTGACCATATTGTAATTGCTCATTTCGAGGAAAAAAAGATGAAAAGAATCGCAAAGTGCGTCTCCATGTTTTTGATCACTCTATCGGCCGTAAGCCTGTGCGCTGGTCAATCACAAACCACAACCGGAACAATACAGGGAATCGTTACTGACCCAAATGGGGCGGTGATCGCAGGTGCCGCGATTACCGTACGGAATCTGGACACGGGATTTGAACGAAGTGCAACCTCTAATTCAGACGGCTATTTCACAGCTCCGCTCTTACCCCTTGGAAAGTATCGGATCACCGCACGGGCGAACGGCTTTTCCGATTCTATCCTGGAGAACGTAGATGTGACGATCGGCCAAACTCTTGCTCTGCGGTTTGAACTTAAGGTCGGAGGAACGGCCGAGACCGTTGATGTCTCGGCTGAGTCGACTGTTGTTGACACAGCTCGAACCGAACTATCAACACAGATAAATCAACGGTCTGTTGAAAATCTTCCGATCAATCGTCGGGATTTCTCGCGTTTTGCATTGCTTACGCCGGGCGTTTCGATCGTACAAGGCCCGGATGGCGACGAGATCACTATCAACGGACAGAAAGGCATCCAGAACAATGTCTCGATCGATGGTGCTGACGCCAATAACCCATTCTTTGGCGAACAACGCGGCGGCCAGCGGCCGGCGTTCACCATAAGTCTCGAGTCGGTCAAGGAATTTCAGGTAGTTCCGGTTGGTGCTTCGGCTGAGTTCGGCCGCAGTTCAGGCGGTTTCATCAACGCTGTTACAAAGTCCGGAACCAACCAGTTGTCTGGTTCTGCTTTTCTTTTTTTCAGAAACCAGTCGCTCTCAAGCCAAAATCCGGACGCAGTAGATGCCGGTTTGCCGACCGAAGATTTCACCAATTATCAATTCGGCGGTAATGTCGGCGGCCCGATTAAACGCGATCGAGCTTTCTTTTTCCTCGCTTACGAAAGGAATGACGGCAAGAGCAGTAAGCCAAATTCGATCGACCCCGTACTTGCTAATATCTTCGCAACTCGGTTTAATTCGCCCAACGAGCAAACCATTATCGAGCGTACGAATGACGCTGATGTGTTTCTGGCGAAGGTCGATGTACAGGTCAACAAGAGCAACCTGTTAACGCTTCGTCACCTATAGCCGTGCAGAACAAGTGAATGGCACGTTCGACGTTCCTACTTGGGGATCGAGCGCGAATGGCCGCGAGACCGACAGCTCAAACTCATTTATCGGCCAGTTGGTCTCGACCATCTCGCCTACACTTCTTAACGAATTCCGATTCCAATACGCAAAGGAAGAACGGCCACGTTTTTACGATGGCCCGGACCTACCGGATACGACCATCGGAACTTTTGACGGCTCCATCTCTTATCGCTTTGGCCGGCCATTTTTCCTGCCGGTACCCTCCGACGACGTCCGAATGCAGTTCACCCATAATTTCATGGTTGTCACTGGTAATCACACGGTTAAGTTCGGCGTTGATGTTAACCGAACCCGTGTATCGCAGACCTTCATCGGTTTTGCTCGCGGCCGATATATTTTTGCCGCACCAACGATCACACAGGCGATTGCCGGATTTCAGGATTACATAAACGGCGTCAACGCGAATGCCTTGCAGCTATATCTGCAATTCGCCCCGATCGGAAACAGAACGGTCGAAGAAGCCGGAACACAGGCGTACACAACCATTGAACCCGGGCTTTATGTTCAGGATAGTTGGCAAGTTCGTCGCAACCTCACGATGAATCTCGGTTTTCGCTGGGAAGGCCAATACCAGCCGGATACGATTAATCCGCCATCCGAAACCAGATATGGCCAGTTCTTGAACGACCCTCGATTTCCATCCGACGGCACGATCCCCGATTTTACCGACGGTTTTTCGCCGCGGCTCGCTCTTGCTTGGTCGCCCGGCGATGACGGCAAGACCGCGATCCGTTTGGGCGCCGGTATTTATTATGCGAGGATCCCGGGCTTGGTCGTTGCCGGTCCGCGAAACACAGACGGTGCCATCGCGGGTAACATCTTTTTTGCCAATTTCCTATGCGCGGGTAGCCCAGCCGCAATACCCCAGGGTGGTTTGAACGGGTGTCCTGCATATCCGGGGATCGTTCCCACGGCTGGATTTAATCCATTCAATCCGGGAATTGCGGTATTCGAACGCAATTTCAAGAATCCGCGAACACTTCAGTATAGTGCCAGCATCGAGCGTGAGATCGTAAAGAACACGTCCGTCCTTGTTGCATACAACTATGCGAAGTCCACGCGTCTGACCAGGTTCGTGAACCGCAATGACGCGAGGCTTTACAATGGAGTCGCTATCTTCCAACGCCCCAATGGCTCTGGTGTTGGCGAGATGCGTTCGACGGAAAGTTCGGCTCGTTCGCTCTACCAGGGGCTAACTTTTACGCTTAACAAACGCTTCGCCGATCGATGGCAGTTCCAGGCGAACTACCTGCTTTCATTCGACCGATCTGACGATGATAACGAACGAGATCCGTTCACTTTCCGCTATGCCGATCCGCGAGATCTATCAGCGGAATATGGTTATTCGGACAGAGACCAAAGGCATCGTTTTAACGCCTTTGCGACTTTCCTTGCTCCGTTCAATATTAACATCTCACCGATCGTCCAGTTCCGTTCGGCTCAGCCGACTTCGGTCGTGAACCGCGGCGTATACCCGAATTTGGTTCAGAGAAATACTGTTCGACTTGAGAATGAATTCTTCACGTTCGACTTCCGAGTTTCGAAGGCGTTTAAGTTCGGAGAAAGAATGGAACTTGAGGGAATCTTTGAGGCGTTCAATTTGTTCAATAACCGAAACCAACGAAGCCTTCCGCGGCCGTTGACGTTCAACTTCGACGGAACCGTTACGGCTGGATTTGGTGAACCGCGTCAAGCCCAACTTGGCGTTCGGTTCAAGTTCTAGCAGTCGAGAAGTCAGACAGGGAGGTCGTCCGTCCGGCCTCCCCATTCGCTCGGGGCGGTTTCTACACGAGAACTCTTGTTCCATTGATCATGCTCGGTCTGGTAATGATCGCCTGTTCGAAAATCGAAGGTGAGTTTAACAGGCATGGCATCAAGGAAGTTTCTCTGATTCTCGACGCCAAGTCGCCGAGGGGTAAATATTTTACGGAAATCGTCTATTTCAGCTCAGGTAAAGTTTATAAGAGAGTTCGAGATCTTCAAGCTGACGGAACCGTAAAGGAAAAGAGCGAACGAACGGGAACGACGACGAAGGAAGAGTTCCAGAAGCTCGAAGATGCCGTCGTTGCTGCTGAATATTCGTCCCAGCCCGATCTCGGCTCGCAAGGCTCGACGAAGGTGATTATGGTTCGGCATGCTAGCGGAATAACGAATATTGATCTAGAAAGAACGAAGAATCAACGCGTATTCGCTCTCGGCGGCGCGATTTCGGGAGTTAAGATCGCCTGGGATGGACCGCCAAAACCTGTGGATTAAGTGTATAAAAGAGGCCGCAAGCAATAACGCCTGCAGCCTTTTCCTTGTCAAAAACGTGCACCTACTTGGACTGGGTAAGGACAACGCCGGTCGCGTCAAACGAAACCTCGGTCACGGTTCCGTCAGCATTTCGGTTTTCAAATTTCGCACCATCGTCATTGATCAAATGATCGACGTGATCTTTGGTCAATGTCTTAGTTTTGAAAACCCCCTGTGCTCGAACGTTCATTCCGGCCGAATTTAGCGGAATAAAGAACAGATGATCGCCAAAGGTCACGCGAACCGATTTTCCGCCTTCTTTATCGGCCATTTCCATCCAGCAACCTTCTTTTTTGCATGACCGGACGATCACACCTTTGACCTCAACGGTCTTATCCGCAAACTTCGCAGGTTCCGCAAATACTTTTTGTACTTTCGCTTTCTTTATGTTGCTGGCCAATGCCGAACCGCGTGTTATCGTGTCGCCTTTCTTGAGCGTGACCGGAGCATTCTGCTCGTTCTTCACAACAGGATCTCCCTTGCTGTTCATTTCTTGTGCCGAGGCAAAAGTAACCGAAAGTAAAACGGTCGAAACAAAAAGTGCTATGTTTTTCATAATGTTCTAATTCTCCAATTCGCTTTATCTACTATTATTTATCCGCGTCTGAATTAAAAACGATCTTGCCATCAACTATCGTAATATTGACCTGCCAACCGTTCTTTACAGATAATGCACTATCGCTGTTTCCAATCGCAACTATGACCAGATCCGCTAGTTTACCAACTTCGATCGTTCCTTTCACTTTTTCCTGAAATTCAGCATACGCGGACCCGATCGTGTAGAAACGAACTGATTCTTCAAACGAAATCATCGATTGAGCAGTGGCGGAGGCTATTCCGAGTAACGGATCTAAATCTGTCATCGCCGCATCCGAGCCGAAAGCGAAAGCGGCTCCACTTTTCCTGAAAGAGCGATAGTAGCCCACATCTGTTCCCGCCCAGCCGAACAAATGTGGTTGCATGGACGCGATCACGCCGAGCCGAGTAAATCGCGGAATGTCCGTTAGTGCCGCACGTTCCGCGTGTTCAATGCGAAAGCGCCGATCGCGTTTACCGTTTGTTGTGGCAGCGTTCTCCAAAACATCGAGTGCCGTCGTATTCATTTCTGGACCGATCGCGTGAAGCAGCACCTGCATTCCGGCTTTGTCCGCCCCGATAACGTCCCGCTGCAAATCGGCTTTGCCTTTTTCTTCAACTTCCGCTGTTCCTTTCAAACAACCCGTTCGAACCATCGCGTCGCCGCTCGCTGCTTTTAGCCCGACGTTCGCATATTTTTTCCAATTCGAAAGCCCGTGACAATCATAAACGCGGACCTTGAGCTTCCCCGTTCGGGCAAGTTCGCGATAGACCGCAGCGTGATCATCAGAGTCTGTATCCTGAACGCTTGTGATGCCTAACGAAGCGGCATAGTTCGACGCAGTCTCGGCGACCTCCGCCCATCGTCGTGCGTGATCGGCCGGAACTGCAAAACGAATCCGGTCAAACTGCGGTCCGGCGACAATGCCTGGCTTCGTTTCCCGAACACCCCCGGCCCGGATGGCGGACGAATTCGCGAGCGCCGATCTTGCGTTCGAATGGTAAAGAAAAAGCGGATTGTCGCGGGTGAGCAGATCGATCTTCACACCGTCGACATGCTTCCAGAGTTCGTCAGAACCGCCGCTCCCCAAGATCCAACGGCCTGTTGGAAGAAACTTAACATAATCCTTGAGTCGTCCTGAAAACTCTTCCGGCGTTCTGACGCTTCTCAGATCAAGGGTCGAAAAGAGATTCCCGATCGACATGAAATGCACATGCGAATCGTTAAATCCCGGCAGAACAACTTTTCCGCCTGCGTCGATTATTTTAGTCCGCTCACCAGTTAGCTTTCGGACCTCGGCGTTTGTTCCAACAGCCGCGATCTTGTTCCTAACCACGGCGACTGCTTCGGCCCGAGGCCGGCCTTCAGCCATCGTCCAAACATCAGCATTTACGATCACGAGTTCCGCGGCGATCTGAGCTTCGGCGGCGATTACCATCAAAACCAGAAGCGCCGATGCTAACGCAAATCTCATTTTTATTCGTAAACCAGTCTGCCATCTACGAACGTCATCAGCACTTTCACGTCGCGTATCTTGACCGGATCGATCGAAAAGATGTCATCCGAAAGCACCACAAGATCCGCTAGTTTGCCCACTTCAAGAGTACCCTTCATCTTTTCTTGAAACTCTGCATAAGCCGAACCGGCAGTAAACGCCCGAACTGTTTCCTCGACGGAGATCTTTTGCTCCGGTATCCATCCGCCGGGATTCTTTTCATCTAGAGTCCGACGCGTCACCGCACCATAAACACCCCACAGAGGATTGAGCGGAGCGACCGGCGAATCCGATCCAAATGCCAGCACTCCGCCGGAATCAAGGATAGTTCGGAACGCATATGTGCCTTTCAAACGATTTTCGTCGAGCCGTTTCCACGCCCAACGGCCGTCGTCGATAATGTGAAACGGCTGCATTGACGCCACAACTTTTTGTCCCGCGAATCGTTTCAGATCGTCCATTCTTACGTGCTGAGCGTGTTCGATCGTAAACCTTCGGTCGGAAGGGCCATTCGCCGTATCAACTGCTTTGAAGTGATCGAGTATTGCCGCATTTGCCCGATCGCCGATCGCGTGAATACGAATCTGCAATCCCGCCTTATCGGCATCCTGGATTTTTTGCCGCATAGTTGTCTCAACGTCCGCCATCACTAAACCTTTCGAATTCGGAGCGTCAAGATAGGGATCGAAAAACCAGGCGGTGGTGGAACCAAGACTGCCATCCGCGTACGATTTCAAACAACCGACACGTAACATCGCATCGCCAAAGGCGTGACGCACACCCGTATCTTCCCATCGCTTGTAATCGTCCATCGGCGAACAAGCATAGATGCGGGTCTTCAACGTACCCCGCCGAAGCAGCTCCTGAAACACGCCTACATCCGTTCCTGCGGACATATCCTGAACACTTGTAACACCGACCGACGCCGCGTGGTCTGTCGCTGCCTGAGCTGCTTCAAGCCTTTGTTCCCACGACGACGGCGGGATTGCCGGCGAGAAATAGTTCATCGCAGCGTCCCTAAAAACACCGGTCGGATTCCCGTTTGCATCGCGCACGATCTCGCCGCCCGCAACTTCCTTCGTGTCTTTATCGACCTTTGCCAACGACATCGCAAGGCTGTTTGCAAGTGCCATATGCCCATCAAGACGATCGACAAAAACCGGATTATTCGGAGTGACTGCGTCTATCATCGCGGCTGTTGGCAAATTGTTAGGCGTCCAATTTTCGTGATCCCACTTTCCGCCGAGTATCCAACGGCCTGTAGGGAGCTTCGCCGCAAATGCCTTGATCCGATCGACAAATTCCTGCGGCGTTTTCGCGTCACGTAGATCGACCGACGAAAGCTGCGAACCGGTTTCCGAGAAATGAACGTGGGCATCGTTGAAACCCGGTATTACCGTCTTACCTTTAAGATCGATGACCTTTGTTGATGAATCGGCAAGCAGTAAAATGTCAGCATTTTTACCAACGGCGGCGATCGAATTCCCCTTTATGGCGATCGCCGCAAAGGTCGAATTCGCCTTATCCATTGGCCGAATTTTTCCGTTGATCAACACGACGTCGGCTTTCAGTGCTTGTGCCGAAACAAACGATGCGAACAATCCGAATGCAAGAAAGAGTCTAAGAGTTTTCATATTTTCGAGGCGACGCCCGGAGCAGCTTAAACGGCTCTCCTTACGTCAAATGTCGCAAACTAGCGGATGGAAAGTGTATTCTTTAAGGAACGACTGATTATAGCAATGAACGAAAAGTATATCCAGATTATTGGTACAGTTGTGGCGCTGGCCTATGCCGTTTTCATTGTGTTTCTGTATGCGGCTGAGCCGCGTTCGGTTGAAGAGATCACGATCAAGGCGAAAGAAACGGTGGCGAATGCCGTAACGAAAGGAACGGTCATCACCGGAACATATGAAGTTGATGCACTGGTATTTGGGCAAGGGCTTCAGTCTTTCCGGCAGGATAATTTCGTCGCTGCCCGCGATGCGTTCGAACGTGCCGATCCGGAAAAACGTGATCCCCGCACGCAGTTCTACATCGCCTATAGCCTTTATCGACAAGGTTGGGGCCGCGTTTCGAATGACGATATGTTATTCAATCAATCGCTTAAATCATTGGCTCGGGTAAGTTTGCTCGATCCGAATTTTCGCTCAGACGATGCTAGCTTAAGCCTGAAAACTCCGGCCGAGATTCGTGCCGAGCTTGAAGAAGGACTTAAGGTGACAGCCGACGATTTCAATCCGCTTCGCCTTTTCCGCGAGCGCAAATAGACAGTTCGACTGCGATCTTGGACATCTCCTTTTGAATGAATCAGACCAATAAACAGGAAATTATCGATCTGGAACCGGACATAGTCACCGGCGAATTGGTCGATTTTCAGACCGATTCCCTGATCGAAGCTGGCCACGTACGCTCGGGAGATCTGCATAAGACAGCAGCCGAACAGAATACTCAACGAGCATACCTACGTTATATATTCGTGCCGATCATTTTCCTCACGGTTACGCTGCTTGGAGGCCTGAGGCTCAGCGGTGTCGACGGTTCGTTCATCTTTTTAAAACCTGCATTGCTTTGTCTCATCTTCGCCTCTGTTTTACTAGTTCTTTTTTTCCGCTCCGGTTTGATAATCGTTGACGGCTGGTTCACCGAAACATTTCTTTTGCGAAAGAATATTGCCAACGGCGTAATTCTTTTGTCGATGTTTGCCGCGACAACACAATTATTTAATTCACTTATTCCCGAGCAAGGGCTTCCCTTTTGGATCGTTTCTTTTTGCTTTCTTTGGACCTTGTGGAACAACCTTTTCGCTGATTTCGACACCAAAAAGCTTCTTCGTTCTTTGGGCGGGTTGTTCGGTTTGGCGTTCATCGCAAAGTATCTCGTTCTAGCAAATTTGACCGCGCCCGCCGGACAAGGCTGGTTGCGATCCATCATCGAAAATCCGGCACAACAGACGATGACCTGGCTGCTTGATCTGCCCCAGTTCGCAGCAGGGACCGGCTATATCCAGTTTTTCGCTGTCACACTTTATATTTTCGGCTTGTATTTAATTCCGCCGACCACGAACGATGATCAAAACGTCTAAACAAATCTCAGCGTTCGTTCGTTATTCATTTTTTATGCAACGCATTACTTTTTTATTCATAACGCTCGTTTTCGCGATCGGAACTCACAGCCAATCGCCGTCAAAAATACTTCAGAATGCTGAAAAGGCGCTCGGCGGCAAGAAGGCATTGCAATCAGCGAGTGCTTGGAAGGCCGTCGGCACGATCTCGGATCCGGCGACCGGAAAAAGCGGGAAGTTCGTGATCCAGGCGGCGATACCGAACATGTTTCACATTGCCTACGACCTCGATGGTTTTGAGTACGAATCGGGTTACAACGGGCGTTCGGGTTGGATACGTGATTCGCGTGACGGCCTTCGCACCTTGACCGACCAAGCGAGCTTTGACCTTCAGGCCGAAGCTTCGTATCGGAGCTCACTTTGGCTCGATTACAAACAGCAGAGGGCGAAGATATCTCCTGTGGCCGGGAGTCCCATAAACGGTGTCGCCGCTAATTCCATATCGCTCACCTCGCCTAAAGGAACGGGATTTCGAATTTACTTCGACAAAACAACTGGTCTGCCATTGCGTGACGAAATAGTCGGCGAAGTCGCACGAGCTTTCACGTATTCAGATTTCCGCCTTGTCGGCAAGGTCAAACGCCCGCATCAAATGGATATGACGATCGGCGGTGCGACGTACAAGATCGCGATCGATCGGTACGAAGCGAAACCCGTGCTCGCTCGCGCAGATTTCGATTTCCCAAAGATCGCCGGTGAGCCATTGCCGGACATCAAAGGGTTGCTTCAGGAACTACAAGCGAATGAGGACAACGTTGAGAACATGCTAGACACGTATTCATACGTTCAAAAGAGCATTCGCCGCGAACTCGGTAAAGATGGAGTTCTTCGCGAAGCCGGCTCCGAGACATTTCAGCTTTCGTTCTACAAAGGCAATCGCATTCGTCGACTGATCGAAAAGAACGGCAAGCCGCTGAGCGAAAAAGATCAAATAGACGAAGACAGAGAAGTTGGTAAACGCGTTGAGGAGACCGAAAAAGAGATCGCGAAAGCTGAGAAGAAAGGTGATTCCGGACCGCCGTCCGAGAACGGCCAACGCGTTTCGATCGCAGAGGTCTTGCGTGCATCGAGACTGATCAATCCTCGCCGCGAACGTTTCCGAGGCCGCGATGTCATCGTCTTCGACTTTGAACCGAATCCCAACTTTGACTACAGGAACGCCAAAAGCATGTTGAAATTCTTCGGTAAAACGGCGGGTGTGATGTGGATCGACGAGAAGGATAAACAGGTCGCCCGGCTCGAGGCATACCTTGCCGACAGCTTCAATGTAGGCGGTGGATTGCTGGCGAAGCTTCGAAAAGGAGCGACTTTCACCCTCGACCAGGAACGCGTCAACGACGAGATATGGCTCCCATCCAGTGCTGACATAAACCTTTCGGTTAGAGTTTTGCTTCTAAAAGGTGTAAATGTGAATCAGGTCGTTAAGTCTTATGACTACCGAAAATTTGCGACCGAAGTGAAAGATGCGGCGGTAGTTCCCTCGGCGCCAAAAACAAATTGAGCTATGGCTTGCGACGTTCCAACGTCTTTAGTTCGTTGCCCCGACGAACGGTGATCTTGTTTTCCAATTCGCGCCCGTCGAGCGTGGTTGTCTCGGCAAGCCGAACACTTCCGATCGATTCGACAACATCGCCTTGGATCACACCTATTCGACTTGCAATAGTCTCCGGCGCAACGTTCCGAACGACCCAAGCATTGTTCTCGAAACTCGCATCGACACCGATCATCGGAAAATAATCCTTAAGCAGAACACGCGCGGTTGATCCCACATTCGCATTGATCGTCGGCGCCGGAGTCAGCAGGCGCACCTCAGACCCGTCCTCCGGTGACTCTGTCGGCGGGCGGGAATTCGATCGGTTCCTGACATCGCTACGTGTGGCAATTCTGCGCCTTTCCGCGGCTATTTCCCGACCCGCTATCGGAATGTTCGCCGGAGTCGGATCAGTGGGCTTATCAACTACTGTATTCGGCTGAGCAAACGGGCTGGTAGGCACGCTATCGACAACTTCTGTCGGCGGCTGCGATGCAACAAGATCTGCGGAATCTCCGGACAGCCAGAATATAAATCCAAAAGTAAGCAAGACCAATAGCGATGCAGACGCAAAGGTCGGCACGAGCCATTTGCGTTCGGGCACCGATTTAGAATTGGCTATTCGGCTTCGAACTTTCGCTTCAAAATCACCCGGCGATCCGACACGGGGCAGGTTATGCAGCAGTTTCGAGACTTGTTGGTCAACCAACTGTAGATTTTCCGACGGATCTTCTTTCATCTTTACTTAAACATGGCCATCCAGCTTTTCTCTTAGCAATGCACGCCCGCGGCTGATACGTGATTTCGTTGTTCCAAGGCCCAATCCCATAACACCTGCAACCTCTTCATAGCTCAATCCTTCGACATCACGAAGCACGATCGGAACTCGATATTTTGGCGGCAACGCCGTTATTGCACGGGCAATTATCTGGTTCTGTTCACTTTCTATCAGGTCCTCGTCCGGCAGCGGGCGATCATCCTTCGGCTGATATTCCGCCGTTTCTTCCGGATCTGACTGGAACAGTCCTGTTAGCGAAAGAAGCGTTCGGCGTTTTCGTTTTCTTAATTCGCTGATCGCTAAATTAGTCGCGATCCGGTAAATGTACGTTGAAAAAGCAAAACCCGTGTGATACCTGTCGATCGCAAAATAGACCCTAACAAACGTTTCTTGGGCCAAATCGACCGCTTCTTCATAATCGTTCAAAAATCGATACAAATAATTCGTTATCGGATTACGATAGCGCCCGATTATTTCGGAAAACGCTTGTTCGTCACCGTTTTTGGTCGCTTCGATCAGTGCGTGGTCGGATAACTTGGGTTCAGACACGGAGATTTGATGCACCTCCGTCCGTCCGCGTCCGATCATGTCCAATGGCATACATTCATACACTTGTACAACACATTCACCAGCCAACCAAAACCGGGCCTTAATTTTACTCCACGCTTAACGAGCTGAAGTGTTGCAAAAAGAAAGCCCGGTTCGAAGTTCACTTTGTCCCGGTTGAAAGCGTAAGAACCAGAAACATCGTGCCTTCCGAATTAGGAAGCGAAAGCGATCCGATGAGTGTCGGCACACCATTGGGGACGGTAAGTTCACCGAGCGAAACTCCGATGTACTCGTAATTCACGACCCTAGTCGCATTGGCGTCGGTGCCCAAACGCGCTCCGCGAATCGGGATGCGAGCTCCGAAATTAAATGAGTTTGCGGTCAAACTCCCTTGCAAACCGATTTCGACGCGGGTCAGGTTCCATTCCATAATGCTCGGCGTATCGATATCGCCCGGGTAAACCGCAACATTCGCCAAGCTCTTATAGTTCATCGAGCCGCGATGGCCGATACGTCCGATGTAAGTTTCAGCAATTCGAAGATCTGTCGGCCCGACCATTTCAGTAACGTGTCGGGAAACAGCGGAAAGCTTCGCCGGTAATTTTACGGATGCTTTTTGATCGGGTGTTGCCGTTAAGACGCGAAGCTCGACGTGAATCGGAGTGTCATTCGAACTGGGCTGAACGCTTTGAGCCCCGGCCGATGCAAAAAATGCGGTGCAAATAAGAAAAACAGGCGCGAAAGATCGGAACAGTAATGTAGTTGTCATATAAATTTCTCCTGATCTACGGATTGGAGAGACTGACAAACTACACTTCTTTCTAATTAAATTGTTGCAAAATTATCTAAGGTTTGACGAACAGCCCGTCATCGACCTTCTGGCCGTAAGTAATCGTACCAACAAGCACTTCCTCGAGAACCTTATCACCAACCATAAGAACGGAACGGTAAGGAACAAGGGTTCCCTGGGCAAATCTATTGTCGTAGAACTTTCTGCGGTAGGTCACTCCGCCCGATTCGTACTCGAGCATCATTATCCGAAAGCTCTTTGCGCTAAGGAAATACTTCGTCTTCCGACCTTGTTTGTCAGTCATATCAAGAACGTGATGATCGACACCGAGAATCTTCTCGCGCCCGCCGCTTACAAACTGCGAACCGTTTTCTGTGTATCGATGAAACGCATCGATACTATGAAGCAACTGGTTTTGGAAAACGGTGGAAGCGTCCTCTCTCGGAACGAATGACGAATCGTTGAATACACCGAAGATCTCAGCTCCATCATGGATCAACGAATACTTCGCATTTGGAAACTGTTGGTCGAGCCTCGTTTTTCCGGCACCTGTTTCCGGCCGAAGAAACCAACGCTGATATGTAGCTGTGTCCTTCTGCCCATCGCCCGTGGTTATGATGACTTTCCCACGTTCGACGGCGGTCTTTCTAATCTGGTTGAGCGTGGCTCGCCCATTCGGGAATCCGTAAGTTGCGATCGACAACTCAGCGATCTGCTCCACCGTTAAATTTCCAGAGGCGACCATTTCAGCCGTGATCGGTGCCGGCGTCGGAGACGGTGATGGAGACGGTGTTGGACTCGCGGCAGGAGTCGGCGAAGCAGTGGCTGCCGGAACTTGCGCCGTTAAACTGATAGAAAATACTATCGCGATAACCGCGACTGTGAGACCACGCAAAAAAACGTCAAACAAACAGGTTTTCCTCAACTTCATGTAAAATAACAAAGGCGGATTGTAGCATACTTACCGCTGACTAAGGCACTTGGCTAGGTAAATGTCCCGTATCTATCGATGTGTCTGTAGAGGGAAAAGATGCACGTAAGTTCCCCTCAAAACAACGCCTCGTGTCTGTTTTGATATAATCCGAAGATTCACGAATATGCTTCATGTCGCCCTTTTTGAACCTGAAATACCGCCAAACACAGGCAACATCGCCCGGCTTTGCGCGGCGACGAATACATCGCTGCATATTGTCGGTGTGACCGGGTTTAGGATGGATGACCGAACGCTAAAACGATCCGGCCTCGATTACTGGGATCACGTCGATCTCTTTCGCCATACGACGATCGAAGACCTCTTTACCTCACTGACGGATTCCCGATTCGTATATCTCACAACGAAAGCAGCCAAAAGTTACACCGCGTGGAATTTCCGTTCCGGTGATTGTCTTGTATTCGGGCCGGAAACACGCGGCCTGCCGGAAACATTGCTATTACAAAATGCAGCTTCGTCATTCAGGATACCTATGGCGAACCCACGGGTCAGAAGTTTGAACCTCGCAACTTCCGTCGGCGTCGTTCTTTACGAGGCGATCCGGCAGATCGATTCGCTGACTTAAAGCCATAATTCGCGTCTTTAACATCTACCTAAGCGTCCTTTTGCGGACATCTTTTTTCGACCCAAATTCCTCCAATAAGTGTCGCTCAAATGGTGGCGAATTATTATAAAAGGAGAGAATTGGGTAATGAGAATATTTAGTAGATTTTTAGCGTTATCTTTGGCACTTGTAGCATTTTCATCCTTAACAGTGGATGCTTAAGGCCTTTCTAACAACACCTCGACAGCTCTGGGTCAGCAGGTTTATAAAAAGATACTCCGCTTGCCGTATTACGAGGTTTACGATCACATCGGATTTAAGCTCGACGGTAGCACTGTAACCCTAACAGGCAAGGTTCGGAATGCTGTGAACAAGTCAGGTGCGGAAGCATCGGTCGAGCGTATCGACGGTGTTTCAGAAGTGATCAACGAGATTGAGATACTTCCGCCTTCAAGATTTGACGAAGACATCCGGCGTGATCTTTATGCCAGATTGTCGAACATGGGCGGCCTATCGAGCTATCTTTGGCCGGTAAATCCTGATGTTCGGCTGATCGTCGACCGCGGCAACATTTCGCTCGAAGGAACGGTTCGACATCGCGGTGACTATGATTCAATGAATATCGTCGCACGTGGAGTTCCCGGCTCGTTCACCGTTACGAATAATCTAACGATCGAGAACGACAGACCTCGATAGTCGAAGCCTCGTTAAGCATTCGAGCCGGTCGGGCAAATGCCCTTCCGGCTTTTTTGTGTTTGCGTTTTTTCGCCATTTCCGTCACAATTTCCGTTTGCTTACAGTTAAGGATTTTGCACAATGACACCGACAGAAAAGATACGAAATATCGCCATTATCGCCCACGTTGACCACGGGAAGACCACGCTCGTTGACGCCATGCTTGCCCAGTCCGGAACTCACCGCGACAACGAGACCGTTGTCGACCGCGTGATGGATTCGATGGATCTCGAACGTGAACGCGGCATTACGATCATGGCGAAGAACACTTCGGTTCGATATGGCGACTACAAGATCAACATTCTTGACACGCCGGGACACGCCGATTTCGGTGGCGAAGTCGAACGTGTTCTTAAAATGGTCGATGGTATTGTGTTGCTGGTCGACGCCGCTGAAGGCTGCTTGCCGCAGACGCGATTTGTACTTCGAAAAGCCTTGGAATTAAAACTGCCGGCTATCGCACTTGTCAACAAGATCGATCGCCAGGACGCACGCCCGGAAGAAGTTCTCGACGAGATCTACGACCTATTCATAGATCTCGGAGCGAACGATACACAGATTGAGTTTCCTGTACTTTATTCGATCTCGCGTGATGGCGTTGCGAAAAAAACTCTTGCCGACGAATCGAAGAATCTTATCCCGCTGTTCGATCAGATAATTGAAACTATCCCTGCCCCACACGCACTTCGCGAAGATTCGCTACAACTTCTTGTTGCTAATATCGATTACAACCCGTTCGTCGGACGCCTTGCCATCGGACGTATTTTCTCCGGCGGCATTGCTAAGAACGAAGAAGTTGCCGTTGCCAAGCGAGATGGTTCGATCTTCAAGACACGCGTGAAGGAACTTTTCGTCTTCGAAGGGCTGGAACGAACCACAGTGACTGAAGCCGGCACCGGTGAGATCGTCGCTCTAGCGGGATTCGACGATATCGAGATCGGCGAAACTATTACATCGGTTGATAATCCGAAGGCTCTGCCCGTCATTAACGTTGATGAACCGACGATCGCTATGATCTTCGGCGTAAACACTTCGCCTTTCTCGGGAATCGACGGAAAATTCGTCACTTCGCGCCAGATCAAGGAACGTCTCGATCGCGAACTCCTTGGCAACGTGGCTCTTCGCGTAGAGCAGACCGCAGCAGCCGAACAATTCAAGGTCTCGGGCCGCGGTGAACTTCAGCTCGCGATCCTGATCGAAATGATGCGCCGCGAAGGATACGAACTACAAGTTTCGAAACCAGAGGTCATCACTAAAAAAGACGAAAAGACCGGTGAACTGTTGGAACCGATCGAACTTGTAGTTATCGATGTGCCCGAAGAATTTATCGGCGTCGTCACTGAAGCTATGGGACGGCGAAAAGGCCAGATGACGAAGATGATCAATAACGGTTCGGGCCGTGTTCGGCTTGAATTCGAAGTGCCATCACGAGGCCTGATAGGTTTTCGTGGCGAGTTCTTAACGGAAACAAAAGGTACAGGTTTGCTCAATACGCTTTTTCTCCGCTTCGATAAATTCCAAGGCGAAATGAAGGGACGTCAAACCGGATCTCTCGTCTCGGACCGAATGGGCGAAACGAACACCTACGCCCTCTATAACCTTCAAGAACGCGGAATTCTTTTCGTCAAGCCGCAGGTAAAGGTCTACGAAGGAATGATCGTCGGTGAGAACGCACGTGCGGTCGATCTGGACGTAAATCCGATCAAAGAGAAAAAGCTTTCGAACATGCGTACAACGTCGGCCGACGAAGCAATGCGTCTTGTTCCGCAACGAGAAATGTCGCTCGAGCGAGCTCTCGAATTTATCGCCGATGATGAGTTGATCGAAGTCACACCGAAAGCGATCCGCCTCCGCAAACGTGTTCTGAAAGCCAATGAACGTCCGAAGAAATAACGAACTTTATTTCCGATGAAACGAGGCAGCTTCGGCTGCCTTTTTCGTTTCAATCAATTTCGCTTGACAACGGTACACATTTGACACTTTCGCACACCGGATTCTACTCTTTTCCCTACCGAGATGAACTTATTGGTTGCCGGGACCAGTGCGTATATGGCTTAAAAAATACGTCGCGATCTGATCTACCAAAGGAGAAAGCAAATGGAAAATGAAGCGAAGCCTTCGGGCTCTAAGGTAATGGTTTATGTAGGTTGGGCCGTCAGCGTCTTGATCGGGTTCACCTTGCTAGCGAGCAGCATCTTTAAGTTTATGCCGCCGATGAATGCCGAAGCCGAACAGGGTCTGCAACACATTGGCTGGCGAGCTGATCAGTTGGGAACGCTTGGCGTATTGGAGATCTTGTCCGTGATTTTATATCTGATCCCACAAACTGCGATCATCGGAGCTATCCTCGTGACCGGTTATATGGGCGGAGCGATCGCGACGCACCTTCGGGTCGGCGATCCGGTCGTCGTTCAAGTGATAATTCCAATGCTGGCTTGGCTCGGCATTTGGCTTCGAGACGGAAATCTTCGTGCGATACTTCCGTTGCGATAGTTTGGGAATAATAGGCGTCAAACTAGGCTTTGTATTTTCGCGCTCGATGTTGGGCAAAGACGAAGTATGAAGAAATTAAATGTATTTTATTGAATCGTCACAGCATTGTTCGCGGCGCTGATGACGCTTTCAGCAATACCGGACGTCATGCGTTCGGCCGAGGCTGTCGAATTCTTCAAGCATCTAGGCTATCCGGCATATTTGCTGCCGTTTCTCGGTGTGGCAAACTCCTTGGGGTTGCGGCGGTCCTGTTTCCAAAGTTTTCGCGGTTGAAGGAATGGGCATATGCGGGCTTGGCGTTTGATCTGATAGGCGCTCTGTATTCGCATATTTCAGTCGGCGACCCGACGAGCATCTTGGTATTTTCCTTCATCGGGCTCGTGCTTTGTTTCACATCGTATTTTTCATTTCACGCACAGAAAGGAGAAACAGCAAATGGCTAAATATGCTGATGTTTGCCTGCTCCGATACTGGAAGAAAATGTAGAAGCCTATAAAAAGATCGCTAAGGCCGAGGGTAAAGTGTTTATTAAACACGGAGCGTTGAGCTATCGTGAATATGTGCTATCTGACCCAAAAGCCGAAGACCTTATTCCCTTCCCCAAGGTCTTGAAAGTAAAAGATGGCGAAACCGTGATCTATGCCGCTGTCGAATTTAAATCGGAAGCACATCGAAACTTGACAATTAAAAAGATCTTCGCTGACCCGGAATTGGATCCCGGCGAAAAACCATGTCCGTTCGATTATAAGCGAATGATCTAGGGCGGTTTCAAAATACTCCTCGATCTGTAGCCTTAGCGCAAATTCCGTTGCGAGCGTATAATTACGATTTTATTTAGTAACGGCGTATTTAATGAGCGAAGCAACAGAAACTGTAGCGGCGACAATTGATCCCATCGAACCATTGATCGAGGAACCAAAGTCGCGCTTCGACCGCTCGATCATTGAAGGTCCGCTGGGTCTGGCGGTTTGGAAGATCGCCTGGCCGACAATGCTGACAAACGCATTCAGCGGCCTTCAGGGAATGATCGACCACATTCTCGTAGGCAACTTTGTCGGCGGCAAGGCAAACGCTGCGATCGGTGTAAGCGTTCAGCTATGGATCGCCGTTATAGTATTCATTTCGTCGATATTTATCGGAATGAGCGTTTTGGTCGCGCGTTTTGTCGGTGCAGGCGATGAAGAAAAAGTAAACCGCACGGTCTATCAGGCATTCTTGACAGCCGCGTTTATGGCATTCGGCATTCTCGCTCCGATCGGATATTTTGCTGCTCCTTATCTTTTAGACCTCGTCAATGCCGCGCCCGAAGTTCAATCTGAAGCTCTTCCCTACCTTCGCATAATGTATGTTTTCAGCGGCGGTATGCTGATCTTTTTTATGCTCGGCGGAGCATTGAGAGCTGCGGGTGACGCGCGAACCCCGATGATCCTCGGGATCGCGATGACGTTCCTAAATCTCATTTTCAGCACTATATTGATCATCGGTGTTGGCCCTATACCGGCGTTCGGAACGGTTGGTGCGGCCTTGGGGACGGTTATTGCCGCCGGATTAGTCGCGATCTATTCGGTCTGGAAGCTCGTAACCGGCGGTTGGGTCGTTTCATTTCCACGCGGCGGGTACGC
>JBBSKW010000023.1:0-28456 GCA_038256005.1 Pyrinomonadales bacterium
AGAACTTATTTATGAACGACAACCATTTCACGATCCAGCACGAGAAAGTTAGGGTTTCGATATTCGAGCGGATAGTTCCGTTCGCGGCGTTTGGTTTGGCGGCATTGGCGGGCGGAGTCGGCGGATGGATGATCATCTCGCTGATGAACGCATTGCGGATGAACGAGAACGCCGGGATCTCGGCCATCGCGGGCGGCATGGCCGAATATACGATATATCCGCTCGTATTGCTCTACGCCGCGGCCGCACTGGGCGTCGTCGCCATCTGCGTCGCGATCGGCAGGCTAGTAATCCAAACAAAGACCGCATCGCCGTCGGGGATTTCATATATCGTGCTTGGGTTCCTGAGCCTCGTGCCCATCGGATTAGTGTGGAACGCCGGACGCTTGATAATCTCCGTGCTCGACGGCAGTTCCCGCGAAGGAATTGGCGAACTCGGCGCGACGGTCGTCGAATATTGTTGGGCGTCGGTTATCGTAACGCCGGTGGTCTTGTTCGTGCTGCTGGCGTGGGCGGTGATACCGTTCAAGGCGAGGCCGGGCAAAAGATTCGGGCCGCTGATCGCACTGGTCGTGATGGAGATCGCAGTGGTCGCCGTCGCCGTATTATTTCAGCTCCGCATCGCCGAACTGTGGAGGATGAACGCGGCGGCGTGAAACGTTCTTTGATACGGTGATCCTTTAAGTGTTGGCAATTCAAGATTCGGGTTCGTTTTATTACCGAAGGTGGGTAGAAGTGATGGAAAATATTCAGGAGAAAGTTCGCGTATCGTTTATGGAACGAGCGGTCCCGTTCCTCGGTTTCGTGACCGCAGCGATCGGTGGAGGTTTTGGGGCGTGGTATCTATATAGTTTTGTGAGCCGACGCCTCGCAGATCCCAGCCTTTCGCTCGACATGATGAGCCATCACGTGATCGGCTCGACCAGCATTGCTCTAATTTCCCTCTATGTTTCAGTCGTTTTGGTCTTCGCAGGAATCGTGATAGCTGCCGTTCGCATTTTTACGACTAACACGAATGCGTCACCACTAGGACTTTCGTATCTGCTAGTGGGAATTCTTAACCTTGTTCCCGTCGCTTTGCTTTGGTATGGAGCGTCTTACATTATCGGGATATTCGACCCCGTAAACCCATCCGGAAAGTCCGGATTTGCCCGAATCACATTAAACTATTCGCTGGCAGCGATGATCGTTGCTCCTTTTGTCGCCTTGCTTTCGGCGATCTGGTCGGTGATGCCATTTCGCTCACGGTTGGGCCGAAGATATGGTCCGCTTATCTCGCTAACTTTAATCGAAGCTATGTTGTTCTTTGCGGCAATAATGTATACATGGAGATTGCTTTGGCTGCTGGAGAACGTCAAGACGTAAACCTAAAGCCGGAAATCGGAACCGGGAGCGGCTTCGAGAGCGATATCGGCTTGAGTGCCCGGATGCCGGAACGCGATCTTCCACGCATGGAGACACAGGCGGTCGTGCTCGCTGCCGCCGCGGCCCACATCCCCGACGATCGGATGCCCGATGTGAGCACAGTGGATACGCAACTGATTCGTGCGGCCGGTCACGGGCTGGAGTTCGAGCAACGTCTTGTCGGAATCACGCCTCAGGACCCGGAAATGAGTCTCCGACTTCTTCCCGTCCTCCTTCACATCCCATTGTTTTAGCTCAAAGAAGCGTCCGATCGATACGTCGATCGTGCCCTCGTCGTCAGCGACCACGCCATCGACCAGCGCAAGATACCACTTTTGCACATACCGCTGCTGGAAGTAACGCGTCATCTTCTTGTGGGAACGCTGATTCTTGGCGATTACGATAAGCCCGGACGTCTGGCGGTCAAGCCGGTGGATCAGTCCGGGGCGAACGGCGGAACCGGCTGCATCAGCAGGTGGCGAACTTTCGACGACTTTGCCAACCGCTAACGCATTCGGTTCTGCCTTAGGGTTCAGGTAGAAGCTCAGACCATTCAGTAGCGTTCCGCTGCGGTCAAAGTTCGTCGGGTGGACCAGCACGCCCGCCGCTTTGTTAACGACGATCAGGTCCGCGTCCTCAAAGACCACGTCAAGCTCCATCGCCTCCGGCCGCATCGATGTCTGGCGGGCGAGATCCAGCTCTATTTCTATGAAATCGTTCTCTCGCAAACGATGCCCGACGTTCTCCGGTCGGCCGTTCACCTCGCACTTCTCGTCTTTTACTATCTCGCGAAGATACATCTTGCTAAGCTCGCCGAAGTGGCCGAACAGAAATTCGTCCAGCCGCTGCTTAAACCCGGCCGCCCCAACCACGATCTCTACACGCTCGCTCATTGCCTTAATGATATCGTGGGTAGCGGATTCCAACACAATTGTCGGAAACTATTATTCACTTTCACTGTGTTTTGGTATCATCTTGTTTTTACGGTATGGGTTCACCGTCATTACAAACAGATCCGATCGGGCTTATTGCCGACGTGAACAGCTCGCTGTCCGCCGCGAAGGACGTGCGTCTCGGGATACGAAACGTGCTTGAGACGGTACGTACCGCTCTCGGTCTCGAAAAGTTCTTTCTACTATTGCAGGACGCGGGCGGCGAGCAACTCTCGCTCGCGGAGGCTGCCGGCTTTACGCCGAATGAATTCAGGAAGTTGGATTCACGTGCCGATCGCACGGGTTTGCGTGCGGTTTTCGACGGCAGCGTTATCAGCCGTATCGGCACTGTCGCGGACGACGTGGAACTTGCACAGATATTCGAGAATGATCATTCGCTGGCGATAGACGCTGCACCGGTCGGAATTGGCGTTGCTCGCGTCGGCGTGCTGGCATGGTGCCTTTCGCAGAATGCAGAACATACTCGTCTGCTCGAGCTGCTCGCGTCGATGATCGCACAAGCGCTTCGCGTGGAATTTGCTGTCCGCGGTGAGCGGCAGAAACTCCGCGATGAAAACACGCTACTCAAGCACGAGTTGAAAGAGAAATACGACTTCTCGCACATCGTCGGCAATTCTAACGGGATCAAGCAGGTCTACGAACAAGTGATCCAGGTCGCTCGCTCGAACGCAACGGTCCTGCTCCGCGGCGAAAGCGGAACCGGCAAAGAAATGATCGCGAGCGCCGTCCACTATAACAGTCTCCGCAGCAAGCGGCCGCTGATTAAAGTGAACTGCGCCGCTCTTCCCGATTCGCTGATCGAATCGGAACTTTTCGGTCACGAGAAAGGGGCGTTTACCGGGGCCGAGCGATTTAAGAAAGGCCGCTTCGAACTTGCCGAGGCCGGCACGCTTTTCTTGGACGAGATCGGTGATCTGCCGCTACAAACGCAGATCAAACTTCTCCGCGTGCTGCAGGAACGTGAATTCGAGAGAGTCGGCGGCACCGAGACGATCAAGACGAATATCCGCCTGATCACCGCGACGAATAAGAACCTTGAAGAAGCGATCGCAAAGGGCGAGTTTCGCGAGGATCTTTATTATCGTCTAAACGTCTTTAGCATCTTTCTACCGCCGTTACGTGAACGTCGGTCTGACGTGCTTCTGCTCGCCGAGCATTTCCTCGAGAAATACGAGGCCGAGCACGACAAACGAATTCGCCGCATTTCGACGCCTGCAATCGACATGCTGATGAGCTACCACTTCCCGGGAAATGTTCGCGAACTCGAGAATGCAATTGAACGCGCGGTTCTGGTGTGCGACACGAACGTAATTCACGGGCATCACCTCCCGCCGACATTACAAACCGCCGAGGTTACAGGAACGGTTACCGATCTAACTCTCGATTCTGCAGTTGCGGCGTTCGAACGCGATCTTATCCTCGACGCCCTGAAATCAAACAAAGGCAGCGTCGCGAAAGCCGCGCGTTCACTTGGTTCAACTGAACGGATCATCGCCTACAAGATCAAGAAGGCAGGCATCGACCCGAGGCGATTCAAAAAATGATGACCGTCGGTGAGCTGATACAAGACCTTCCTGATCCCGAATCGGTCCGACGGTTCTTTGCAAATTTTTTTGAAAAGAATCCGTCGCAATATCGCAAACTCGAAAAGAATTTTGGATTAGTATCAGACGTTGCGACACTCGTCGCGTACAGCCCGCTGCTTGCTTCTACGATGCTTCAGCATCCCGATTACGTATTTTGGTTGCAAAGAAAACGCAGCGATTCGGTTGTTAGAAACAAGGACGAGCTTTTGGAATCGCTCGCCCGATTTTCGCTAACAAATTCACAGATCGATCCGCATTCACTGCTCTCGCGATTTCGCCGCCGCGAGCTCCTTCGGATCTATCTTCGTGACATTCGCGGCCTTGCGACGATGGCCGAAATCACCGAGGAAATATCGAATCTCGCGGATTCGATACTCGAACACGCATTGCGGTTGGCCAAACAAGAGCTCGACAATCGATTTGGGCCGCCGCTCGCGAAGGACGACAAGGGCCGGACGCATTCGGCGGATATCTGCATAGTCTCGCTTGGAAAGCTAGGCTCGAAGGAACTTAATTACTCCTCCGACATTGATCTTCTTTTCATTTATTCCGACGAAGGAAAGACGGCTGGAGTTGGCACTCGCGACCCGCTCACCAACCGGGAATATTTTATAAAGCTAGCTGAACTGATCACGAAGCTAGCCGGACAACAAGCGGGGGAGGGTGCTGCGTATCGGGTTGACCTTCGCCTTCGTCCGCACGGCCGCGTCGGGCCGCTTGCTCTTTCCTGCTTAGACACTTTGCGATATTACCTGACAGAAGCTGCGGCGTGGGAACGACAGGTCTTGATACGTTCACGATCGAGCGCAGGACAGGCGTCATTGTTCAAAGACTTCTTTTCGGAAGTTGAAAAATGTGTCTTTCCTGAAGATGCGTCAATCGAGGAGGCTCTTAGAAACGTACGCGATTCCAAACAGAAAATCGATATTGAGAACATCAATGCGAAAGGGATAAACGTGAAGCTTGGGCGTGGCGGGATTCGCGAGATCGAATTTATTGCACAAGCACTCCAACTCGCACACGGCGGCCGTGACAAATGGCTACGTGCTCCTCATACGCTGATCAGCTTGACCCGACTTGCCGATCGCAAATTGATCACTGACGCTGAGCTAACAAAGCTGGCAGACGGTTACGCATTTCTTCGGCATCTTGAGCACATCATTCAGATGGAAAACGGCCTGCAAACACATTCTGTTCCAAACGACGCGAATGCACGGGCGATCATCGGCAAACGAATGCGTTTCAACGTGCTCGAAGAGTTCGAGGGCGCCTTGGCACTGAACATGGAAAATGTGAATTCGGTATTCCGCCGCATTTTCTCCGATAGTTCTATCGAGAACGCGAAACCGAATGAACCTCAAACAGTCAGACCAAATATCGCGGCGAAGACGTCCGGTGTGCGCGAAGGTCTTCTTTCGTTGAGCGGGCCAAATTTACTCGCGGGCGAAGTACTCAGAATTTCGCCACGATTTAATGAATTATTGTCACCGGATCCGGGTTTATTGAAAGTTGTGCCAACACATCTTTCGGAGTTTCCTGATCGTGACTACTATTCCGAACTTTTGTCGGCCGTCGCCCAAACTGACGATCGCCGTTTGCGGCTCGGAATTTTCCGGCGCACGTGGCACCTGCATCTCGGCGAAATTATCGCGTTCGACGCACTCCAGTTAATTACTCAGAAACACGCAAAGGATCTGCAAACCCGGCTCGCGGAGGCAAGTATCGCAGTTGCGATGCGAATCACCAGTGACGAGATCGCGGCGCGTTTTGGTAAAGACAAAGACGTAAAGCTTGCGATAATGGGGCTCGGGAAACTCGGCGGCGCGGGTATTGATTACGACTCAGATCTCGATCTCATCGTTGTTTATGAGGATGATTCGGTTCCCACAACCGTCACTGAGATCGCGTCGAAGACGGTAGAGATCTTCGTCAATACGTTATCTGCAATGACGCGGGAAGGTTCGCTCTATCGGGTTGACCTGCGCTTGCGGCCGCACGGCAAGGACGGGCCGCCCGCGATTTCGCGTAGTGCGTTCGCGAAGTATATGACAGAGCTGTCAGCCGTCTGGGAACTGCTCGCGTTTGTGAAGCTTAGAGGAGTCGGTGGCGATATCGATCTCGCAGGATCCGTTGAACAGGAGATCCGCAGCATCATTCACGAAAAGGCGAAACTCATTCCCTCCGCAGATCTCGCCGCCGAGACACGCCGGATCCGCAAGGGGCTCGAGAAAAATCGGGCCGATCTTCGCAGCCGTCGAGACATCGACATCAAATACGGCGAAGGTGGAATGCTCGACATTTATTTCGCGATCAGATATCTACAGCTTCGCGACGGCCTGACCGATGAGGAGGGTTCTCGATCTACAGACAAGACGCTTGAACGACTGCACGCTACGGGCTCGCTGTCTACAGATCTGTATGTAAGCTTTCTTGCGGGCTACAATTTCCTGTCCGCTCTCGATCACAACGTTCGGTTGACCGTCGGCAGGACAACGAAATTGCCAATTGCAAACAAACACTCCTTAACGATTATCGCTGAACGAATGAAATTATCATCGCCTGAAGAACTGTTGCACAAGCTTACGGAACATCGTATTGAGATACGCTCCGCGTTCGAGAGCGTGACGTCTGCCTAGGAAGATTCCAAACTTCGGAATATTTTCGACGTTCTCGTGTGAAGTCTCGGAAGGCTGGAAAGGAGGTCAATTTCTATACTTTTACGTACATTCGGCGTCGGTAGAGCAGCCACATTAGAAAGAGCCAAAAGAGAATGAACGAGATCGCGTACGCGAGCGAGGCGTTTATCGGATCGGCCCACGAAAGAAAGAAAGTTTGGAAGATCCATTGCTGGAGCGTGATCTCTTTGCCGTCGCCTCCTGACACCTTCACCAGACCAAGCATTCTAGCCATGATGCCTGAAAATACGAACAGGGCAAGAGCATTTACCCCGAAGATTACGAAGGGTTTAGCCCATCGCTTATAACCTTTTATATCGATAAGAAAATAACAGAATGCCAAAGTCAGCAGAGCTAGGCCTGTCGTGTAGACAACATATGAGCTTGTCCAAAGCGATTTATTTAGAGGATGGACAAGGCTCCACGACCACCCGATCGTAAGAAGAAGTGTTCCGAAGAAGAAAAGGCCGGATACCGTGCTAATGCGCGAATTTCCGCCATCCCCGATCAACCCCTCGGCATCGCTTTTTCGCGATAGCCAACTTCCGGTCAATACCCCTGAAATCGTTGTAACTAACGCCGGTATCGTGGACAGAATGCCCTCCGGATCGAAAACCTTGCCGCCACGCCACATGTGATCGACACCTAGAATTACACGATCCAGGAATGCCGCGAGATTGCACGCCTTACTGTCTATCGACGTGATCTCACATGCCGGAACCGGGACGACCGTCATCAACAACCAGTAGATGAGCAGCAAACCAATACCGATAAGCGTTTGCTGTTTCCATGTGGTGTGAAGATACATGATCGAGACGATCAAGTAACAAACGGCGATCCGTTGCAGTACGCCCGGGATCCGCATCGTTCCGAAGTTGTACCAAACGAACTGAGTTCCAGCGATCCATAGAACTAGAATTGTTAATGCTGAAACGCCTCCGACGATCGCCGCGATCTTTTTCTTGTCGGCTAGGTAAAGAAATAAAGCCGCTGAAAATCCGAGCATTATAGCGAACTTTATAAGTTGCGGAAGGCCCGTTTCGCCGAAAACGAAGAACGGGATCATCGACATCATCAGGCCGAGCGAAAAGATCTTTACGGCGCGCGTCACGATCTTCCAACAGACGTCGCGAGTGATGCCGTCCGCAACACGTTTGCTCAAAGCCATAGGTATCGCGACACCGACAATGAATAGGAAAAAAGGAAAGACGTAATCGGTTGGCGTAATGCCGTGCCACTCGGCGTGTTTGAGCGGGCCGTAGGCCGAGGACCAAGTTCCCGGATTATTAACGAGCACCATCCCGGCGATGGTCATTCCGCGGAAGACATCGAGCGATACGAGGCGTTCTTTATCTGATGTAGTTTCCAAAGGTTTGAACTTAAATACAAGAAAACTAGTTCAATAATCTCGCATTCATCAGCCAATCTACAACGTCCAGCCGTTGCGATCTCGTGTAAATGTAATGTGTGCCGTGTGATGCCGCGAATGCCACGCGTACAGAGCGAGCACTCTTTCGAGTGTCCAGTTTCCCGTTTCAGGGTGAACGAATTCTCGTTGATAGTCAGCGTCAGACATGTTCTTGAGAAGCTCGGCCCAACGGGTATGAACGCCGTTGATGATCGAAAGCGACACATCGGCCCCCAGATGGCTATCGGAAAGCTCCGCCCATTTGTCTTCGTGATACGGGCGAATTGTCGGCGAATCTTCGGTCAGGGCAAGTTTGAACCGGCAAAACGAATTGATGTGGCTGTCGGCGATGTGATGAACAGTTTGCCGCAAGGTCCATCCGCCTTCGCGATAAGGCGTGTCGAGTTGTGCATCGTCCAATCCATCAACTGCGGTGGTGATATTCGCGGGCAGATTCGCGATGGTGTTGATGTTGTCACTCCGCGACGGATACATCGCTAGGTCAAATTTGCCGATCGGAAATCTCGGATCTTCGTTCATATGATCACCCAAAATATGCGTCTTCGAAGCGTGTGAATGGTTTAAGGAACGCCAGCTTTATCGTGTCGGTCGGACCGTTACGCTGCTTAGCGATAATCAACTCAGCGATGTTCTTTTTATCATCCGGTAGTTCATCCGGATTCTTCGAATAATAATCCTCGCGATAAATGAATGCCACTACGTCGGCGTCCTGCTCGATCGAACCCGATTCACGCAGGTCGGACATCATCGGCTTTGGCGGATTACGAGCTTCCGGTGCACGCGAGAGCTGCGAAAGTGCGATGACCGGCACCTGAAATTCCTTGGCAAGAGCCTTGAGATCCCGCGAGATCTGGGACACTTCCTGCTGTCGATTTTCGTTACGTCGCGTGCCGCCGCCCATAAGCTGAAGATAGTCGACCACTATCAGATCGAGTGATTTCTGCTCAACGGCTAAACGACGAAGCTTGGCCCGCATTTCAAGCACGGAAATTCCCGGCGTGTCGTCAATAAAAAGTTTTGTGTCGGACAATTCGCCGATCGCTTCGGCAAGACGCGGCCAATCTTTCTGCGAAAGGTTCCCGTTTCGCAGCTTCGTAGCGTCGATCGATGCCTGTGCACTCAGCATACGCATCAAGAGCTGTTCTTTCGACATTTCGAGCGAAAAGAAAGCGACCACTGCACGCTCACGGACCGCGGCCCGTTGGGCAACGTTAAGCACGAGAGCAGTCTTTCCCATTGAAGGACGAGCCGCGATGATGATCAGATCGCCTTGTTGGAAACCGGAAGTCAGCGAATCGAGATCTCGAAAGCCTGTTGAAAGGCCGGTCAAGGCTGTCGAATCGCGGCGGTAAAGTTCTTCGATCTTCTTGAAAACATTTTCCGCGATCGGTTCAATCGCAGAGAACCCTTCACGAGCTTTCTGTTCCGCGATGGAGAAGATCAACTGCTCGGCCCGATCCAGAATGACAGCTGCGTCGTCTTCTTCCTCTAACGCTTCACTGGTGATCTGGTTACAGGTGCGAACCAGGTCACGCATCATCGACTTTTCTTTGACGACACCAATGTAATCCGAAACGTCAGTAAAATGAGGAAGACCGTATGTTAGATTTGTGATCGTAGCAACGCCGCCGATCGCCTCGACCGAACCTTCTTTCTTCAATTCTTCGGCGATCAGGATCGGATCGATCCGCCTCGATGCCTCAAAAAGCGACATCATCGCTGCGAAGATGCGACGATGGAGAGGCGAATAAAAGTCTTCGGGCTTGAGGTGTTCGAGTGCCTGTGTGACGAGCGTGTTATCAAGCAGTATCGCCCCAAGGATCGCTCGCTCACTGTCTTCGCTTGAGGGCAGCGGACGTTCGAGGAACTGTTCGCGTCTTGCTTCGGGATATGCGGCCATAAAAGTCAATAAAAACTGCTCAATAGCCGCGGGAAGGCGATGAACTTTGAAAGTTAGAGCTAGAGATATTCTTGAAAATTCGTCTCCGACGAGACAGCAATGTAGCTTCAAATATTACATTTGAAATAGTCAGCCAACAAAGGCTCAACTGTAGATTTTTTACTGGCTTTTTTAAAGATATTCCAACGAAATTGACCGCATCCGATTATCCCGAACGCGGTCAATGATTTGCGAAAACGAAAATTTTTATTCCGCTTCAGTCGCTGCGGTTTCGGCAGCAGGTTCCACCGCTGTTTCTTCTGCTTCTGCCTTCGGCTTGCGGCCTTTTTTATCCGCCTTTTCGTCTGCCGCGACGCCGCCTTCGGCGGTGATCGTCACCGGAATTTCAAGCGTCACTTCACGATGAAGCTTAACCTTGACGGTATATTCACCGGTTTCCTTGATTGCGTCACGCAGATTGATCTTACGACGATCGATCTCATAACCCTTCGCCTGCAAGGCTTCGGCGATATCCATCGAGGTGACCGAACCAAAGAGGGTTCCGCCGTCGCCCGCCTTTCGTTCGAAAGCCAGAGCGATCGTGCTCATCTGCTCTTTCTGTGCTTCTGCGGTCGAACGCTCTTCGGCGGCACGCTTCAACAAAGCCGTCCGCTCGAGCTCGATCTGCTTTACATTACCCTTCGTTGCAAGCGATGCAAGGCCCTGCGGCAGCAAGTAATTTCGGGCGTATCCAGCTTTGACCTTAACGATCTCGCCACGGCCGCCAAGGGCTTCAATATCTTCTCTTAAAAGTATGGTTGTATTTGCCATGATAAATTCCTCCCCGCCGTTATTCTGAGACGAATGGCAACATTGCCATCGAGCGAGCTCGTTTGATAGCCGCCGCAATTCGGCGTTGATCCTTGGCCGTAATGCCTGAAATGCGTCTTGGCATGATCTTGCCTCGTTCCGGAATGAACTGCCGAAGATATTCGACGTCTTTCCAATCTACATAATCGGGCACGACCTGTCGCGGACGCCGACGCTGAAACCGTCGAGGCATTTTATCGCCGAAATTATCATCGCCAAATTCTCTTTCCACCGGTGCTTCCATTTCTTTTTCTGCCATAAATACCTCCGCTTACGCTATCGCTTCCTCTTCCGGAGCCGATGCTTCTTCAGTCTGCCTGAAATCTTCCGTCTGTTTGAACTTCGAACGCAGTGCAGCACGTTTCTCACGCTTATCACGCATCTTGTCCGCTTTCTTCCGGTCTTCATCAACACGAACGGTGATAAATCGGATGATCATATCGTTAACACGCATACGCCGCTCAAGCTCTGCGATCTCCTGGCCGGTGCCTTCGATCTCGAAAAGCACGTAGTGGCCTTCGGTCTTCTTGCTGATCGGGTAAGCGAGGTTGCGAATGCCCACATCATCAAGGCGAACGACCGTTCCGCCCTCTTTTTCGATCAGTATCCCGACCGCTTCATTTAGTTTCGCGATCCGGTCCGGTGTAGTCTCCGGATCAACGATATACATTACTTCGTAAGTTCTATTAGCCAATTTCTTTCCTCCTTTTGGCGTTCGAGCCTCGGCCAATTTAAGCCGAAGCAAGAAGGTTCTTTCTTAGTTTCAAGTTCCGTTAAATTCCGCCATCGCTTTCTCGACGCCATTTAAGACGACCGTTCTCACCGCGTTGGCACATGTCCTTAATGTCTCTTCCAGGATCTCGTTTTCGCTTTTCGCAAAATTCTGTAAGACGAAATCCCTGGTGTTCGCAACCGGATGCTCCGGAGTTATTCCAATTCTCAATCTCGCAAAATCGTCCGTACCCGTTCGCTCGATAATTGATCTGAGCCCGTTGTGTCCGCCGTGCGAACCTTTGGGCCTGATCCGTATCTTGCCTAACGGCAAAGCGAGATCGTCTGATATCACAAGCAACTTTACGATGCTTCGCTCGGGCTTTTTCAATAAGCAACTGACCGATTCACCGCTTAGGTTCATGAACGATTGCGGTTTCGCTAGCTCGGTCAGTTCCCCGTCAATGAAAGCTCTGCCGATAAGTGAACGGCATTCGTCTCGTTTTACCTGCGTCTGAGCTTCTCTGGCGATCAGATCGACGACCATGAAACCCAGATTGTGCCGTGTCCGTTCGTATTGCGGGCCCGGATTCCCGAGCCCGACAATTAGCCAGTTAATATCGGTTCCTTCTTCGGTCGCCATTTCATCAAATAGCCCGTCCGGACGGGGACACGAATAACCTATTCGCCTTCTTCAGCGGCCGGCTCTTCGCCCACAACCTCAGGTTCACCAGCATCTTCAAGCTGCGGTTCGAGTTCAGCTTCCTTGACCACGATGATCGATGCGACGACCGTGTCAGGAGCGTCCACGATCTCAATACCTTCGTCGACCTTAAGGTCTGAAACGTGGATCGGATGTTCAGCCGTGAGCGAAGTGATATCGACCTCGATCGATTCCGGAGTGTTCTTCGGTTCGCAGATTACCTTAAGCTCACGCATGGTGTGCGACACGACCGCTCCTTCTTCCAGATCGCCTTCGGGCTCGCCGATGAAGTTCAGCTGAACCGTCATTTCGATCTTTTCGCCCTTTGCAAAGCGGCGAAGATCGGCATGGATCAAACGGCCTCTAACAGCGTCGATCTGGCGATCCTGGAAGATCACGTCGTGAACTCCGTCACCCTCGATATCGAGCGAGAAAACAGTGTTAACGCCGCTGTCCGAACGAATGATCGCAGCCAGATCGCTAAGCATCGCCGATGCCGCTACCGATTCAGTTCTACCGCCGTAAACGACGACCGGCACCTTGCCTTCAACACGAAGTCTGCGGTTAACGCCCTTTCCGCCGAACTCTTTCTTCTGTGCTTTTACAACAACTTTATCTGCCATAACTTTTACCTCGTTCAAGGTTCACGGTCGAACCCTGATCCCTGAACAAATCTATATAAACAACGTCGAGACGCTTGTCTCGTCATGGATCGATTTGATCGCCGAAGCGAGCAACTTTCCTACACTCAAGATCTCGATCTTTCCACCTTTTACCAGCGGCAGACCGTTCTGCTCGACCGGGATCGTGTTCGTAACTATCACCTTTTTCAAATATGAATTGGTGATGTTATCAACGGCCTTCCCGGACAAAACTGCGTGTGTGAAGCACGCATAAACTTCATTCGCACCCGCGTCGTGCAGTGCTTTCGCGACCTTACAGATCGTTCCACCTGTGTCGCACATGTCGTCGACGATCAAACAGTTCTTTCCGCCTACATCGCCTACGATGTTCATTACCTCGGCCTCGTTTGCACGCTCGCGACGCTTATCGCAAAGTGCCAACCCTGCATCTAATCGTTTAGCGTATGCACGAGCACGCTCGGCTCCGCCGGTATCCGGTGCGACCACGATAAGATTTTCGATCGGATTAGCGTTGAAATACTCGACCACGATCGGTGCCGCATAAAGGTGATCGACCGGAATATCAAAGAATCCCTGAATCTGTGCTGCGTGCAGATCGACCGTCAATATGCGTCCTGCACCTGCTTTCGTAATCAGGTTCGCAACCAGCTTCGCAGCGATCGGAACACGCGGACGATCTTTCTTATCCGATCGTGCATACCCAAAATATGGAATGACCGCCGTAACTCTTTCAGCCGAAGCTCTGACGCACGTGTCGATCATGATCAACAGTTCCATCAGGTTCTGGTCGGTCGGCGGACACGTCGGCTGGACGATAAATACATCCGAACCTCGAACATTCTCGCCGATCTGGAAGTTGAACTCGCCGTCCGAGAAACGATCGGTCGAAGCCTTGCCGAGATCGACGGAAAGATGTGCTGCGATCTCTTCTGCCAAGCTGCGATGGGCATTGCCCGAAAATATTTTGACGTTGCCGGTTACGCTCATTTGCAAATCGGGCCAAATAGAAAAACGGATGACCTGTTAAACAGATCACCCGCTCCGATAAAGATAAAGTGGCTGGGGCGGAAGGGATCGAACCTACGAATGCCGGATCCAAAACCCGGTGCCTTACCACTTGGCGACGCCCCAAAGACGTATCTTAGAAACTTATCGGAAGCGAGCTAAAACACCTGTTTAAGTGCATCGCGATAATTACTCCGCGAAATAGCCGCTACGGCAAAACTTCGCCAGTTGACTTTCTCGTCAAGGGCTTTCAGTGCTGTTTGCCGTGTCTCTTTATTGTCAAAAAATCCGTAAACGCTGGAACCGCTTCCGCTCATCGCGGCCTTTGCTGCTCCTAGTTCGAGAAGTTTGCCTTTCGCCCTTCCAATCTCCGGATGAGCCTCAAACACCGGCTTCTCAAAGTCATTTATAAGCGAGAGCTGCGATGTATCATCTTGCTCAGCCTCAAAACGACAATTGAGAAGAATACTGGCTGAAACGGCCGATGTCAAGCAATCCGCACCTAAACGGGCGAACGCATCACGTGTTGAAACGCGTACATTCGGTGCGATCAGCACCATGTTTTCGATCGCAATATCAGCAACCGGTTCAATCTCGGTTCCGCGACCTGTTCCGATCGCCGTTCCCCCATAAAGAAAGAAAGGAACGTCAGAACCAAGCTCCGCACCAATAGAATGCAGGTCCTCAATGGACAGACCCAATTCCCAGAGCTTATTGAACCCTAGAAGAGCGACAGCCGCATTCGATGAGCCTCCGCCGAGTCCACCGGGCGATGGTATTCGCTTTTTAAGATGGACGGCAGCACCGTGTTCTGAACCCGTTAGCTCGATTAACTTCCGTCCTGCCCTAATGATCAAGTTTCTGTCGTCTACCGGAAGATACTTAATGCTCGAAGAAAGAGTCAGTACATCCGCTTCGCGAAAAGTAAGCGTGTCATGCAGCGAGATCGTCTGAAATATCGTGCAAAGATCATGAAAGCCATCGGGCCGCTTTCCGAGAATTCGAAGCCCTAAATTAATCTTGGCGAATGATGGCAGGATCACGTTCAAAGAATACCGTGTATTCCCACAAACAAAAAAGCACGCCTTTGAAGCGTGCCCTTTCTTTAACTAACAGAAAAATGTTAGACGCCCGATATAAAGACCTGGGTGAAGTATAACGCTCCGTCTTGCCCGGCCGCCACTCCTATCGCCGAACGCTCCCAACCGCCGCCCAGAATGTTTCTTCGATGCGATGCGGACGCAAGCCATCTTTCAACTGCAAGCTGTGCCGGATCGCCCTGGCCCTTGAGAAATGCGATGTTCTCGGCGATTGCCGTCCAGGTGCTCAAGCCAAGCTGATCTGCACGGCCATCAACGGTCGAACCATCCGGTCCGCGATGACTGAAGAACTTCTCTGCCGCCATACTACGCGAATGCAGCCTTGCTAGCTGTGCAACACGCTCATCCCAAACAAGCGGCTCGAGCCCACGCGTACTGCGTTCAGCGTTCAGTATCTCGAACGTCTGCTTTTCGAGCGAATAGTTTTCGTCACGGCGAACCAACGGGCTTCCATGGTCGATCCGTGGAACCGAAGCGGTCTTTACACGTCCGCCACCACCGATCTCTGCAACGAGTATCGCCTGCGGTTTGTTCTGAGCGAACGAAAGCCCGCTAACAAAAATGGTCAGAATTATGGATAGAAAGAAATGCTTTTTCACTAAACAACCTCACTTCGGCAGCCGGACTTTTCGACGAATCGATTCCTAGCTTTGCGTTCCCGATTCCTTCGGGATTGCCTTTTCGGATAAGGTGCCGCGTTCGGATCGCGGTCATTTTCAAGGTGATAACTGTGAAGACAGAACCACCGTTTAAAGGAAAGAGAGAAAGCTGTCCTGATTCCTGAAAAATCTGAGCCGAGTGATAGATTCAGTTACTTGGAGACGCGCATATAATATAATGACCGCTGCAATTCTTGCAAGAAAGACCGACACTCCGATCGTCACCGTTCGTTATTAAACCCGAATTGGCCTGCTCAAACCGTCGCGTTACATGAGCAACGGCTACAGGCTTTATAAACAGAGCGATAAGGACCGCATTAATTCATCAACTCGGCGAAGAATCTCGGCTTCACGCACAGCAAGAGCGACGACATTCTCAACCACGCTTCGGACCACAATTCACCTTCCTCGGTTGCGGTTACGATCAATGACGAAACGGTCGGGTTGATATCAGTGGCTGACTCTATTAAACCTTCTGCCAAGGCGGCCATTGACCAGCTTCACCGTCTAGGCATTGAGGTCGTGATGATGACCGGGGCGATAACAAGGCGACGGCAGATGCAGTCGCAAGCGAGCTTGGTTTTGATAAGGTCTTTGCCGAGGTTATGCCGCAGGATAAGACCGCGAAGGTGAAGGAGCTGCACGCAATAGGCAAGCGTGTGGCGATGGCTGGCGATGGCGTTAAAAACGCACCCGCCTTGGCACAGGCTGATGTAGGAATTGCGTTCGCTTCGGGCACGAATGTCGCCATCGAATCTTCGGACATCACGCTGCTTCGTCCCGACCTCGACGGCATCCTGAAAGCTGCGAACCTTAAGCCGGAACACGATGAGAAACATTCGCCAAAACCTGTTCTTCGCCTTCGCCTACAACCTGATCAGTGTGCCGATCGCTGCCGGCGTTCTGTTCCACGTTTTCGGCGTCCTAATCTCGCCAATGATCGCGAGTGCCGCAATGACGTTCAGCTCGGTCTCCGTCATCGCCAACGCCCTGCGGCTAAGAAATCAAAGAATTGACTACATAGCACACGGAGGGCATAGAGCTCTACTTGGCGTCTTTCGATAAAGGCGAAGTGTTATCTCTGTGATCGCTGTGTCCTATGTGGTAAAACGCTTTCTCAAGTGCTTGTGGTAAATTTAGGTTATGGCAAAACCGGCGTTGGCGATACATGGCGGAGCGGGAACGATATTGCACGAGCAGATGACGCCCGATCTGGAGCGAGAATATCGCGGCGGTTTGGAAGCTGCGTTGAAGGCGGGTTGGGATGTGCTGAAGGCGAACGGTTCTTCGCTCGATGCGGTTGAGGCAGCGGTTGTTTCGCTCGAGGATTTCCCTCTGTTCAATGCCGGCCGCGGTGCTGTTTTCACGAGCGAAGGCAAGAACGAAATGGACGCGGCTATAATGGATGGTTCAAGCCTGAGGGCAGGTGCGGTCACGTTTGTTCGGAACATTAAACACCCGATCAGCCTCGCCAGAAAGGTGATGGAAAAGACCGAACACATTTTGCTTGCAGGCGAAGGTGCGAACCAGTTTGCCGAGAGCGTCGGTGCCGAAACCGCTCCCGATGAATACTTCTTTACCGAACACCGCTGGCTTCAATTGCAAGACGCGATGGCCGCCGGACGCGTTCAGCTCGACCATTCCAAAGCGGTTCAAGGTGCACAGTTCAGTATTCAGGGTGCGGCAGGGGTTCCGAAATCCGCGATACGCCGGCCAAAGTCGCTGGGCACTGTCGGTGCGGTCGCTTGCGATGCAGAAGGACGGCTTGCGGCAGCGACCTCGACCGGCGGAATGACCAACAAGCACTTCGGACGCGTCGGAGACACGCCTCTGATCGGGCTGGGAACTTATGCCGACGAGCTTTGCGGGGTATCATGCACAGGACACGGCGAGTACTTCATGCTCGGTGCAACTGCTTACGACGTTTCAGCACGAATGCGTTACAAAGGCTTGGGTTTGAACGAAGCAGCGGTTGAAACCATCGAGCGCTTGACCGAGATCAAGGGCGAAGGCGGCCTGATCGCCGTAGATTCGCACGGCAACATCACACTTCCCTTTAACTCAGACGGAATGTATCGCGGCCAAGTCTCGCAGGAAGGCGAGTTCATTACTGATATTCATAAGTGATACTATTCACCGGCTAAGAGTCCGGTGGTAGAGTTCGACGTATTTACGGGCGGCGTTTTCCCAAGAGTTATCGACCGACATTCCGTTGTGCTGAATCTTTCGCCAGACCTCCTTATCGCCAAAGGCAAAGAGAGCTTCGTAGATTTTTTCGAGGAAGGCATCAGCTTCATAAGGGCCGAACTTGAAGCCGTTGCCAGTCTGCGAAACAGCATCCCAATTCTGAACAGTGTCATCAAGGCCACCGACGGCACGAACGATCGGGACGGTTCCGTAACGCAAGCTGTACATCTGATTAAGGCCGCACGGTTCAAACTTCGAAGGCATCATGAACATATCGGCTCCGGCTTCGATCAGGTGTGCGAGCGGTTCGCTGTAACCGCGATAAATACCCACCTGTCGCGGAGCGTAGTTGCGAAGCGATTGCCAAAAGTCTTCGTATTTCTTTTCACCCGAACCGAGCGAAACGATATAAGCACCGGTCGCGAGGACTTCGCCCGCAACCTGCATCATCAGGTCAATTCCCTTTTGGGCGGTAAGCCGAGTGATGTTCGCCAGAACAGGCCGTTCGAGATCTACGGGCAGCGAGAAATGTTCGAGCATCGCTCGTTTGCACTCACGCTTGCCGGAAAGATCGGCGATGTCGAAATGTGCGGGAAGTTCAGGGTCGGTCGCGGGATTCCAGACCTCGTAATCAACACCGTTCGTGATGCCGATTAGCCGGTTCGCACGCTGACGTGTCAGCCATTCGAGCCCGTAGCCGTTTTCGGCGGTCTGGATCTCGTAACCGTAACGACCCGAAACGGTCGAGAGCGTGTCCGAAGCTTCAAGCCCGGCTTTCATCGCGGAAGCGTAGCCATTGAACGAGAAATGGGCACGGGCGAAGTCGCTGCCGAAGCCAAGCTTCCACAATTCGCTCATCCCGAAGCCGCCCTGATAAGCCATATTGTGGATGGAAAAAACGGTGCGTGTGTTTCGCCAATAGGCATCTGAGCGGCGTTGCTCGGCAAGCTCGACTGCGGCAAAACCACAGTGCCAGTCGTTAAGGTGAATGATGTCGGGAGCGGCTCCTATGCGTCGGATGAGAGCAAGTGCGGCGTGGTTGAAGAAGGCAAAGCGTTCGTAGTCTTCAGTAAAACCGTAGATCGAATCACGATGAAAAAGCGATGGAGCATCAATCAGGAACGTCGGCGATCCGTTGGCTTCGGAGTAAAATGCCTTCGCCGGATATATGCCGCCTTTCCAATTTACGTTTAGATCGTCAATCGCAAGGTCCCAAAGATATTCACCCTTAGTCTGCCAATAACAAGGCGTGATGAGCACCGAATCGATCCCTACTGCTTTCAAAGCCTTGGGCAAAGCACCGGCAACATCACCAAGCCCACCGGTCTTGGAATAAGGTACAGCTTCGGCTGAAATTACTGCAACACGCATAATTAGTTAACGGTAAACAGTTTACAGCGAATAGTGGCGGTGACACAAAAAAGCCGGAGAGCAAAAGCCCTCCGGCACAATTAGTATGCTAAAAATCAGTTAGAAATTGATCCGCAGCATAAGGTCTATCTGACGACCGCCAAGATCATTCGTTGTCGATACATCCTGATAAGCCGAGCCATTGCCGAGCTGTCCGAATGTCGAACCGCCGACGCCGACCGTGACAACGTCTGCTCCAAATCCGCCAACGCGGAAATTCGGTGCATTTAAAGCATCAAGAGCAGTGACACGAAGATCGATGCTTCTCTTTTCACCAAATTTGAAACGCTTGGCTATCGATGCATCCAATTTGAAGAACGAAGGCCCGTAAACGATCAGATTGTTAAAGCCGCAATCACCGGCACTTCTCTGAATACAGTTTCCAAAACTGGCCGGTGCAAGAAACTTGCCCTGAGGTCCGCCAGTTCCATAGGTCGTACCATAACCGCCGTTTGTGTTCGTGTTCGCAACATTAATGTCGTACGCACGTTGCGTATTGACGATAATTTCCTCCGGCAGATAAGTGACGACCTGAACTCCGTTGATCGTCGAGTTTTTATAAACACCGATCATGTTTTGAAGGTCTTTTTTGGTCATTCCCACTAACTGAACGTTACCGAATGCGAACGGTGCACCGCTCTGCCAACGGATCGTCGGAAGAACCGTCCAGCCTTCGACGAGGCTGTTAACGAACCAGTTCGAATTCGACAGGAATTTACGTCCTTTTCCAAACGGAAAATCGTAAGTGGCATCGACTTTGAACTGATGACGAATGTCGAACGCCTGTACATTCTTTGCGAGATCAAGACCGCCTTCCCGCTGGCTGAAGCCTGCGAAAATTACGCTGCTAGAAGCATAAGCATTAGCCTGAGCCTTGGAAAAGACGTAACTTGCCTGAACCCTTAGTCCGTCGGACAATCGTCGCCTCACTTCGATAACGCCGGAGTCGTACCAGGTCTTGTTACTGTTATCGACCGTGTACGAACCGTTTACGCCGGTGGTCGGATTGACGTAAAAGAAGTTGCTAGGCAAACCATTATTTGCCGCATTTGTTCGGCGTGCTGCGTTATTTTCAAAATTGGTGCCGCTGAAGGCAAAGACGTTAGGTGCGTTTCTCGAAAGAGCTGCCACTAGCGTGGTGTTTGCGAAACTCGCCGCGGCGTATCTAGCCGGATTTGCAGGATCAAAGTTTGCAGCAGTGTTAAAGTACGCCATCATGATCGGAAGAGGCGATGTCCCGGATCCCACACCGAAATAAGCAAACGAATTTCCGCGACCTGCCGCAATGTTAGCGTATAAATTGGCCTGTGCCAGTCCAAACTCGTTAGCGAAATTGTTCTCTATCGTGTTGAACTCATTTATATTGTATTGCCGCTGAAGATCAACACCGCGGTTTCCGACATAACGGAATTCAACAACGGTATTCCTGTCAAGTTCGCGTTGATATCCGAAACTGAAAGAATGAACTTTGCCGGTCTTTAGATTCGGATCGAATGAGTTTGTCGAATTTGCTGTCGTTAGCGTGATCGGAAAATTGGGTGACGTACCGATGATATTCGGAGCGGGGGTCAGATTGGGATTCCCAAGCGTACGAAGATTACTTCCTACCGTCAAATTTCCGTTAGCCAAACTGCGGGTCAATGACAATGTTCCTCCCGGATTCGCACCGTAGATACTTTCCAAAAGGTCAAAGCCTTCACGAACGAATGCTGCTGAGTAACCGCCTCGAAGAACGCCCTTTCCACTAGCTCCAAATATTTTGCCGAAGAAATTGTCTCCAAAGTCAGGGCTCCAGACTACACCGACTGACGGAGCGAAGTTGCTCAGATCGTCAGGATAAGCTTTTTCGCCTATTTGCAACGGTACAACTCGCGGAACCGAACCGGTCAAAGTGCCGGGTTTGAAAATATTGCCCGCACCAGATACACCGAAAATCTGATCGTGACTTTCAAGTCTTGTATAAAGCCCATCGCTCAAGGCCGTAAACGCCGACTGCGGCTGCCATCTGACTCCATAGTTTATAGTCAGGTTAGGCCGAATTTTCCAGCTATCCTGTACATACAAACCATAAGTGTTCTGCTTAGCCAATCGTGTTTGCGTCACATTCTCTTGATATGTGCCATCAGCTGTTAAGTATGCTGTGGACGTATAACCTGTAACACGGCCAATCAGCGTGGCGTAGTGAGAGCGAGCAGCGGTGAGTTGAGCAGCCGTCGCCCCCGGAAGCGTGGTGGTGCTGAAAATCGCGAAAGCAGGATCGGTCGAGTCAAGGCCAAAACTGATGGTGGGAACGATGCGTCCGATCGCCGAACTCTCGCGACGGATGAGTTTCCACTGTCCGCCAAATCCTATACTGTGATTTCCCGCAACCCAGTTAACATTGTCGGTGAAATCAAATGTCGGCGTGTTGCGATTACTAGTTGAATTTCGCGAATATGGTGACGTTATCCCGGCGGCGTCGACAGCCAACTGGAATCCCTGTGAGTACGCGAAATCTGCGGACGAAATCCCGTCGCTGAACGTCGAAAGTCCTGTCGAGATCGTGTATCGAGCCTCGTTGATTATGCTTTTCGTCAATGTAGAACGAAGGGCAATCGCATATGAATCGCGAACTGACCCTTGCGTATAGGCTGCAAAGCCCGGAAAACGCTCATCCTGTGAATTCAAAAAGTCTTTAGAAGGAACGAACTCCTGCTGATTTGTTACAAACTCAAGGCTGTGATTCTTGGTCAGGTTGAAATCTAACCGGAGAGCAAGAAACTTGCGTGTCGAATCACCCGATGGCGAAAAATTGTAGTTTAGGAAATTCGGTGAATTCGAGATCGGCGTGATCGAACCTTCTTGTCCAACAGCCGACCTGATCTGCGACAAAACCGAGCCAATTACTGGATCGGGAGTCGCAATCTGCCCGGCATTGTTCGCAATGGTGTAAAGATTAACCGACTGGGTTCCGGCACTGGTGTTATAACTGTAGATACCAGACTGAGCTTGCGGGGTAAAGATCACTCTGGTTCGTGCTTGAGAGGCCGGAAGTCGAAACTCTTCATAATTGACAAAAAAGTAGCGTTTGTTTTTTCCGGAATCAAAGTACGAGCCGCCACCATCTCCAAAACGCAGGAAAGGGATCGGACCGCCAAAACTGCTGCCAAACTGGTTCAGCCTGATCTTTTGCAAGAATGCTTTTCCATTATCATCCCGTTTCCCATCGCGGTTTTGATACCAGTAGTTCGCATTCAGCCCTTCGTCACGATGTTGCCAGAACGCACTGCCTCTGTACTCGTTATTTCCCCGTTTAGTTACAAACTTGATCTGGACAGCACCGTCTCCGCCGCCCTCGGCGCCCGGATTGGATGACGAAACGGTCACTTCCTCGATTGCGTCAAGCCGGGGCCGGACATAAGTAAAATAACCGTCTGACGAGCGAAGAAGATTGTCCTGAACATCCACTCCGTCGATTGTGATGCTGAGAGCACCCTTAGGAAGACCGTTGATCGACGAACGCCTCGGGGCTCCGACAGTCGCAGTGCCGGGCAGTTGTCCGACGAGATCCAGAGCGTCACGCGATGCAACAGGTGACTCGATGATCTGTCTTCCGGTAATTGTTGTTCCAATCGTCGCGGTCTGCGTCTGCAGAACCTCGGCACCACTTGTGATGACAACGGTCTCAGAGATCTCGCCTGTTTCCAAGACAACATTCACTGTGGACGGAAGTCCCACATCGACCTTTACATTCTCGATCACCGAACGCTTAAAGTTCGGAACCGTTGTCGTAATGGTGTAAATTCCCGATCCCACAGACGGCACTCTGTAACTGCCACTTTCATTTGTGGTGACGGTAAATGCCTGTCCGCCCGGACCCGTGACAACGACCGTTGCGTTCGGTACCGCAGCACCGTTCGCATCAGCGACCGTACCAGCGATCGATCCGGTGGTCTGTCCGAAGACAAGCACTTGGCCGACAAATAACACCAACGATGTTACTGCGGCCGCGCGCAAAATAAACTGTTTCATTTCTCTCCTCCAAAGTAGAACTGACTCGCGAAGTAAAATATTCAAAACGAATAAGGACGGAATATATTTGCTCCCAGTATTCTGGAAGGAATCGAAAAGTTGAATAAACTTGAGACTGAATATGAGAATGATGCTTCGAGAAAACGCAATTTTGGTGCCTGTTTAAATACAGAAGTTTTTCTGGCTTGGTTCTCGAATTAGAATGATTTTACATATTTTATAATTTTTGGCAATACCAGAATGTGAACTAAATTTAGTTTTTCGGATATAGGGCATTAAAAAAACCGCACCCGATTCAGATGCGGTCTTATATACTGTGCTGAAAGGGATCTACGTCTGCATTGACGCGAGGAATTCGGCGTTGGTTTTCGTCTTTCCAAGTCGTTCGAGCACGACTTCCATCTGCTCGACGGGCGAAAGAGGATTAAGAACACGCCGCATAACCCAAACGCGATTGAGATCTTCTTTGCCGATGAGCAATTCTTCCTTTCGCGTACCCGAACGCTGGAGGTCGATCGCCGGGAACAGACGCTTGTCCGAAAGGCGACGGTCAAGGTGAATTTCCGAATTACCGGTTCCCTTGAATTCTTCAAAGATCACGTCGTCCATACGCGAACCTGTGTCGATCAGGGCGGTGGCGATGATCGTCAACGAACCGCCTTCTTCGATGTTACGAGCAGCACCAAAGAAACGCTTAGGTCGCTGTAAAGCGTTCGAATCGATACCACCTGAAAGAATCTTGCCTGATGGCGGAACGACTGAGTTATGTGCACGTGCGAGACGCGTGATCGAATCAAGAAGAATGACGACGTCACGCTTGTGTTCGACAAGACGCTTCGCCTTTTCGATCACCATATCGGCAACCTGTACGTGGCGTGTCGGCGGTTCGTCAAACGTTGAAGAAATAACTTCTCCGCGGACCGAACGCTGCATGTCCGTAACTTCTTCTGGCCGTTCGTCGATGAGCAGAACGATCAGAGTTACTTCCGGATGATTCTCAGTAATTGAATTCGCGATCGTTTGAAGCAGAACGGTCTTACCAGTTCTGGGCGGAGCCACGATCAAAGCACGCTGGCCTTTTCCTATCGGCGTGACGAGGTCCATTACGCGAGCAGAGGTGTTATCCGGACCGACCTCCATCGTCAGCATTTCGTCAGGGTAAAGCGGCGTTAGATTGTCAAAAAAGACCTTCTCGCGAGACTGTTCCGGAGCTTCGAAGTTGATCGCTTCGACCTTGATCAGAGCAAAATATCTTTCACCTTCTTTCGGCGGACGGATCTGTCCGGAAACGGTATCGCCGGTTCGCAGATCGAACTTACGGATCTGCGACGGGCTGACGTAAATATCGTCAGGTCCGGGAAGGTAGTTGTATTCAGGTGCACGCAGGAAGCCGAAACCATCGGGAAGCGTTTCAAGCACGCCTTCCGAGAATATCAAGCCGCTTTTCTCGGTCTGTGCGGCAAGCACCTTGAAGATAAGTTCCTGTTTTCGTAGCCCGGTCGCACCTTCGATCCCCATTTCTTTCGCGATAGAGGTTAGCTCACTAATGGACTTATCTTTGAGGCCGGCAAGGTTTAAAAGCTCTGCGGAACCGTTGTCCTGCTTAGGCTTACTGGTAGTTTCAGAAGCTTCTGCCGGGACCTGTTCTTCATTGTCCAATTTTTCTGTATCGGGCTTTTCTGTCCGCGGTCTGCGGGGCGATGTTGTTTTCGTGGCCATTTGATTGTCGGTTATCCGAATATAGTTTGTTTAGAGTTTCTACTCTTTATAGTTTCAAACCAATCGAACAACGCAAGTAACGTCAAACTGTTTTGAATACTGAAAGGCGAAGAAATTTGATATGGAAAATCTGTAGTATTACAAAGAAATATCTTTGAGAAACCTCAAAGAACCCTCGAGCATTTTAGGGATAACCTAAAGTTTACTAAATCTACTTAAAGAAAGCAAATAAAACTTTAATAATTTCCGACCGCCTCGTTGATTGCCGCCCAGATATCATCACGCCCTTGACCTTTTACCGATGAATACGGGATGACACGGCTCTGCGGTAACTGCTTCCTTATTTCCTTGACGCTTTTTTGAAGCTTATTTGCGGTAAGCTTGTCAGATTTTGTTGCGGCAACAAGATGCGGTTTTTCGTGATGGATCAGCCATTCGTTGAGGTCTAGGTCTTGTGCCGATGGCTCATGCCTTGAATCAACTAATTGGACCGATAGAACCAATTCTTCTCGCTGCTGTAGATAATTTTCGGCCATCTTTCCCCATTCAGCACGCATAGTCTTGGAAACTTTTGCGTAGCCGTAACCGGGAAGATCTACAAAATAAAAAGATTCGTTGATCAAAAAGAAATTGATACTCTGCGTTCTGCCGGGCGTGTTCGACGTTCGGGCGAGCCCTCTGCGAACAAGCAACGAATTCAACAAAGATGACTTACCGACATTTGATCGGCCAAGAAAGGCGATCTCCGGCAGACCGTCCTCGACCCAATGCGAGGGTTCAAATGCACTCTTAATAAATTCTGCCGACGTTATTTTCATCGACTTTCTAGTTCTGTTCCGTCGCTAGCGGCACATCTATCACCGGACTCTCCACGGCCCACAACTGCGGCGTCTGAATCGGGTCGGTCGCTGGTATTCCTTCCAATGTCAACGACAAGACCTCATCGATCGAATCTACGAGATGGATCGTAAGATCGTCACGCACTTCTTCGGGAATATCGGCAAGATCCTTCTCATTATCTTTTGAAAGCACGAGTGTTTTCAAACCAAATCGGTGAGCCGCAAGCAACTTTTCTTTGATACCGCCGATCGGCAGGACCTTGCCGCGAAGCGTGATCTCACCAGTCATCGCTACGTCATGCCGGGCAGTTCGCCCGGTCATTGCCGAGACCATAGCTGTTGCGATCGTAATCCCTGCACTTGGGCCATCTTTCGGGATTGCACCTTCAGGCACGTGAATATGCAGATCTTTTTCGCGGAAGATCTTCGGATCGATATCTAAGCGTTCCGCTCGCGAACGAACGCAAGTCAAAGCCGCACGAGCCGATTCCTGCATCACCTCGCCGAGTTTACCGGTCAACGTAACCTCACCTTTGCCGCCGACAAGCGTCGCTTCGATTTGAAGTACATCCCCACCGACCTCGGTCCATGCGAGTCCGTTAACAAGCCCAACTTCGCTCTTTCGGGCGATGTCCTGTTTCCGGAAACGAATGGTTCCAAGGAGCTCGCGAACTTTTTCAGCATCGACAACCACGCGAAAATCAGATTTCTCATCGCTGACAACAAACTTGCGAGCGATCTTTCTAAAGCACGAACCGATCTCGCGTTCAAGGTTACGAACGCCGGCCTCGCGTGTGTAATGCCTGATAGTCTCGAGTATTCCGTCGTCGGTAAATACGACCCCGTCGGGCTCAATTCCGTTATGTTCACACTGTTTCGGTATTAGATGACGTTTTGCGATCTCAAGCTTTTCGCGTTCGGTATAACCGGACAGGTTCAATATCTCGAGCCTATCCTGCAATGCAGCGGGTATTGTATGCAGCACGTTCGCCGTCGCGATAAAGAACACATTCGAAAGATCGTAATCGACATCGAGATAATGATCGCGGAACGTACCGTTCTGTTCGGGATCGAGAACTTCAAGCAGTGCAGCAGACGGATCGCCGCGAAAATCACGGCCAAGCTTATCGACCTCGTCGAGCAAGATCACAGGATTGATCGTTCCCGCCCGCTTCATTAGCTGAACAATTTGTCCCGGCAAAGCACCGATGTAAGTTCGGCGATGGCCCCGAATTTCGGCTTCGTCGTGAACGCCGCCAAGTGCGAGCCGCATAAATTTTCGGCCCGTAGCATTCGCGATCGATTTACCAAGACTCGTCTTTCCAACTCCGGGTGCACCGGCGAAGCAAAGAATTGTCCCCTTCGGATTCTTAACAAGTTGTCGTACCGCTAGGAATTCAAGAATTCTTTCCTTGATCTTTTCGAGCCCGTAATGGTCTTCGTTGAGCGTTACTTCGGCCTGCGAAAGATCTTCGATCTCGTCCGATCGCTGCTGCCACGGGACGTTAATTAACCAATCAAGATACGTTCTCGAAACCGTGCTTTCGGCGGACATTGGCGGCATCGCCTCAAGCCGGCTGAATTCCTGCATCGCCTTGTCCTTTGCCTCGGGCGTCATTCCGGCGTCTTCGATACGCTTTTTGAGGTCTTCTAGCTCGGCCTTTTCGTCTTTTCGTCCGAGCTCTTTATGGATCGCTTTGATCTGCTCATTCAAATAATACTCACGCTGATGTTTATCCATCTGCTTCTTTGTTCGCGAATGGATCGTACGATCAAGCTGGCGTTTTTCGATCTCCTGTTCAAGAACATCCGAGAGTTTTTGGAGCCTTTCTGCTACTGAAACGGTTTCCAAGAGATCCTGTTTTTCTTCTACGCCGATGCGCAAATGGGACGACATCGAATCGGCGATCTGCGCGGCAGAAATGCCTCTCAAACTGGCGTGAAGTGCATCGGTATATGCGTCAGGTGAAAGGCGTAGAAATTGCTCGACGTGCCCGTGAATCTTTTGCAGCAAGCCATCGGTTCTGTAACCAGATTCATCTACCGAAACGACCTTGCGAACGAACGCAAAGAACATTCCTTCTTCGTCCTGTTCGACACGAACCGAACATCCACGCTCTCGCCCTTCGACAACAACCTTTATCTGACCATTTTCCTGCCGTTGTGCTTGAAGAATTCGGCCAAGCGTTCCGACGGTATATATCTCGTTCGAATTCGGCTCATCGATAGTCGCATCATGCTGCGTCGCAAGAAATATATCCCGCTCGCCGGTCATCGCCTCTTCAAGTGCCTTAACGCTGCTTGGACGGCCGATCTTGAATGCAACTTTCGTGTATGGAAAAATAACGACGTCGCGTATCGGAACCATTGGATAACGTCGAATGTCCGAAGGCATCTGATCTGAAAATTCCTGCATATATTTGGGGACGAACTAACGGAATCGGCTCAGTATATTAAGGGATAACATTATTTACGCAAAATTGGCACACAATTGCAACAACGAAATTGTTTAGGAATGCAATGAGCTCAACCGTTTCGCTTTGCCTGATTAAACGTTCAATTCGTCACGGATTCTTGCTTTTATTTCAAGTTTATCTTTAGGCTGAGATTTGTACGACAATGACGTGTAGGCTGAGTCGTTTCGACGGCATTGAACTCGATTCAGGCATGTA